>CAZNVD010000001.1:0-497 GCA_964576505.1 uncultured Methanosarcinales archaeon
TTTGCAGCAGAAGAAGCAAAAAATATTCAAAAGTATCTGGATATTGAGATGACAACAACTTTTGCAATAATTCCAATTCAGCTCAAGCATAAAGTTATAGGATTCATCGCATTTGACAACCAGTATTCACGCAAACAGATTCTCAAGGAGGACATAAATCTAATGGGAATGTTAGTAAACACTGCAGGATTCGTAATTGAAAACGCCAGGTTGTATCAGAAGACACAGCAGGAACTTGACAAAAAGTCGCTTCTATACACCATCGCAAGATCTGCAAGTTCAACAAAAGAAGAAGCTGAACTTTGCTACAGAATTATCTGGCTTGCCAAGAAAATCGCAAACTCAGATATTGGAATAATTTTTCTGGAAAGCAATAACAAAATTTATTGCAGGTCAGGAGAAAAAGAAAAGAAATGCTTATCCACTGCTCAGTTGTCAAGGGATGCCCTCCACTTCATTCTTCCTCCAAAAAGATCAGCTATGACTGAACTTACCAC
>CAZNVD010000001.1:507-2666 GCA_964576505.1 uncultured Methanosarcinales archaeon
AGGACGGATCAGCCTTTGGCTGAAACGTAAATTTATGACTGAACTTACCCCTCAAGAACAGGAAATTTTGTCAACAATTGTCCATCCAACAGTAGAACAGATAATTGTAGCACCCCTGAGGACTCAAGATAGAATCATAGGCTCACTCTGCTTCGGTAGATCTGCAGGCAAAAAAAGATTTGACATAAAAGACATAGATGTAATCAATGCGATAGGCTATCAGACCGGAGTTTATGTTGAGAACCTTAAATCAGTTAAAGATATTGAAGCAAAGATTAAAGAGAGAAGTAAAGAAATTATTGAAAAAAATAAAGAGCTCATCATACTCTCAACTCAGAAAGACGAATTCCTCAGCTATGTTTCACACGAACTTCGTACTCCTCTTACATCACTTGTAGGATACTCAAAACTTCTTCAAAGTTATAAACTTCCTCAAGAGAAGCAGCTGGAATGCCTGGGAATCATAGACAAAGAAGCTAACCGACTTCTTGATATGATTAACGACTTCCTTGACATAAGCAAAATTGAAGCTGGTAAATTAAATCTCACCTTTCATGACATTGACATTAATCAGATAATCAATGAGGTTCTCCCACTTTTCACCCAAATTGCGGAAGCAAAGAATAATACAACAATACAAAATCTGGAAGCCAGTCAGAAAATTAAAGCAGACAGGCAAAAATTGAAGCAGGTAATCATTAATATTCTAAGCAACGCTAACAAATTCACCAGCAACGGCAATATAATTATTACAACACAAGAAGATCAAAATCATTCAATTATAAGTGTGAAAGACACAGGCATAGGCATCAGAAAAGAAGATCTTCCTCGTGTATTTAGGAAGTTTGAGCAGATCCACAACCCAGAGATAAAAGATAAGGGTACAGGATTAGGCCTGGCTATTTCAAAGCTTATTGTAGAAGCTCACAAAGGTGAAATAACTTGCAATAGTGAATTCGGCCAAGGTTCAACCTTTACAATTAAGTTGCCTAAATAAGATGCACACAAAACAATAGTAACCAGAAACTCAGTATCTAAGTTCCAACCACCCAAATATATATAAAATTCCTCCAATCAAGTAGATTATGTCTGTAGGCTACGCTGCTTTCCAGGAATTATTTCCAGACAGAAAAATTCCATCAATAAAAATAAGTTATTCTGGCCACTTTAAACCATACAATGCCAACGTATCTTTCACCCGCAATATGGAAACTCTCCATTTCAAACTTAGCAATAACTGGACTTTAATAGACGATGAAATTCAAAAAGGCCTCCTACAGCATCTACTACTTCGAATTTTTAAGGAAAAAAAGCACACATTTAACATTGAACTCTACCATCATTTTACAAAAAATCTTGACAGAACATCCAAAACAAATAATAGAGATCAAATATTAGAAAATCACTTCAATGAATTAAATGAAATATATTTTAGTAACACAATGGAAACTCCTAATTTAATATGGGGAAAACAAAGCAGAAGAACTCTGGGCACCTACAATTTTCATACAGACACAATCACAATAAGTGAAGTACTTAGAAATGCTCCAATAGAAATTTTAAAATATGTAATTTATCATGAAATGGTGCACAAGTGGACAAAATTTGAAACTAAATTTGGCCGCACCAGATCCCACACATCAGAATTTAGAAATAAAGAAAGAGAGTTTGCCAATTTCGAAGAAATTGAAAAAAGCATATCTATATATCTCCGAGGCTATATAATGTAGGACCCAAAATATTAATAATATTAGTCCTACATTATGCTCGGAGAACGTAAACATTAGTATGTTATTGAAAACTTACGTTCTCCGTTGTAGAATGCATTGAACATGGAACCTACAGACGCATACAACAAATTGCTAAAGAGCAAGGAATTAAAGGACTGGAAGGAAAAAGAAGATTTCAAACTCATGAGCCTTCTCTGCCATCTTGATCCATCTGGTCTGGGCGATTGGAACATTAACTTCTACCGTGAGAAAGACAACACAACAATGACTTTCACAATTGGAAAAGAAATAATAGTAAAACAGGATATTGCAGCCCAGCCAGTTGCTCAAGATACTCTTGATATGAGCCAGGTAAAAAAAAGCTTCGACAAAATAATAGAAAAGGCAAAAGAATCTTCTCCTGATGAAATAATTAAAGCGTTTATAATT
>CAZNVD010000001.1:2676-18606 GCA_964576505.1 uncultured Methanosarcinales archaeon
ATTCTGCTCTAGGAAAACAAGATGCTGAAACAAGTTCAGCATGACAAGCAAAAAACCATTACTGATGCAAAGAATTTATAATTTCGTCTGCATTCTTAAAAATCATAAAATGATTAACATCAAAATTGATGCTGAGACCTCCGAACCACAAAGTATAGAAACTATATCATTCGCTGAACCTGGAACCAAAGGAACCTAGATTCTAGAAGCTATTGAATCTTAGATACCAGAAACCCTTAAAAACAAGCTTTGGATTCTAGAATTTAGATGGAGCAACAGGTATTTGACCTGATTTTAAAAGAGGATGATGTAAGCTGGCAGTCCTTGCTAATGGATGTAGTAAAAGCCGAAGGCATGGACCCATGGGACATTAATATTTCTAAAATTGCTCATACATATATTGCAACAGTCAGAAAATTAAAAGAGGCAAACCTCCGTATTTCAGGTAAAGTTGTATTGGCTTCAGCAATTCTTTTACATTTGAAATCCAAGCATTTAGTTGGGAGCGACATGGATGAACTCAATAGATTATTTGACAGCTCTCATGACGATTACGAACACTCTGATGAAGAATTTGAAGACATAGATTTGCTTGAACCATTAAAAAGACAAAAAAATCCAGTCAAGCCTCAAATTTATCCTAAGATGCCTCAGCCAAGACATAGAAAAGTTTCAATTCAGGACCTTGTTACAATTCTTGAACAGGCAATGAAATCAAAACAAAAAAGCCTGTTAAAACAAATCCCGACAGTGATGCCAGTAATGCAGGGAAAATCATCAGTAGATATTACTTCATTAATCACCAGGATTTACAAAAAAATAGCAGAGTTCTTAGATGCAAAAGAAAAAATGACTTTCGTCGAGCTCTGTCCATCAGACTCAAAAAAAGATAAAGTTTACACATTTATTCCACTTCTTCATCTATACAATGACAGAAAAATTGAGCTCGAACAGGAAAAAACATTCGGTGAAATAAAGATTAGCATGGCAAATTCTGGTCAAAGCTCAAAAGGGAGTATCTAGAATAGACATATTTATTAAGCTTGAAAACACAGTATAAAGTAGGTGATGACAATGAAAAAGACACTTCTTGCAATGCTCATTACAACATTAGGAACAAGCGGCTGTACTATAAGTGAAGACATACATAGAAATCCAGTAACAGGTAGAACCACAACTCACACACGCTTGGGAGTGGGAATTACAGTAGAATCTGAACCCGCACGACCACCAGTATATCGGCAAGTGTACCGCTCAGGAAACCCATGGGACCCAGGTTACTACAGTCAACCAACATATGTACTAGAACCAGTTCCAGCTGAACCATTGCCACCAGCACAAAAATATACTTTAAGAAAAGCAGATTAAATTCAAAAATGAAAAAAAAACTTCTTGCCTTGCTTGCGCTAACCACAACTAGTTGTGTTGTGGTTGACGGTACGCATAGTAATAGACCAGCAACCAGGACCCAAGTAGAAGTAGGAGTAGGATTCGGTTACAATTATTATGACCCATGGTGTAACTATGGATGGCCTCATAACCACCATCAATACTATCATCACTATTCAGGTCCATCACATAATCCTGTGGCTCCTGCACCAACGCCTACACCATCAACAGCTCCACATACATATTCAAGAACATATGGAATGGGAAAGTAGAATCATGCGTTAATCTGTCAGAAAAAAGTTAATCTTTTGTATTTTTATTCTTTTTTTCTTGTGATAAATCTGTAGGTATCACAAACAACTGCTTCAAGCAATCCTCCTGCAAGATATGCTGCACCATAGCCAACTCCCATGCCACCAACTATACCTGCAAGTCCATAAGCCCATATTCTATCAGGATGACCTTGTATAAAGCCTATATTTTGGCTCAACAAATAATAAAGTCCACCAAGCATTCCAGCAAGGCCACCAACAGGACCAAGCATTCCCCCTAATAAACTGCTTTGCTCATTTGTTTCACATGCCATGTAATCACCGATAGCGCTTGCTTTATATAACTTTCGCCATTTATAAGTAGTAAATAAAATAGGGAGGATTGTCGAAACCTTTATTAAAAGACACTACTAAACAGATACAAAATGGCATTCACATCTAATAAAACACTACAGGCTAAAACATCAGCTTCATTCAGAAAAGTTAAGACTGACATGGAAGCTATGAAAGACAGCGTTCAAAGCTGGATTAGCTTCTTACATAAGAATCAGGAAGCTATGAAGGAAAAAATAGCTGAGTTAGAAGCTGAGCTAAAAAAGGCTAAAGCAATTCAACATTAATTTTTCTTTATATTTATTCTAAATTTGTATCTAATGATTCTTAGATTCTAGTTTCTATTGTTCCTAATTGAAACTCTAATTATAAACAATTACTCAGAATCAGATTTCTCTTGCAACATCATTAAATCTTCAGTTGTCAGTGTTTTACCACTTTTGATTTTAGCTTCAACTTCGCTTATTTTCTCTTTCTTACGCGTTTCAAAATCATTATTTCTTTGCACTTTCTTAACTTCAGCTCTTGTCTTCTGCTTTTTTTCAGCCCGGGCTTGTACTTGAACCTTCTCTCGCACAACAGAAGAACCTTTTAACTTATCATTCAAATTCACATCTGCAGACTTAAACTCATCTCTGGCAGCACTAAACTGCTGCTGTAGCTCTTTCTTTTTTGCTTTAAGCCCATCAACTTCTGACGACATTGCCATAAGTGACTTATGTTTTTCTTCGCTAACCTTAGCCAGCTGCTGAATTTCCTGATGAAGTTTCTGCGCCTGCTGTTTAGCAGACTTAAGCTCAGTATCAACCGCTTGATATTCACCAGCTTTAGCATTTTTCTCAGTAATAGAATTCAACTGCTTTTTCAGTTGATGAATCTCTTTCATTAGAGTTTTTTCTTTAGAAATTGAAAGCACATTTGTTTCAATAGTAGTATGAATTGCAGCAATCTGCCTTTTTAGTCCCTCAGGATTAGGTCCCTCTGTGCGTTCGCGAGGGAATAATTTTGCTTTCTCAATAAGCGGACCAATAATTGCATTAAATTCGTCTCTTTTTTTCTTTAGTTCTTTGATTTGACCGTTGATCTGATCTCTAGAAGCTTTAAACGCCTTTGCCTGATCAATTTTTCCAGAAATAACCACATCCAGTTCATGAATGACTTTAACTAAATCTTCCTTCTTACTAAATAATCCGTTCCATTGGTTTTGAAGTTCATTAACTGATTTTTCAAAATCCCGAACATCGGTATTTCCCATTCTGTTTTCCCACACTTTTAGTCGCTTTATATTGTTGTAACTTTAAAAAAAAATTAAAATAAAAGAAAAGGTAAAAATAAATTAACCAAAGAGTGCGCCAAGTCCTGCGGCAACTTCTTCTTCAGATTTCTTTTCTTCTTTCTTTTCTTCTTTCTTAGCTGGTCCTGCGTGTCCTGCCGGAGCTGCTGCAACTGGAGCAACCATCGCTGCTTTTGCGATGGCTTCATCAATATTAACACCATCTAAAGCTGCAACTGTAGCTTTCACCAAAGTGGCGTCCACATGAACACCAGCGGCTTCAAGTACATGTTTCAAACTAGCTTCTTCTATTTTCTTTCCGGTCTTATGGAGCAGCATTGCCGCATAAATGTATTCTATTTTCATGTTGATCCTCCTCATAGGGTTTTCGTATCAAATCCCGATCAATACTGATCAGGATTTTGGAGTATGATGTTCTGCACTTTCCATTACAGTTTGAGCACCATGCTCAACCTTTGCCAGCGTATCACCTGCTAGTTCAGGAATCATAATCTCTTTGCCACGGCAAAGAGCAAGTACATCTTGATGTACTTTACCAATTAACAACTGAGTCGTCTCAGGCATTAGTATTCCTACATTCAGACACAAATTCATTGCGCCAAGATGCATTCCTACAATGTCAGCAAGTAAAGCCTTTTCATCAACGTGCATTGATTTCTTATCAAAGAGCGTTCCACCTTCAGTCAAAACAGTGATATTCATACCAATTTCCATTGGCAGGATTCCAAGTTTTGCAAATGTGGAAGCCATCTGAGCAGTAATAATTTGACCTTCTTTAGCAATAAGTTTCTCTTCTTTAATCACAACTTTTCCAGCTTCAACACCTACTTTCAAACCAAGCATACCAAGTTCACTATTGATAGGGCCTGGTGCAAATCCAGTATTTACTGCAGGAATAATTATGTCACGTGGAGCTGGCTGACCTGCTTTAGCAGGAGCTGCTGATTTGTTCTTCTGTACAGTTTTGTACAATTTGAATGCATTATCTTTTGAAAATATAAACGCAGGTTGTCCAACAAGATGTTTTTCAAGTTCAGAAATGCCTGGTTTCTTGGACTCTTTAATAGCGCGAATCATAAGATTTACTCGTCCGCTTTGAACAACAAACATTCCTCTGAATTTCTTTCTAATCTCAGCAAGAGCTGGTGACGGAAGATTTGCAAGATTTACAATACCAACAACAGGATATTCATTAATAAGAGATGCAAACTCAGTTACAAAATCCTTTTTCCAGGGAGCGATCATTTAGCACCAACCTCCGAAACTGGGAATGCTGGACTCATTGAAAATTTAACATAAGCTTTGTTTACATTGTTTTGTTGACTTGGCAGGTTTGGAATTGTTGCCTTAATTAGTGTAAGAAGATTATCAGCAAGAATTGCATCAGATTGATTTTCTCTACCAAGTGTGCACATAATTTGAGGATTAGTATTATCAGTTTTGACTCTTACCTGTTTCTGAAGTTTATTCACAACAGCTTCAACGTTTCCATTTGCAGGAAGAACACAACCAGCTTTTGGATTTGGCATTTTACCTGAAGGACCAAGAGATCTACCAAATACAGTAGCAACATCCTTCATGACATCCATTTGAGCAATAAAGTAATCATATTCAGAAGCAAGTTTTTTGATAGCCTTTTTATTAGCATAATTTTTGAACTCATCCTTTGTAATTACAAAATCACAGAATTTTTTACAATTATTTACAAGCTCAGGACCAACTAAAGCGCAAATCTTCATTCTTCGGCCGCGCTCATTATGTAAATCTACGTAAAAATCAATTTTAGTTTTTCTAGGATCAAAATTTCTTAGAGTTAGAACAAAATCTACTGCCTGATCAAATTTCCGCTTAGTTGCCTTCTCTCGCAACTCTTTAAACAATTGTTCTGCTTGTTGTAGATTCATGTATTGCCCTCCTATCCAAAGAGATAGTCGTATCGGGATAATAGGATGGCAACCGAGCTCATTTATAAACGTTTCGTCGGTAGACAAAAAGGTTTTTAAATATTGAAAAGGATACTAAAAAACTGGGGGTATGAAACCATGGTAGAAGTAGGAGAACGCGCACCAGATTTCACATTAAAAAATCAGGATGACATATATGTGTCATTGTCAGATTTTAAAGGTAAAAAAGTAGTTATTTTTTTCTATCCAAAAGATATGACTTCAGGCTGTACAAAAGAGGCCTGTTCCTTCAAAAACAGCTATAATGAAATCAAAGAACAAAACATAATTGTTCTAGGTGTCAGTCAGGACAATCCAGATAGCCATCAGAAATTTATTGAAAAAGAAGAACTTCCATTTACTCTTTTATGCGATGAAGAAGCTGAAGTAGCTAAAACATACGGAGCATATGGAGCAAAAGCTCCCGGAAAGAAAACAGCCCAGGGCATTCTTCGCAAAACATTCCTTGTTGCAGAAAACGGAGAAATCGCATTTATCTTTGATGAAGTTGATCCAGAATTCCATGCAGAAGAAGTCCTCGATGTGTGGAACACATTATAGATATAAGCATGACAGCCAAAAAAGAGCTCAGATACAAAATTGAATACGATCGTCAAGGTTGTATTGGAGCCGGTGCTTGCACAGCAGTTTCTAAAAACTGGAAAATGGAAGACGACGGCAAAGCAAACCCGGTAAAAACCGAATTTTCTGAAGAAGAGTTCGAAGAGCAACTAGAAGCCGCTCAAGTATGCCCTGTAAATGTGATCCATATTATTGATAAACATACAGGTAAGAAGATAATTTAGAAATTAGTAAAAGACATAAATCTAACAAAATAAAAATTTCTAAGCCTGAACAGAAATTGTCTTTTACTAGTTAGAAAACGACAATAAATTAGGTACTTTAATCGTTTTCTAAACTTTAGATTCTTTTGCAACTTTTGATTCTCAGAAACTATTAGAATAAAAAACGCCTCCGACCAGGTTTGAACTGGTGACCTCGGGATTAACAGTCCCGCGCTCCACCTGCTAAGCTACGGAGGCATTATGCCGTTAATACCATCTCATTCACTTATAAATATTTCGCCCTTGATATTAACATCCAGTCACAGGATCAGGATCAGAAATACGCTTTTTCTTATTTGGAATCAACGCAGTTCCATATGCGTACGCGATTATCATTAAACTTGTAGCAACAATATTCATTCTATAGTCAACAACAACTTCAGCAGATTCTGGCACCTTACTTGCAAATTCCTGCATTAATATGTTGATTTGACTTCCGCTTTGATGCGCAGTTTCACTAGATTCCTTGATATAGTGAATTGCATAAGGTGAATAATTAACAAGCCCAGATCTAGTCATTTCAGCATACTCATCAGCAGTCAAAGTAAGAATCTTCTCCAACGGAATAGTCATAATATAATTCCTCCAAACCACAATTTCTAAACTTGAGAATCAATTATTATATATTTATTTCTAACTTTCTCCTATAACTTTCTCTTAAACCCGATCGCCACAATATATGCTTCATTACTTCTTTTTTTAGTGGCTGCAGGTCGCACAAGTTGAACTCTCTTAAAACTGGATTTCATTTGTTCAACAAGCTTGGGAGTATCAGCACTTTGGTATGTTTTCACCAGAAAATTACCCCCATCTCGCAAAATGCGTTTTGCTAAAGAAAGCGCATGCATTGAAATGAGAAACGACCTATGCAGATCCACATCAGTTTGTCCAGTAGTCTTAGGAGCCATATCTGACAGAACAACATCAACCTGTCCACGAGTAAGATGATTTATATCACCAATCAGCTGGTCAATTTCCTCAGGCCCTCCTTCAAGATCAGCCTTCATAATATGAATATTTTTTTGTTCAAAAGGTTTAATTTCAACTATATCAACAGCGATAATCATTCCCTCTTCTCCTGCAATTTGAATAGCGCTCTGAGCCCAACTCCCGGGAGCTGCCCCTAAATCAACCACTTTATCTCCAGGTTCAATTAAGAAGAATTTTTTGACTATGTCCTGTAATTTGTAAGCAGAACGGGCTCTATATCCATCTCTCTTCGCCTTCCACGCAAATTTATCTTCTTGCTTAATTCGCCCAAGAATAGTTCTCTTTTGTGCCATCTTCTTATCAGCAACTAAACACCAATCACCAAAATAAAGAGTGGGCCCGTTGAGATTTGAACTCAAGACCGCCCGATTTCTTACAGGCGGAAAGCTCCGCCAGCTATCAGTCGGGTGCTCCAACCGAACTAAGCTACGGGCCCAAAACAATGAGAGTTTCACTTCATTCAGTTATAAAGCTTTCCGTAGGTTATAGAACATTCTTATCCGTGCATCATTAGTAAATTGCCACTTTCATAACGTCTAAGACCTATTTTGAACATGACATAGCTTGTCGCCAAAACTCCCGCAGCAACCAATCCCAGCAGTCCCATTTCTGTCCAAGAAAATGAAGTTATAATATGTCGAGGCACCGCACCCATAAAGGCTACAGGGAAAGCATAAAGAAGTATGCGAGCCGGTGTTGGGAATATATCTATTGGCCAGGTAGATCCAGTAATAATAAGTTTATGAATAGTTCGGGTAAGATCCATTCGACGGTCAACAAAGAACGCAGTAGTACACAGCATAACCGCCAGTCCAAAGTAAATAACTGCTGCAAGAATTACACAAACAAACGCCTTATGCATTTCAGTAGGAATCACAATTATAAGTGCTCCAAATCCAAAAATAATGTCACCCAAAGCTGTAAAATCAGACCGGCTGATAACTACATGGAATAATTCATCAATCGGATGCGCCAAAAAATAATCAAGTCGTCCTTCAGAAATCGCAGGCCAAAAATTATCCGCATGTCCAAAAACAAACCGTACCAAACCAATTGCCGCAGCGGCAACTGCAAACACAATCAAAATATCCTCAAATTGATAACCATTTACAGTAGGAAAAGCTGAAAAGACAAGAACCCAAGCATAGATCCACAAAGCATCATTGAGAAACATAAATCCACTCTGAACCAGAAAATTAGTTCTATATTCCATTGCACTCTTTAGATGAAGTGTCATAATTGCCTTCAACACCCTAAAGTAATGTCTAACCCCCATTAATGTTCACCTTTCTGACTGCCCTTGAATACATAATTGCAAGAAGTAATCCAAATGCAACACAATATATGATCTGGCCAGCAAGCACATCTATTGCAGATTGAAGAGAGAAGTTAACAAACAATTTACTAGGATGATACATAGTGTATGCAATAGGTTGAATTTTTGCAATTGGTTGGAACCATTGCGGATATATTTCCAACGGGAATATGACTCCGCCAAGCAAAAATACCATTTTCTGGAATACCCAACGATACGGATTTGCATCCTCAACCCAGAATGCGATCATCCCTAAACAAATATCAATAAGACTTTGCAGCAGGATTGCAAGAAAAATGGAAATGATTCCAATAATTACTCCCACAAAAGTCACCTGGATTGA
Organism: uncultured Methanosarcinales archaeon; assembly: GCA_964576505.1. Lineage (GTDB taxonomy): Archaea > Nanobdellota > Nanobdellia > Woesearchaeales > WJKV01 > CAZNVD01. The sequence goes on from CAZNVD010000001.1 coordinate 11,401, forward strand.
TCCCCCAGCAATGAATCCAAGAGGGATCAAAAGAAGTAAAACAGCAGGTATGATAATCACAACTTCTCCAATATGGTCTGCAAGAAGAGCAAGCGGATAAAATACTGGTCGCGACATAATAGAGGTAATCAAACCTGTTTGAATGTGATCACTTATATCTTTAGTAAAATTCTTCTGAGTATTACAAAGTAATTGTACAATAATTAAATACCATACCAACATACCCCAACTAAACACTCCAAAAAAAAGTTGCTGTCCAGTCGTATACCAGAATAAAATTGTAAAAGTTGCAGTAATAACACTTCCCATTCCACCAAGCATTAAGTCAAAAAAATATCTTAATTCACTCCTTACAGACATTCTAGCATATGCCCAATATGCATTCATTGAGTCTTCCTCGCATAAATTGATTCAACAATTTCCTCAATAGGAGGATCTGCAATTTCAATATCACTGATTTTATAGTGGGAAGTAACTTTTTTCAAAACATCCGTGATATGTACTTTTTTTGTGTCTACTTCTAATTGTACTTCGAGCGCTTCTCTTTTTCGGATAATCACTCCATTAATTTTAGGTGCAGAATTTTTACCTTCAGTATGAATAGTTATAATCTTTTTATTGAGATACTTTTTGCGCATTTCATCCAAACTAGAATCATGAACAATCTGCCCATTATTGATAACAATCACACGTTGACAAACTTCTTCAATATCATCCATATCGTGGCTCGTGAAGATAACAGTTACATCTTCTTCCCGATTGATTTTTTTAATGTGATTCCGCAATGTCTTCTTTGCAATAATATCAAGACCAATGCTCGGTTCATCAAGATACAATACTTTTGGCTTGTGCAATAGCGCAGCAACTAATTCACATCTCATTCTTTGTCCAAGAGAAAGTTTCCGCACTGGAATTGTAAGCAGATCTCCAATAGCAAATGTTTTAATCAGATATTTCAACCGCTTCTCATACATCGCTTCATCCAGATCGTAAATTGCCGCCAGAAGATCAAATGTATCTTGGCAGGGAAGATGCATCCACAATTGAGATCTCTGACCAAACACACATCCAAGCAAATATGCAAGTTTTTGTCTCTCCACCCACGGCACCATTCCTAAAACAGTCGCATCTCCATCGGATGGAAAAAGAATACCTGTGAGCATTTTGAGCAGTGTACTTTTCCCCGCACCATTTGGCCCGATAAATCCAACAATCTGTCCTTGAGGAATTGAAAAGCTAACATTCTGTACTGCTTTAGTTTCCAGATATATTGGTTTCAGGATACTTTTGATACTTCCCGCAAGCCCTCGTTCTTTTACTTTAGTTCTAAATGTTTTAGAAAGGTTTGTGACAACAATAGCGGATTTCATAATATGTAGATAATGAATTGTTCTTTAAAAACATAAGTATTAACTAAAAGTAATGAAACAATTGCCTTTCAGAATTTGACAACGGATAGGCATTAAATCCCTCTTTCCTCAATTCAGCTGCAAACCCTTCTGCAAACCCATGAAATGTCAGCACAGTCTCAGGTTTGCATTTCTTCACAAAGCTCAAAAGATGTGGAAAATCCGCGTGATTGCTTAACACAAAACTATGATCAAATCTAAACCGCTGGGCAAATCCAGCATCAACCGCCCACCCTGAACATCCCGCCATCAATCCATTCATTTCATCCCCTGTTCCAATAACAACAGAAGCATCATTAGTTTCATATCGAAACCCAAGATTCAATGTTTCGTGAATCTTTTGCACTGAATCTCCAATCCAAAAAGGAATTTTATGTTTGTCAAACAAATAACAAAGTTCCTGTGCTTTCCCAAATGGGTATACATCAAACATGACCTGTTCCTGTCCTTTCACAAAATCAACAATTTCCTTCAATACTTCAGTCCGTTTCGGAAATACATAACGTGGGTTCCCGAATGTGCTTTCAATAATAAGTGTTTTACAGCGCACATATTTCGCTTCACCACAATAGCTTTTTTCTGGATTCATGTCTCCAGTATAAAGAATGCAGTGTTCTTTCAAATGCAGCATTTTACTCCCAAGTGTATGTCCTGAAGGAATCATTTCAAATGAATCATCCTGAAACAAGGTAACGGGATTCTTTCGTTTCACTCGATGCTGAAGCATCTTTAGAGTCACATCAGAACAAAGAAGCTGTTTTCCAGTCATTGCAGTTGGAAGGTGATCAGTATGCCCATGACTCACAAAATGGCGCTCAAATTTTTGAGAACTTATTCTACCTTGGCTATTAATTCCACAGTGTCTATCTAAACTGATTCCTTTACTTTCTTCCATAACAACGGTATCGTATGATTTGCAATCGGTTCAAGATTAACAACATCAGCCATATTATACGCAAGCAGCTGCTCTAAATATTTTTGCTTCCCCGTATTCCGCCAAAGATACCATAAACTAATCGCATCATCCCCTCGGATTCCAGCAGTCTCATGCTCCCGTTCAATTCCAAGCATTTCTTCAACCACTTTAAGCGGAGCAGCATATCCAGTTTTTGCACAAACCTGCCGCAAATCAATATGAGGCAGCAATATTTTCTCGCCAAGAAACCGTTCTAGTATCGGGATATCAAATGACGCCCCATTAAAAGTTACCAGAAGTTTGTGCTGCCTAAATATCTCAAGCAATACATCCCGGTCAAGATTGCAGCCCCGTACAAAGCTTTTGCAATCCTCACCGTCATATAATCCAACCACAGTAATGTCTCCATAATATTCCGTTGTCTCAATATCAAGGTACAACACATTATCCTTGAATTCATTCCATAAACGAAAATGTTCACGACGCGCAAGATTGCATGCAAGCCACCTTGGATCTTTCTGCTCATACTGTTTTCGCCATAACCCGAGAGAATTATCAAGTTGAGCCTTCCTTTTCGCTCCGATTCCAGCTATATTATCTTTCGATAGAAAATCATCCCAATGTGAAACACCTTTAGCCCACAACTTCTGTTCCATTTTTCGGCCGATCGAAGGCAGAAAAATAAATGATTCTGTGATCATAGATAAAAAGAAATAACATATCTTAAAAATAGATCAGTCCGGACTTGACCAGTGTCCAATGCTAGGAAAGACTTAAAAGCAACTCATATTTTCGTACCTAAATGGTAGTAGAAAACACATCCCCGTTTGATATTAACACTTATGATAGAGAAAATGGTACACTCTACAGGTTGTTTGATGTTCTGAGAAATACACATAAAGAAGTTCTTCTTTCAGATGCCATAACTTTAGGTTTTTTTCCATTAGCCCAAAAAGATGGTCCAAAACACTATGTTCGTGGACGCGATATCTGTACTACTTTATCAGGTATCGAATCAGGAGCAATCAAAATTCCAGATAGAAAAAAGGGAGGAGTTCCAGATACCAAAAAATTACTTAAATGCAGCAGTGATTGCGAATCATTTTACTACGGATATGTTGAAAGAACAAGAACTCCTGACGAAACTTCTGCCCTGATTGCATTATACCAAGAAAACCAAGACATAAGTATCAGACAAATTGTATATGAATCAAACATCCCGCTTGTTATTGTAACAGCTAACAGAATGAATCACCCAAGAAGTGGAATTGATCTGGAAGATTTAGTTTGTGAAGGATCACAAGGACTAAGTATAGCAATTGAAAAATTCGATCCTTACAGAGGATTTGCTTTCTCTACTTACGCAGTTTACTGGATTAAGAATAAAATGAGAAACTGTCTTCCATCAAGAAGACAAATTCATCTTCCAACATACATGATAAAAGTCTGCCATGACATGGTAAAAGCTCATGGAGATAAATGGTTTGAAGATCCTGAAATCTTAATGAGAGTAAAAAAACAATTTGCTCAGCTCACCCCTATAGAAATCAAGCAGGCAGGCAGAGCATATAATCAACCTTTTGCAGCAGAAGAAAGTTGTGACACTAACACTTTTGAGCCTAAAGGAAAACATGAGGATCCAGCAGACACAATCATAGATGATATGTCAAAACCAGAAATCCTTGCATCAGCATTAGAAGTTTTATCATCCAGAAACAGATTTATTATTGAACAATATTTCGGACTTGGTGGAACTGATGTAAAAACTCTAAAAGCAATAGGGCAAACTGTTGATCTTTCCAGAGAAAGAGTAAGACAGATTATAGAAGAATCAATTGCTTTAATGAAATCAAAATTTGAATAAATTTTAGAATTTATCAGAAATTTCTAAATTAAATAGTAGTTGCCCCACCTGGTAAACTGCTTGTTGCACCTTTACTTGATTTTGTTCCATTGCCTGAGCTTTGTTCAGTCTTCGCGCCCGGTGTACCTATTGCCTCATAATTATCCTGGACTACAGGAACACTATATTCCTGAAGCGGCCCTAATTTCTTATCATCGTCCTCTTCAATTTCCTCTCTGTAACAAATAGACGCTGTCCCAACATCTTTTGATAAGTACACAGCATAATAATCTCCTGAAGATTCACCAGGACCAGCCTTCAAATCCGCTCCATTTTGCGGAACCATGCAACCTGCTCCGCATCCACCAAGGCATACTGAATATACCATAGGCTTTGTCTGCGGTCTCACCATCCATTGAAGTTGATATAAATACTCATTACCAGAGATTCCACCCTCCTCAGTAGCCTTCGGGAAAACATCTTTTTTCGCTTGTAGCCTCATCACAATAGTCTGCACTCCCGTAGAATCTGAACCCATCTTAACATCATCAGGCACATCCTCATCAATAATGTACTGACAAATCAAAACTTCCCATTGTTCAGGTTTGAACCACGCAGACTCCAGATATTTATCCACCGCTGCCGTCCACCCAAGTTGTTCATTTAATTTTGAAACAAACGCCTGATCAATCATTCCTCTTGGTCCGCCCAACAAAGTTCCCCAGAATCTCTGCCATCCCTGCCGGGCTTCAATCTGCTCAGGTGTCCATCCTTGTTTATCTCCAGGAAGCATTTTATTGAGTTCATATTGCATTGCTGCTCCTTCATACTGTTCAACAATTTCTCCTTTATCATTGTATTTTCTCAGAACATTAATTTTCCCATCTTCAGAACTATAAATTTGATAACCATTAATTAGACGAATATTATAGTTAGGAGATAATAGCTTCTGATCATCTGAAGCTGATGGTTTCTGAATACTCTGAATAGATTCAATTTCCCCCCTAATTTTTTTAATTAATTCATCATTTTTACTTTTTACACCATCAATTTGTTTGGAGTCTCCATCTTTTTCTAATTCAAGTAAAGCTAACTGACTTTTTAAGTCCTTAAGCTTGATATTCATATCTGAATATTCTGCGATTAAAAATTGTTTTCCTGATTCCTGACTTGCTTTTTGTTTTATTAGTTTATTTTTTTCATCCACTAAAGCCGCATAGCCAATCGGATCGGAATTTCTCCCAGAAGGGGTAAGCTCAATTGCTGCAATCTGTTTGTCAATTTCAGCAATTTGCGCAGGTATTTGATTTATGGTATAAATTTGATAATTTAATTGGCTTGCATCTTGAGTTAGATAAAATATTTTCTCGTTTAATATCTTAATTTTTTCTACATTAGCTGTAGATTTTTCCAACCAGGGTAAAATTAATTCATTTTCTTCTTTAACTGCTTTTGGATCCAGAAAGTCTTCACGATTATTTGGCGCTATACTCAGCTTCTCCTTTATAATTGGATCATACTTAGCTGCCTCAACAAGTACAGTTCTAGATTTATCATCCATCCACTGTTCTCCAAATGTTTTACCGCTTGTTTGCTGAGCATAATAAGCATCCAATGCCTTCTTTTTATCATTCTCATATTTTACTTGACTGCTATAAATCAGCACATCACTGTAAACTTCAACTTTTCCTTCTTTAGATTTCCTTGACAATTGCCCATAAGGACTGACATAATATTTGTAATCTTTGTCAGCTCCACTAAAAACCTTCTTGAGTTCATCTCCAGTAAGTTCAGTGTAAGATTCAATAAACTGATAACCACCAGAACCACTCTTCCCTCCAATATATTTTCCACTGTTATCATACAATCTTCCTTCACTATCTTTGTAAACAAAATTCCAAAATTTTATACTAGTCAATCCCTTCCCAGGATCTTCAGTATACTCAACTTTTATATCACCACCCTGTTTAATATATTGAAGAGTAGCTTCATTATCCTGGGTTGCCACAACTTCTTTCGCTTTTACTCCTTTGTCATCAGTATACGGAATTACTTTCTGTGTTTGCGCACTTGTGGCAAACGGTAACTCAGTTCCAAGTTGATCAGGATTATTTCGATTAACATAATATAATTTGCTCCCTTTCACACCAAACTTACCCTCAAAAAACATGTAATCATACAAACCCTTGCTTTTCTCCTTTAGAATAGGATTGATAGGTGAAGGCACTCCCACACTTGGAGTGCTACTTGAGCCAGAGACACCTGAAGTAGGCGATCCTGGACTTGGAACATCAACGTTCACAGGAACAGGAGTAGCTGGAGTTGCAGGAGCTTGCCCACTAACAATTGCAACACTCGAAACAAGAATCAATAGAATCATAAGTACCGAAGATACAAATCTTACCTCTTTCATTGCGATCAAAAAGCTTCCAATATTTAAAAATCCTATTGTTTGTATTAGTTATTAGTTTTTCTCAATTATAGCTTCAAAAACCAAAAACTTTATATAACAATTGTAACATATAGTTAACAAATGACAACTATTGTGGACAGCCTCAAAACAAAGGAATCGATAATTTTAGAATACTTTCTTACAAATCCAACAAAAGTAATAACAATGAGAGAATTAGCACGATCTCTCAGCATTTCCCCAACCTACATAGCAAAAGTCAGCAGAAAACTAGAACATGCAGGCCTCATTACTCTCAATACAAGAAACATTGGAATTGACATGAAATCTACAAGGAACGAAGAATTCATCAGACTAAAAAGAGTCCACAATTATCAAAAGCTTCTGTGTTCTCCAATATATGACTACTTAATACAGAAATACACAAGACCAGAATGCATCATTCTATTTGGTTCATATGCTCGAGGCGAAGACACAGAAGAAAGCGATATAGACATTGCCATAATCACAAGCAAAAATGAAAAGCCAGACATGAAAAAATTTGAATCTGAACTGCAACGAAAAATCAACATAAAATTAATTAAGAAAGGCAAAATTGAAAGAACAGATGTTAGACATGTAATAGAGG
>CAZNVD010000001.1:18616-27046 GCA_964576505.1 uncultured Methanosarcinales archaeon
AGGCAAAATAGAACCTGAATTCTTAACAACACTTGCCAATGGAATAAAAATGTACGGATACCTCGATCTGCAATGAAAATTAAAGATTTAATAGACTCAGGCCAAATGAAGCAAGGAAGCATAGACATAGCAACCGCACGTTCATTGATGAAACAAAGCGAATTAAGAATAGCCGACCTCCAAACCCTTCCCATCTCCGAAGATACTGCAGCATTCAGATTCGAAAACGCATACGAAGCAATGAGAGAAGCAATCCAGGCCTTCATGGCAAAAGAAGGCTTGAAACCATATTCTCATGAAGCAACAATACAATATGCAAGAGAAAAGAAATTATTGTCAGAAAGAGATGTAAACAAATTAGACAGATATAGAGAGATCAGAAATGACATAACATATAGAGGAGAAATAACTACCATAGAAGAAACAAAAGAAGCCATCACTTTCTCTTTACAAACCATCCATCATTTGAAGAAAATATTTTAGTATTATAGTGGAGGAACTTTGTATTAATAATATGGCCCTCCACTATATTAGTAATTTACAAAAACATTTAAGTATCCATAAACTTTATCACATTCAATGCATAAAGCAAAAAAGTGGGTGTTTCCAATAGTTCTCATACTAATAACAGTTATAGCAGGCATAGCTATTGATAGCTGGTACAATAACAGACCTGAAGACTCTCTTGCACAAACAGAAGAAAGTTCAAAAGAAATTCTTCGTCAGCACGCAAGAGAATCAATGCTGGGAATGGCATACAAAAACAGGCTTCCAAATTTACTTGAAGATGTTGAAAAAATAAAAGACGAAGTCAAAAATCTTGAATTTCATCCTCTCTTTGAAAAAATTGAATCAGAACACCTGACAAATATTGATGATCTCACCGAACTATTAACAACTCTTCAGAAACACAACACAAAATTGAATGAACACAGCACTAGAGTGCTGGCAAGCAAAACATGTCAAACAAAAGACTGCGCAACAGCTAAAACAATCCAGGAGCACAGCTCACAAACCCAGGAATTAATATTGTATACAAAGATAGGTCAGCGCAGCATTTTATCATTAGCAGTTCACCTTGAAGCTGCACCATACAATGAATGGACCTCTGCACTTGAAAAAAATCTAAATTGCGCCGAAACCATTACACAAACAGTCGCATGCTGGGATCTGCTTCTCCTCATTGAGCACACTCAAGCAATAAAACAAATTCTCAGCGACATCACAAACAAAGATCCACAACTAATCACCACCTGGCAGCAGGTTACTGTTATCCAGAAAGCAATCAAAGAGCTCCAAGATTCTCTACAGCAACTGGACTCATCATTAATCTCAGACACAAACAATCCAATAAGCGAGATTCAAACAATCCTCAATAAAATGCACACCACAGTAACTAAATTACTGCAGGCAACTCAAGAACAGCCTTTCAATGAATTATCTGAAAATATCGAGAACATTGACAAATCAATAGAAAACATGAACAGCAACATCAACAAAATGATTGAAGGCCTAGCAAATCTTGAAGACAGTGCATTATTAGAAATTAATCCAAAGAACATCTCTGAAGCAATGACTCAATATACCACTTTTCTGCTTGAAATAAAACCAGCCGACATAAATACCCAAAAAAGAAAAGTAATTCTTGATAATATGTATGTCATGTTCCTGCTGAAAGAAGCAACAGAAAGAGAAGCCGACCAGCAGCTCCGCATTATCAGCAATGAAAAAAATCGCATGCTATTCTGGAGATCTGGCAAAGAACAAGAAATCAATAAACAAAAAGATGCAATCCAGCAGAGTGTAGCACAAAACCTAAACACATTATATTCAGAATTCAAGAATGAAAACAATCAAACTCTTTCAACACTATTCGAGTCAAACAAACAGGTTCTCATAACAATTGACCAGCAAACTCAACAATCAAATCAAGAATCTTTAGCAAAAAGAGCCCTCAAAGACCTAATCCACCACACAGCCCAAAATTTGATTTCATCCACAGACACAGAAATTTTGACATCAAGAGCTTTACTTTACGGAGTCCTTAAACCTGATCAATTAGCCAATGCAGATAAATTAGCCTCGTTCTCAGAAATCTCAAGGTTTGAGCAGGAAGATCAGTATCTGAATTTAATTAATTCTCTTGCATAATGTTTCCATGCAACTCAGCAACATTTGATTCTAGAATCAATTCAAGTGTCAAAATAAAAACTTCTCAACTAACATAGACACAATCAATCCTGCAAAAACACTTGCATGAGCAGCAACCAACTTTACCAACTTCCAATCATACCTTTGAACTCCAGCAATAAAAGCATAAACAAACAGAATAGAACCAAGCAATTGTATATCTGCAACCCACACCAGAGCCACCCCTCCAAGGAACAAAGCAGCCGGACTCCACATAAAACTAGCCAGAAAAAGCAGGCAAAACAAAAGAACATCAGGAGTAAGTTCATATCTTCCAAGCAAGTACGTTCCAACTATTATTATGGCTAAGTGTGCAAAGTACAGCTGATTTTTACCTTTCTGTACCTCCTCAACGCAATGGCTTCCAATGTACCATCCAGAAACTATGCCTGCAAAACACACCGAAGCTACCGCAAATAAGTTCATAATTTCCAAAACTGAATGAAATATATAAAATATACTGGAGAACCTATTTATTATAGTTGTCCTCCAGTATATTTGAAGAACTTTACAAATGATATTATGACTTAAAGTTCTTCGTTATAGCAGCAATGTTTCTTTTGTTTCATAGAAACTATCGAAACAAGTTGTAGCAACCTTTATTAAAAATACACCCATCTCTCAGTTGTGAAAGACGCCCTAGCTCAACTTGTAGCAGCCTGCCAAGATCTAAATGTTGGCCCGGCTACATCTATCCTTCCGCACACAAAAGAATTTCTGGAAACTCCCATAGAACTAAACAACATAAAAGATCTCCATCCAACAACCAATACTCTGCAACCAGTAACATTCATTGACGGCGGAAGCAACGACATTCTCCGCTCTTCATCACTTAATATTCAGGTTCACAAAATAGCTGCAGTTACATTCAAGGGAAACACCAGAATTAAACAAGATACATACTTATATTTTCTTTTAACTCAGACAAAAGTACATGAAAGCAATATAATCATTCATTCCAAAATCATTCCTCAATCAGATTTACCCTCAACATTTATTCTTGAAAAAGAAATTTCATACGATGATTCAATATTGACAAATGATAATCGCTTATCACAGGCTGGTTCTTTAATAAGAAAATGGAATGAACGCAATCTCCTTTTGCACCTTTGTGAACAATCAACCAATCAGTTATTCGTGCTTGACGGAAAAACATATCTTAAAGATTCAGTTGAAACCGGAATCCACGAAACAATTGCATCCCACGCAACAATAAACAACAATTCAGTCATCGCTTTCGCAAAAACAGCTACTATCTTTGCAAACAACGGAATGCCAGCCCAACTCACATTAAAACACCTTGCCCCCCAGACTCCGTGGTACTATACACCATTAACACAAGGAAAAATAATAAACGCATTATGCAAACTCCATTCAGGAAGCAGACACATTTTCTACATTGAAATTCTCCAAAACTCACAATCAATAGAAGAAATTTTCAAAACTTTACAATTACACTCCCAGGATCCAGCTTTCCCGGGCTACCCATACGGCCTCATTGTCGCAGACCAGCTGGCAAGAGTCTCAAATGAAGAAGCAGAAACTATCAAGGCAATGTACGCCCACAAATGGTCCCAATCTGAGCTACACGAATCAACTCAAAATGCTCACGACATTCTTGATTCTATGTAAAAACAAAATGAAAAACATCCTAACCTTCGGCTCCGCAACCATTGACATATTTCTGGATACAAAAAATAAATTATTCATCCAGAAACAATCGAAATCATCCAATATTACAATTCCATTTGGCTCAAAAATAAAAATAGATGAATGCCGCCAATCCACAGGAGGAGGAGGCACAAACACAGCTGCAAACTTCAGCACATTAGGATTAAATGCCACATATATTGGAAAAGTAGGCACAGACAATTTTGCTGATGTCATAATCAATGATCTCAAAAAATTCAATGTCAACACAAAATACATCAAAAGAGAGCAAGGTTCAACCGCACTTTCAATAATTCTGGACAGCACTGGTCACGACAGAACTATTTTAACGCATAAGGGAGTTGCAGATAAGCTTCGCCCTTCTGAAGTAACAATGAACGCATTATCCAAGGCAAAGTGTTTTTATCTATCTTCTCTTACTGGGCCAAGTATTAAAGTAGCTGAAAAAGTTTCAAAATACGCAAAATACAGCAACAAACCCCTGGCATTCAACCCGTCATCATACATGATACAGGAATCCAGGAATCAGGTGTTACAAATTGCAAGAAATGCAACCTGGCTCATATGCAATAAAGAAGAAGCTGAATTGATTGCAGGTTCAAAAGGCAATTTGCAAAAAATAATACCAAAAATTGAAGCGAAAACAAAATCACAGGTAATTGTCACAGACGGACAAAATGGCGCATATTACATAAACAAAAAACTTATCCACATTCCAACCCACAAAGTCAAAGTTGTAGAAACTACAGGCGCAGGCGATGCATTTGCATCAACCTTTGTCACAAGCATGCTGAAAAATGGAAATATTGAAGAGTCAATCAGATATGGAATCCGGCAATCAGAAAGTATCATCTCTTACTACGGAGCAAAAAATAAGTTTCTTTCATGGCGACAGCTTAAAAAATAATAGTTCTATCGGTGATCAACTACAATGAATCTTGAAACATTAATTGCAATACAAAAATCAGCATGTCTTGGAAGCAAAGATATCAGAAGATTAAACAGAGAAGGAAAAATAATAGGCAGCCTCCCAGATAAACTTTCTCCATCATCTCTTGATTTGACATTGTCAAATGAAATGTTCATTATTGATACACACGACGGTGGAATAATTACCCCTAAACCAAATCAAACAGTAGCAGACGCAATGGCTTTAGAATTGCCAGGGCGTTTATGCCGAACCCACACCATGGGAACAGAAGGAATGCGTCTCTTCAAAGACAGAGGTTTTGCATACCTTGTCAGATTAAGTGAAAAAATAATATTAGAGAAAAATGAAGTAATCCGTTCATCTCCTAAAAGTACAACTGGAAGATGTTTTGCAAGAACTAGATTAATTGCTGACTTCAATCCCTGTTTCGAGGAAATTGCAGGAAGCTACTGTTCAGACACCCCAATCAACATGTATCTTCTTATTGAGCCAGACACATTTGATATTGTAGTAGCTCCCGGTGTCCAGCTAAATCAAATAAGATTTTTCCAGAATTTCATAAAATCGCTTAATCCTGAAGAACTTGAAGCAGAAATAAATATTAATCCTCTTCTGTACGATGTAAACAATTCATCAGTCCAGCATAAAATTCTGGATTTTCTGGAAATGCATGTAGATTTAGAAGGAAAACATACTGATGGAGTTATTGGATTTAGAGCAAAGCATACCCTGGAATTAATAGATTTTACAAAACCAAAGAATTTCTATAATATTGAAGACTTCTTTGAACCTTTAATTGCAAATAGAGATGGAAGTTTGTTATGCAGACCAGGAGATCGCCTTCTTTTGCCTACAATTGAAACATTAAAAGTTCCCAATCATCTCAGCATTGAAGTATCACGTTACGGGAACACAAGCGTTACAGGCCCGGTAGACTATGCTGGATTCGTGGATAATGGATTCGAGGGACAATTAGTCCTTGAAATGAGAATTGACGAACAAACATCCCGAAAACTATACCATGGTCAGCCAATTTGCAAAGTCCAGGTATTCAGAACTTCAGACATTGAAAATCCATACAACAACGATTATCAGCAGCAAAAAGGACCCCGTGCAGCAAAATTCTTCAAAGTTCCCGACTTCAAGATTCTAGCGAAAACATATGATCGTCTCTCCAAGAAAGCATTGGTTCACAATGCATCCAGGATTCAAGAGCTACACCTTAAATCTGGAACCGAAAGTTCCTCAGATGCATTCAGATTCGCCGACTCATTAACAGAAGCAAAAATTAAAGCTTTATTATCTACTGGCTCCCTGCATTCAAGATATGATTGTGAGTCAGACGAAAAAGTAATCCAATTTATTCCTTATGTTCTTCTTTTCACTGAAGACAAAAAGATATTCACATACAAAAGAAGTACTGATCGAAATACGACTGGTGAATCTCGTCTTCATGGAAAAACAGCAATCGGTTTGGGAAGTCATATAGAAAGCAGAGAATGCTATCCAACATTAGACCAGTATGCAAAAGATACAATAAACAAAGAAGTTACTATAACAGGTCACATGTCTCCATCATTGTTTATTGGAACATTATATACAGACACAAAAGAAGTTGACAAACATCATTTCGGACTTGTATTTGCATCTTTACTTGTTGGCAGCATTAATCATATTGACCATTCAATCGCATCCCACAGCATGGAACCATTCAATGCTCTTGAAGCTGCGCTATCAAAAGAAAACATAAATCAGGCTGCATGCATCGCCCACGAACCGCAATTGGAATCATGGACCCAAATATTGATTCCACATTTAGATAGAATCTACACGCATCTGGTAACTAAGAATCTAGAATCAAAGAACCAATAACTATTTCTTACTCTTTTTTTCTTGTACAACTGTATTATTCTTCCTTTCTTGTACAATATTATATATCAAAGCAGCAGTCAAACCTGCAACAGTCAGTCCAAGGACAATTGACAGCATAACCATGTAAATAACCTGTTTTTGGCTAGGATCAATTTTATTTTCAAGAGGGACACTTTCATACTGCACAATATCAGGTTCAACCAGATTTACTGGACATTCTATAACTGTTATTCCAACATCCTTGCTTTGTGAAAAGAATGTCCGCTCATAATAAGTTTCAACCCGAAGAGGATAGTCTCCTGCAGCCACTCTCTGAGGAAGATCAAACACAACAGTCACAATTTTGTCAAAATCATCATCTACTGGACTCTCTTGAAGTGTGAATTCAGTTTGATATGACAAATTAAGTTGATCACTAACAACACGAACTACTGCATGTTGCTCATTGTTGCTTCCTAAATTGATAACATGAGCATCCACAATTACAGAATTATCACACTGCAATCTTTCAGGAGATGCAAAAATATCTAACAGACCAATGCCATGTAAAGGCTTCTCAATCTCAATTTCTGCGCGATTCTTAGCTTGCTCAAGTCTACCTTCAGTGTCAAATCCATCAGCTCGCATTGTCACCCTGTAATTTTTCCCGTGCTGAACTTTCAATGGAACTACAAATTCAAGTCTGACTCTCCTTCTGTCTTGTGGATCCAATCCAAACTCATCACTGCTTACTTCTATGTCCTGACCATTATTAATGCCTTGAACAAGAAGTGTAGCTCTAATATCATCAATATCAATCTTTGAATTTCTTGCATTTGTATTTTTGAAAACAATCTCAACATCTACAGTCTGCCCGGGCTCAATGCCTGTGGCAGTATCACCATCATTAAGCAGTCTGTTATCAATAGAAAAACTTTCGATTTCAAGGCCAGCCGCAGCTACCATTGGAATCATCAATAAAAATAATGTAAATATCAACCAAGTCTTCATAACTGTTCCCCACTAATTACTACTATAGCAGGACACCAAGTCAGAATATTTAAACATTATGGTTTAAACCATTGCCGCTTTATAAAGAACCATCTCTATTGGATACCCGTAGCAATTCACCACAGAGTCAGAAGCCTGAAGAGAAACCATGGGATATAGCAGCAATGTCGCCTGATTTCCGCTTTCCAGAGCCTTTGAAAGATCAGGTGATTGAAGCATAAAAACAAATTTCTCTCTGTCTAAAGGTCTTAATACACGGTCAGAATGAACAAGCTCCATTGCATCCCCAGAGCGGACAAGTCCATAAAATGATTCAACTGTCGCTTCTTTGCTATTATACAAAACAAAAGTCATCTCAAATCCGCCTTCCGCTTCACGTGTGGAAATATCTGATCCAATAATTCCCACATTTTTGCTGCACACAATATCATTAGCAGTAACATCAAGAGTATCAGGCACCAGCACATCTCCCCAGTTAATCGCAATAAATCCAATTGTAAATGCAAATATGAAAAGAAGTACTGTTGCAACAAGTGGCGATACACCTTGTTTTGGAATATTCATAATGTCCAAGAACCGAATTTAACTTATAAATGTAGCTTTTGATACTAAGCAACAAAAGAAACAATAGATACTGGAATCTGAGATCTAAGAAATAATAAAAAATAATAAAAAATAATTAAGGATACACGCCATAAAGCATTAACAGCGCTTTATCTACTGCCTTTACAAGATCTTCTCCCTGTCCTTGGATTACAACGCAATTATCTTTTGTC
>CAZNVD010000001.1:27056-57029 GCA_964576505.1 uncultured Methanosarcinales archaeon
GCTCAGTTGTGCTCGTACACCGTTTTACTGGTCTTCCGCTATCAGCAACCTCTGCAGTATACGCCCCAAATGGTTTTATGCCAACTCCAGTTTCAAGAGATCGCACAAATTCCATAAATGCAAGTGAATGATATTCATCATTGACATCTGGATCCACAGTTACAAATGTTGCACCTTTCTCTCCTTGATCATCTACAAATTTAAGTGCTATATTTTTGAAATTGTTAATGTCACCAACAACTGGAATGTCTTCAAAGTCTTTTGGTCCATAGTGCAGTCTAAATACATAAACTACATTTTGTGTTTGATCATACAATTCTACTTTCCATAAGTTGCTTGCATCTTTGCTGAATTCATAATCTTTGTAATGATAGAGATTATCATTAACAATCTGAATATTATCAGTTATTGATTCAGCAGCTTCCTGCAAAGGAGTCAGATACCAGTACACTCCGCCAGCAATAATCGCAAGCATTATCACAAATACAAGTGTTTTTGCAGCAGGCGAGAAACTAAACTGCTCTTCTTCATCAAAATCATCAATAATAGGAATAGCATCTTCCTTGTCTTCTTCATCAAGGTCAATCACATCCACAATACCAACAGGCACATCTTCATCAGAAATTTGTATCTCTTCAGAATCTTCTTTTGCAGCCTTCTTTGGCGCCTGCTTCACAGCCTTGGCCTTTTTAACAGCCTTGCCTTTTTGTTTGCCTTCCTCGATCTCTGCGCGGTTGTCTTCAGAATTACTTTTTTCTAGAGCTTCCCCTCTAGTCTTGCCCTCTTGCTCATCTCTTACCATATAATATCACGTACTCTTTCTATTTATAAAAATGGCGGAATTGGAAATTAGATTAAGATTAAAATTCCGAATCATCATCAAATTCAGTTTGCGGTTGACTTGGTGATTTACCGCCTCTATGAACTCGTGCAAATTCAGGCACCGCAACAATATAGTTTTCCCCGAATCCTGCAATATCTCCATCAATTGCATCACAGGTTTTCTTGAGTTTATTTATTGCCCGTTTAAGTTCAACCATGTCTTTTTCTTTAAGAACGCTCATATTGATCAGCGCTACAGTTCTTCCTTCACGCAAATCCTGAAGAATCTGTTTGATGTCTTCAAAATGTTCAATTGTATAAGGTTTAACTGTTATTTTCGCATCAGAAGAAACTGGACCATTAGAACTTTTACCGATTTCAACATAATCACCATCTTGTGCTAGCTCCGAATCTTCCGGTTCTTCGCGAAAAAATGTTCTGCGAAATTGGTTTTTTATATTCAGCAAAGTCTCTCTCATCTTGTCCCCTTTGACTGTAATTCGAATAGCAGAGTTAATATATAAAGCTTTTGCCATACCGTTTTAGGAGTGTTTTCGGAGGTATTATGAGAATTATTCAAGCAGATAGACTTACTACACATGTTAGAATTTGATGAGTTCTTTTAGTTTTGTATATATTTTCTTTGTAAATGTAACAACTTCTTCTGCATAAATTTTGTCAAGTATTGTACCGTAGTAAAGCATTCCATTTCTAAAGTATCTCATCTGATCTGCAAACTGCGCATCTTTCTCACTAAATCCCAGAATTCTCAGATATGATACCTCAGCTTCATGAGCTCCGGGACCTGAAGTATTGTATCCATCCAAAAGCATCTTTGCCCTGATCAATTCCATGACAATATCATAACAAAATTTGATAAACATATTTGCATTATTGTCATCAACCTTAAGCTTCTCAATCATCGTTAATAAAAGAACATAACTATTTTCAGATTCTTTCACCAAAAATGCAGCCCTTGATCTATCTACACTTTGCTTCTTGACGATATTTTCTTTTACAAATTCATCAAAAGTCTTTATTCCTCTCATAGTTCAACTCCGCCAGTAAGTATAATACCATTGTATAAATTTTCTTTCAAATGTTTATGTATGTCTTTAAATGAGCCATAAAAGTTTATGTTTATTTGCCTTTCAAGTTCTTTTTCATACATTGTTAAGTCTGCTTGTTTTTCCTTTCTGCCTATTACTGCAATATCAATATCTGAATTAATTAAATCTTCTCCTCTTGAATAGCTGCCAAAAAGGATGATTGTAGCTCCTGCAAACTCTTTCTCAAGAAAGTCAGCAAGCCCGGTTTCATATATGAGCTTCAGATTGTCAGCCCGTTTTAGCTGCATTACTCTATGGTAATCCCTGTTTAATTCAATTGCCCATCTCTTTGACTCCTTATCCTGCTTTACCTTGATGAGATTTTCCTTCTCTAAATGAGGAATAGCCTTCATCACAGCTGGCTGGGAAACTTCCAGAAACTTTGCTATTTGCCTTTGGTTTAGCAAAATTCCTGCCTTAACAGATAGTAATCTAACTATTTCCTTTTGAAGATTAGTTAACTTTAGTTTATATATATTTACCACAGTTAATAGATATTAACTTAAGTTTATATATTTTTTGGTTGTTTTTTCATGTGAATAACCTTAAATAATCTCAAAACTTTAAACAACCTTGCCATTTACAGAATTGACATGTTTCTGAACAATTTGGGATGTTGTTTTCAAGAACTTCTCGCTTGGCACATTCCTCCAAACTCTCTCCATACTCAAGATGTCCACCTGGAAAACACCATGTGCCTGAACCATGACTATTCTTCCGCTGTAATAAAAGTACCTTCCCCTCTTTAACAACAATAACACCTACCCCTACTTTTGGTCGTTCCATATGAAATACATTACTTCTTATTCTGCTATAAATCTTTTGGAAACCATGTGAATCTTTTGGAAACCATTGATTTTCAGTAGATGAGACTCATTCCAATTTCACCTGCAAAATACATTTAAATTCTAAAAATCCATAATTACCTATGAAAATAGGTGATCAATTGGATACTTCCATAATTTTGGAACTATCACTTCCCCGAGTAAAAACAAAAAGAAGAAGAGAACAGCACACAAAAGTTAGAGAATATTTCTACCATATAGAAAAACATAGAAAGAATGGATTTATCTCAATGAGTTGTTTAGGAGAGGTATTTCACGCAATACACAGAATTGAAGATTACGAACAAAGATCATTAGCATTCAACGATATTAATGATATTTTATCAAGAGAAGGATTTACTATAAATGCCCCTACAAAAGAAACATTCTCAATAGTAAACAAAATAATGGAAATCGATCATTTCATCGAAACTCAAGATGCCTTAAGGATAGCTGAAGCAGTAACGTACAATCATCACTTGATAACAACAGATAAAAAGCTGATTGAAAACAAAAAGTTACAACAAGAATTCAATGTTATAATTAAAGGTCCATATTAGGGTTCTTTCTTAAGGCCTTCACTAAAGCAGCACCATCGCCATTAAAATTAATAGTACCTTCTAGACTATCTAGTATCTCTTTCATACTTCGTTTCCGAGGTTTAGTTGTTTTAGCCATAATAACTAAATAGCTGTCAATATTTATAAAATTTTAGGTATGAAAATTAGACCCATTCCAACCCGTTCTAATAGACAAAACCTTTATAAAGAGCCCCCTATAAGTTGCTATAGGAAATGTAGGCGTAGCTTGCCTGAATCCCGATTGTGGAACGCTGTGAGCACATAGCGAACAAGTGGAACAATCGTAATCGCCGTTAGGCGCAAACCTCGACGATTATCAATAATCAACTAATGGAGGCTAAACAATGGGAATATACAAATACTTAAGACAAATGTGGAACAAGCCCACAGAAGAGCACAAAGAGCTTGCGAAATCTAGATACTTTCAATGGCGACGTCAGCCGGCAACTGTAAGAGTTGACCATCCAATGCGACTCGACAGAGCACACTCACTAGGTTACAAAGCAAAACCTGGTTTCTTCATCGTCCGTCAAAGAGTAAGAAAAGGCGGTAGAATGAGAACAAAGGAACGTGGCGGTAGAAAACCTAAACACAGAAGACTGAGAAAAGTTCTAACTCAGAATTTCAAAACAATTGCTGAACAGCGTGTAGCACGTAAATTCAATAATTGTGAAATCTTAAACTCATACTGGGTTGGCAGAGACAAGATGTATGAATGGTACGAAGTAATCACTGCAGACAGAAGCAAGAAAGCTGTACTAAACACATTCCCGCATCTGAAGAGAACCAAAAACAGAGCCCTTCGTGGACTAACCTCAGCTGGTAAGAAAGCAAGAGGACTAAGACACAAAGGAACTGGCGCAGAAAAAATGCGTGGTAAGTACGCTCAAAGATTTAGAAAATAAATTTTTTATTTTCATTTCTTAATTTTTCTTTTAGTTTTTTTAATTCATTTTTTCTTTCACTCTTTTGAATCCAGTTTCTTAACTTTTTGTTTCGTGCAACATTAGGATAGAATGCAAAGCACAATTTTAAATATCCAACTACCTTCTTTCCCAAAATGAAAAGAGCCCTTGAAATATTCTCAGCCATTCTTACCTTATTCATAATCGCGGCTGCAATCAATGCAATGGCTTCAATCACCATCCAACATTCTCAAGAAATTCAGCTTCCAGATTACCCTGTAAAATTCAGAATATTTGAAAACGAAGAAGCCACCATCACATTTGACGATCTCTCAACACATACTATTCAAGTCCAATTGCTCAAACAGGAGTCAAAAGCAGATCCTTACAGAGTCATATTATACATTGACAATCAGCCAACTCGTGCTTTAAATAAATACGAAAAATATTCAATAGACAACAACATAATCAGGATAGGTGAAGTATTCCCGGGAGTCTACAAAAATTCTGTTGAGCTTTTTGTCGAGGGCAAACAATTAAAGATCAGCCCAATATCACAGTAACTAGAAACTTTTGATTCTGAATATTCTTATCCGAAAGATTAAAAGGCAAGAGACACTAAGGTTATTTAATGGCATCAGGAGAAATTGCTGCAGCTGCTACATTAGTTGGGGTGTTAATTGCCGCATTAAGTAGTAATAATGCACAAGTACAAATTATAGGAGTAGCACTCGTTGCAAGCTTGGGAGTTGCATGGTGGTCAGAAGCAAGATATAGTAATATTCATAAAGGTATGAAGCATTTCTCAAATAGAATCAAAGAAGCAGAAAATAAAATAGAACAACTTAAACAAAAAGATGGTCATAAAAAATAAGATAGGAATGGCAAGGGAAGTTGCGGTTCCAACAATAACAATGTACATTATATTTACAATTCTTATTATTTACTTAATTCTTAAGTTCTTTGGTGTAATATAAGTTGATTGAATTTGATCAATAGATAAACTCAGATAAAAAGAAACAATCTGGAAAAGAAGTCTGAATCATTTGGCTAAGAAACCTTTAACTTTATTGACTATGGCATCTTGATTCTTTATTTCATGCTCCCAGATAATAAGACACTTGTATCCTTTCTTCTTGTAATAGTTTATTTTATCAAGCTCCTCTTGATTCTTATCTTTTCCAGTTATTATCTTCCCATGCCAATAATCACCAAAGAACTCAACAACTTTGCGCCGCTTTGCAGAGATGAAATCAGGATTTTTGCTTCCAATAAAAAAAGACCAATCACCCACATATTTTAGTGGCAACCGTTTCTTTCGAAATAACTGAATCAGATATTGTTCTTGCTTATTGGGTTTTAAACTAAGCGCCTCTTTCAAACGTTTTGTAAAAAGAGGATTCTCATAAAGTTTTTGAACAGATTTAGATATTTTTTCTTTAATTTCAGGTCTCTCTTTGTACAACCGAAGGATGCTCTGAGATAACTTTAGTCTCGCTTCAGGGTGTTTTCGATAGTATTCTTTCGCCCGAAGAGACATCTGAATTAACACCTCTGGATGAGTTTCATAGTAGCGTTTAACTCTCCGCCGCATAGTCTCAAGATTTTTAGGATCTGAATAGTATTTCTGCATAAACTTTGAATGTACTTTGCTAAGCTCAGGATGATCTTCATAATATTTTATTTTTGTACGAGACATGCTTCTTCTTGCTTTTGGTGCCCCCATTATTATTTTCATCAGTTTAGCATGTGCTTTTGCAGCCTCGGAGTGCTCACGATAATATTTCTTTCCTTGCAAAGATAAGCGTAGCAATTCTTCAGGATGAGTTTTATAATATTCGCGCAGAAGCAGTGAATGCTCTCTACGCACACTTGCACTCGAAAAATAATGCTTCATAGCTAGTGAGTGTTTACGTTTTTCGTCAGGATGTTTCTTAAAGAATTCCACTCTTCTAGCTCGCATTCGACCTAAGTTATCAGGAATAGAATAATATTTCTTCCAGAATACACTAATCCTTTTCCGTGCTTCTGGATGCTCTTTGAAATATGTGCGAACACGAGCACTCATTTTTTTCAGGTTATTTGGATCTGCAAAATATCTCTTCATAAGTTTAGAATGTTTTATTTTTGAATGTTCTGAAATAAGTGACGCCGAGGGGAATTTTTTAAGGTATTGTTTAGGCATAATATCATGCGTAAAAAACAAATGCGATTCAAGCTTTTGAAAGTATTTTTTACAAAGCAAACATTTTATTGTTTTTGAAATCATTTAAGGAAGCTTATTTGGTGGGATATTTATTATTATTGAATCACCAGTAGATAAGTCAAGCAGAACATTCAAGCTGGTCAAAAAATGACCAAAAAACAGAAAATTTTCAACTGTTCACATTATTCATATCTGCAAGAAAGAGGCAAAAAGAAAATTCCTTGAAAAAATTGGATTTTCTCATTCCAGGAAAAAAAGAGCTATCATTAAATCAATAATTTTATAAGGAAATAGCTTCATTTTGCATTATTATGCCGAGGTCGCATAACCTGGTACGCACCAACAGATATTGTTTTGCGCAGGAAATTGCGTAAGCCTGGAAAGCTTATGCCCGCAAGGGCTCGAGGGTTCAAATCCCTTCCTCGGCGTCTTTATTATTTTCTATTTTGACATTTCACGACAGAGGAGGCCTCAAAAATCGCAAGATTTTTGTCTGCCTTCCTCGGCGTATATTTCTCTTTTATAGCTTTATTTTGATCACTTCACTACGTTCGCTCTATGTTCACTTTGTTCAGTGATCACCTTCCTCGGCGTTTTTAGTTTCTTAGAATCAATTGATACAAGGTAACCAGGAAACCAACCCTAAACCAGACTTCTATTAATAATCACAGCTGCCAGTAAACTGAACCCTAAGATAGAAACACTTACAATCATTGAATAAATTAGCGTGCTTTTAGTCAAATTAGTTCCAAGCTCATATTCTTCATTGAATTTGTCAGCTCCATTTTCAACCTGGTTCCCAAGCACAGTCAATATGTAAATCAATTCAACAATATAGACACCAACAATAATCTGGAAATAATACGTTGGAATCCCCTCCCCACCTAAAATATTGCCAATACCCTCAGCCCCCGCAAGACTTCCTCGAGACTGTGCAACATCAAGCTTCCCCAAAATCAATGTAATCATAGATGTAATCCCAACAACAATCGCTGCAATCGCCGGCGTTAAAAATTTGATTTGCGATTTCAGATCAGAAATAATATCCGCCATTAAATCACGTAAACGTTCATTAACTCTGTGAATCTCTTTAATGTATCTAGAAATATTAGTCAGAGACCGCGCAGCAACATCTGGTCCTTTCCGTACTGACTCAACCATCATCTTCATTGAACTTCCAATTATCGCAGATGGATAACGTAACACAGCCCCACTCTTTGGATCGAATATAGCTTGCTCAAGACTCATCCCACGCTGAGTAATGTTTGCAGAAACCGCAGAAAAAAACTCCCCGGACTGAGTTCCAGCAAGCGTCTGACTCACCCTTCCAAATGCAACCTCAGCCGGCAACCCATCCCCTATTCGATTTCCAAGTTGAAATAATCCAGTAGCAAATTCATTCTCAAGTGATTTCGCATCCTCTCTGAGCTTAATCACATTAGAAGAACGTAATTTGTAATACACCCCAACTGCAAGACCCAAAGCCATCACAATTGCAATTGACATCATTGTAGCAATTAAACCAAATGGACCAATAATTTCTCCAGTTTCCTTAACCTCACGATACTCGAGCACACAAAAGAGAGCAGGTGGAGGAGTATCTACTGTATAAGTCACAGGATTATACACCTGAAATATTTGAGTCACGCAGTAATCCCCAGTTCCGCCGTCAGCACCTGGAATAATTTTGCTCAATTGAAGCGGTAATAATCCGATAAACATCAGAACAAGGAAGATAGCCACTCCAGCCATCATTGGATTAAATTCAATTTTTTTCCCTAAAAAAGAAAATGATGCAACCCTATACTTCCGTGTCTCAGGATTATCTTCTGTAATACTCGTATCTCCAAATCCAGTCGGACGTGTAGCTAGAATCTGTTTTCCCAGATATAGTACCATTAATGGAAGCAATATATTATACAAGGTAGCCACATAATACCATTTAACTCCACCCATAATACTCACAACAAGCGGCAAAATAACAAGCCCCAAAACTGGCATGATTACTCCAAGCATGTGCAACATAGTCATAGGACTGTGCAAATTGTGAGCATAATGCAACATTTTCTCATAAGTTTCATCAAGAATGACATCAAGCGATTTGTCAAGCAACTCCAGCCGCCGCGCTTCAAGTGGCTCCAGCAAACTACTTTCAACAAGGTGAAACGCCTCAACGAATTCCATTGCAAAATCTTTCCATTGCTCAAGATAAAGATCAAGACTCTCACGAACAGTTTGATACTTCTGAGTCTCAACATCCCATAACACCTTCCGCAAATCAAGAGCAAGAGGCCCAGTCAAATGACTTGACGCAAAATCAATCGCATTCTCAATATTAGAAGTATGACGCATATAAGTAACAACATAAAACATACAAAGTACCATTTGGTTACTTCCTTTCATCCGCCACTGTCGCGCAAAATCATACGGCAAACGATACAAGAGCAACATTAACACAACAGACAGCAGTAAAAAAAAGATTGGAAAAAACAGCACTACCTTTCCAGTAATAATGTAAGGAATCAAAAATCCAAATACTCCTCCAATCAGTGCAATCAGAATAGGTCCTATAACAGCAAAAGAAACAACTCCAGAAGGAGTAATAGAAAGGTGGCAGGTATCTATTGCCTGTTGCATCAAGCGTTGCTGGTCTGGCTTTAGTGAGATACTCAAAAACCGTTCACACATTGTACACGCTTTTTCATAAAGCGACAAATGTTGAGGCAGAATCTCAGCTTTGAAATCAAGATAGTGTTGCGACTCCAAGGCCATATATCCGCGCTCTTTTTCAGAAGCCTGTGAATCCTGGCTAAACTCCCGTTCAACCGTTTTCTCAAATTCGCGCTTTAAACTCTTCTCATCTACCACAGTAACCAGTAAACTGATTTGATTTTATATATATTTACCTCTTGTTTCTTTGAATCAAAAGGTACAATGCAACATTTGTTACAAAAGCTGGGATCTAACGACGTTTTGTCTTCACCTTTGAAGCTTCATATAGCACAAACGCAAACAAAAGGATAAACGCAGCGAGATAAATAAGATTTAATCCAAAATTTATTCTATCATTAACTGCAGCATCATCAAATGAATCAACACTCACCACAGGTTTCAAACCACAATCCAGCGGACAGGTAAATTCAGTCTCAGGCTCAACGCAAATGTTATTTGGTCTGCACAAAAGCCGCAGCGAATATTCATCAACTACTGAATCATCCACAAGCAACTGAAGATCTCCCACATTTCCTTTATATGGAATCACAAAATAATCTTGATATGATTCAGTAATAAAAGGTGGATCAGCCAGCAGAATATATGTTGAAGGAAAACCAGCTTCATAAAGTATTTGATTTTTGTCAACCATTCTCAATCTCTGACCATAAGTTCCATTGCTTGAGAAAGGATCACCTTCACTAAACCGCACACTATCTATAGACCCGGTTCCATTAGAATTCAAAGTTACTTCCACTTCAAGCACAGGAATAGCAGAAACTGCCACACAGCTCAAAACAATACCCAGTATCCAAAGCAAGTTGATTTTATTCATATCCAGCAGCACACACCCCGAAATAATTGCACATAAACGAATTAATTTCATATCTTGATTCAAAAGTAAGTTCTCTCTGCGGCGGAAGATCCGAAGATCCCATCATGCTAAACGCGGTAGCACTATACTTTCCATAACAGCAAACTCCAGTATCACTGCAACACGAATCAGTGCAATCAGAATCAATTTTGTTAGGCTTGGTATTTCGGCAAGGATATTCTGAATTAGTCGCCTCCCACACACAAGTATCATATTCATCGCACAAACCAAAAGTATGGCCAAGCTCATGCATTGCAATATTTGACTGCCTTCCGCAAGCAGCCCCTCCAACATATACCACATCACTGTAATAATTAGTATATCCACATCCACAAACTTCCACATCATTAACAGTTTTGTCAATCGCAAACACCCGATAAGGAGTAATGCTCAAAGCCCCGTGCTCAAAATTCCGCCCAGGCAATAAAATTTCGCGTTTCCACAACCATTCTGAAACATGCAATCTCACCATCCACAATTCAACTGCACACCCCGCCTGCTCAACAAATGGCTCAGCCACAATCACAAAATCATCCCGAGTTAATCCTGACTCAGCCATAACATCAGACATAATCCTGCCAGCTCTTTCAAGAAATTCAACATCAGAAGCCAGGTAATGCACAGGCACAATATAGACTTTCATTCCCTCAGTAGCAATCTCAGGAACTGGTTCACAACTCACCCCATCACAAAAATCTCCAGGCCCGCATCCACATTTTAAACAATCTTGAGTAAAAGTTAAATTAGAATTGCAAAACAAAGGCCTTTCTTTTCCACACAATCCAGCAGCCACTCCACCATCACAAACTTTCCCGGCAAGCTCAGCTGCCTGTTGATATTCAAATGGGTTGAACACCTCAGGAACCTCTGACGGCAAATAATATTGCTGCACTACTATAACAATTCCAACAAGCAGAACCGCCAGCCCAACAATAATGTATACACTCACCTGCCCTTTTTTATTCATTTTCTCACACAATAATTCAACATCTGATAATTAAAATATCTAAATCAACAAAATCAACAATTAATTATTTTTTTTAATCATCACCTTAAGCCATCTTTCCCAGTCAGCATAAATCCTTTTACTGTCCAAACCACCAGTTTCCTTAATGCATTTATCAGAAAGAAGATGGAATTGATCATTTGCAAGTACCACGAAATCTGCTTCAAGCAAATTAGGATTATTCGTTTTTGCTGCATAATCCACTATTGTCTGCTTTATTTTCGCCCGCAACAGAATATTTGACCACACCGCATCCCAGTCACCAGCCCATTCTTTGACTGTTCCTGCAATATCTTTGATTATGTCAATATCTCCATTAATGAGTTCAGGAGTCGGCTCAAGTTCATCAGTTTTTGAATTATACCTCATAAGATCAACAAAACCATGCTCACGCAACGGATCAGTTTCCCAGTCCTTGCGTACTTCTGTTATGCTAAGAACCCGTCGATATCTGTGCAATCCATCAGGTGAACGCAACGGCTTCGCGATAACAACACAATCAGTAGCTTTGAAAGAAGTAAGCGGAACTCCAATATCATTAACCACCCGGTCAAATACACCATAAGGCGAATCTGCGTGGATCGTACCTGCAACAACGTTTGCAGCCGCACCAACCCTCATAGCTTCATACAACGCAACTGCTTCAGTAGAACGTACTTCACCAATAATTAACGCGCTGTCTCCCATTCTAAGTGTACTTCGAATTCCGTCAGTAGCCGACACTCCTTCTTTTTCACCAGCAAGCGCGCTCATAACTTTCAAACTTTGAATGTTAAATTGTAATTGTCTCAGCGCATCAACCGGAAGCTCGAGCGTATCTTCAACAGTAATCATTCTGTACCGCCGCATAATCTCAACCATTATGCTGCTCAAAAAACTTGATTTACCTGAACTTCGTGTTCCTGCAATCAACATAGTCTTAGTTCCATCAACCAGAAAACTGAGTAATCCAGCAGCAAGTGAATTAATCATCCTTGCTTTCATAAACAAAGGAAGAGTCCACGGTTTATTCCTGTGACGTCTGTATGAAAAACAAAGTCCAGTAGGATCAAGTGGTGCTCCAATTGCAGAGACTCTTGTCCTTGCACCTGGAAGTGTTAACTCTGTGTCAAGAATTGCATTAGCTTCATCCAGAGGTCTTCCAGAAATAAGTCTAAGCTTTGTAGCCCACGACTCCGCTTCCCGGACGGTCGGAATAATATTTGTGTAACAATCATCAAACTCAGAATGAACAATAAATATAGGTATACGTCCCATTGGTGAGTTAATATTAATATCCTGAATTTTTTCATCATCTACAAGCACTTCAATAAGTCCAAATCCAACAGTATATCGCAAAAGAATTTTAGACAATTCCTTGATTTTATCTTCAGAGACTCCCACATTTCTGTGTTGAGCAAGCTCGTACAGAAGATCCATCCCAACTGTACTAAACACTTCTCTCATTCTTTCAGGATCAATAAACTCAGCCTTAGTAGGCTTATGTTCCGCCATAATATTCCTTGCAGTATCAAGTAACTCATACTCCTGCTCAGACAATCTGAATTCAGGTGGAATTATGTGATACAAATATTGAACAGAATTCGGCATTTTGAAAATATTAACTTCAGTATCTCCAACCATATATGATGCAAGTATTTCCCCATCTTCAGGAAACTGGGTCATCAATTTAGTATACATAAAATTCGGTTTAATTGTTGGTTGGAACAATTTCCTATAAAGCCCACGATCTCCAATATGGAATCCTGCAAGATCCTTTTGAACCGCTTGAATCATAGTAGTTTCTTCAAGCCTTTTCTCCATGAATTCAAGTGTTTTTACAACAGCAACAGAACATTTCTTAAGAACATCAGGAAGATTAGATTGTCTGAGCTTTTCTTCGCGAACATGCCTGACAATGCTTACATATGATCCAATAGGATCTTGTTTTAGAAATACATGAATAATTTTCTGTACAAAATCAAGTTTCTGAGCGCAATATGACCGCGCCCTTGGATCTGCTTGATCCAGATGGAAATAAACAAGCTCCTTATTTTTGCTGAAGTCAGCAAAAACCTGCGCAATCTGCAACAGCATAAATGTCTGGTCAAAATTATACTCATAATCTCTTTGCTGGCTGAATACAATTTTAGTGCAATCGCGTACTTTAACGAGAATTTTGACAGTCTCCGACATAGTAACTGCATCATCTTCAATAGAAGGAACTCTCCCATAACCTTCTACTGAAATGTTCAGTATCTTATCTTCCCCTTCGTGAACAATATCGTATTCCCAGTCTTGCCGCGGCACAGAATCACACCCCTCCTTTTTTTATAATAATGCACTTCAACCTTAACCTGAATGACTACTTACTCAATATTTAAATATTTCCGCACTTTCTAACAGCTATGGCTCTTTTTGCAAGGAATCCTGAACCGCTCACCCCAGATACTAATCTTCCTCCTCCGCCACCATCAGGCCAGCCTTCTCAGGCAGTAAATATAAGCAGAAGGCTTCGCATTCTTGAGGAAAGATACAATAATATTCAGAAGCAGCTTCAGTTCAATGAAAAATCGCTTTTAGACAGCAAAAAAAAGACATCAGACCAGATTCATGATCTCAATACGAGCATAGGCAACCTTTCCCGGGAAATAGATGAGCTCAGAGAATCCGCTTCCGACATCCTTACAGAAGTCAAGCGATGCAGCAAAAAAGAAGAGCTTCTCGAAATACAGAAAACCTTAGAAATCTGGGAGCCCATGACATTTATTACTGCTGAAGAAGCTAAAAAGATTATTCAGGAAATGTTATCACAAAAGAAATAGCAACCAGAATCTCTCGAATCTATTGAATCTAAAGTTTCTAGAATCTATCTAGTCTGTTCATCAAACTGCCCTTTTACTTTGTACTTATCAGACTTAATGACTTCATCTATCTTATTCAACTTATTTTTCTCTTTGCCAAACAGAACTGTTATCATTCTGAAAGAAAAGTAAATCACAGTAAGAATCCACAAACTTAGCCAAAATCTATCCATTTAACATAAGGTATCTCGATCTTTTATAAACATTGTGAATTCAAAATGGGAGCCAGTCTAATTCTGAATAAATTTATAAGTCGACATACTATATCTGACCTATGGATCATGGAAAGAAAAAGGATTGGTCCTCATCACATTCTGAAAAATCAAGCAAAAAGGCTGTAGATCCTCCGGATCCGAAAAAAAATACCTGGTCAACTCAAGTATACTCAGATAAATCTGAAAAGTCAGCCAAAAAATCAATCAGTGACCCAAAAAATCACAAAAAACACGTACTTATCGGAGTGATTTCAGTTTTACTTTTGATTATCATTATTCTTGCAAAACCCGCAGTTTCTAATTTCCAGTTAAACAAAGACCTTGGCCGCCACGGCGTTTCAGCAGAACAAGTACTTGAAAAAGTAAATCTTCAAGATCAGACAATAAAAGAGCAGAATAATCAAATTGAAGAATGCGAAACACAAAGGGCTCAGGAAGAAACCAGAACCATCGCTTGCGAACAAACAATCAATATCAAAAATAATGAAGATAAAACTCAATACACAGACAAAATCCAAGCTCTTGAAGCAAAAATTGCTCAAACAACCGAGGAATTCAATCATTTCAAGTCAATATATGATAATACAATAGGAAAAGCAGCTACAAATATTTGCTGTAAAGCCCGTGTTGATGACCCAGATATTGACTCATATTCATTAGTAGAAGACAAAATCTCCTGCACTAAAGGCGGAGAATTAAAAATTAAATGTCCTTGAATTAATTTAATTAATATAGAATCTAACGAACTGTTGCATCATCTGCAACACCGTTACAAATTACAGTCTTCTT
Source organism: uncultured Methanosarcinales archaeon (assembly GCA_964576505.1). Lineage (GTDB taxonomy): Archaea > Nanobdellota > Nanobdellia > Woesearchaeales > WJKV01 > CAZNVD01. The sequence continues at coordinate 41,943 of CAZNVD010000001.1, forward strand.
TCCAACCATTAAGTTTTTACCATCAAACTGAGGATACCCAGTTTTAACTACAATCTTTACCTTAGTAAATTCATCATACGACACACTTTTCAGAGGATTACTCTCAACTGAGGAAACAGAAGCAGACTCTCCAACTTTAGCATCAGTCTCAAGCAAAGACAATTTGCCTTTCTTATCTTCCGCAGCCAGTACCATTCCTTCTGATTTTACTCCTCGTAAATCAGCTGGTTCAAGATTAGCAACAATCAACACTGACTTATTCAAAAGCTGATCAGGAGTAAGATGCATTTTAAGTCCAGCCACAATCGTCCGTTTTTCAGGGCACTCAACACTCAAGACATACAATTTGTCTGCCTTTGGATGATTATTAACTGCAACAATCTTCGCAACACGCAAATCTAATTTTGAAAATGCTTTTCGTGATCTAATCTCATCAAGTTTCTTCTCAAGTTCAGCCGCACTCACCCTTTCAAACAAATGACAAGACTTTCCAACTTTAACTCCTGATAACACTAAATTATCCCAAGGATCTTTATCAGGAATCGCATAAAGTTCTTTTATTTTATCAAAAGTAGTTGGAAGATAAGGCGCAATAAACAAACCAACCGCTCGCATAATCGCAGCCGCAAATCCTACACAATATCTGTTCTTCTCAATAGTCCATGGTTCTTTCTTCTGCAGATACTCATTTCCACGGCGGGAAACCTGCAAAGCAGCATCTAACCCGTCACGCACATTACCAGCAACAAATGCCTCGTGAACTTTCTCTCGAAGATCAGTAATTTCATCAAGTATATCCTGTTCATCAGCTCCAAGCTTAAATTCAGGAATATTTCCTTTGAAATAAGTCTGTGCAAGCGTCAGCACTCTACTCGAATAATTGGCAATATTTGCAACTAGTTCATTATTGATTTTATCTTCAAAATCAGCCCAGTCAAAATTAGTATCACGAATATCAGGGAAAATTCTGAATATATAATATCTCCAGTAATCCGCATCAAGCAGCTCAGGCATTTCATCAATCCAGATTCCAACACCTTTTGTCTTCGAAAACTTCTTACTGAAAAACTGCAAGAATTCATTAGATACTATAATGTCAGGCACATTATATCCACCATGGGCCATCAACAAGCCAGGGAATAATATTGTGTGAAATGGAATATTATCTTTGCCTAAACAGAAATATGAATGCTCAATAGGCTCTTTCCAGAATTCTTTAAGTCTGCCCTGCATTTCAAGAGTACTTACATAACCAAGCACCGCTTCAACCCAGCAATAAAGTGTTTTTCTTTGTTCCTTGGAGTGACTGGCAAATGGACTTTTAATTCCCCAGGCAACATCACGAGTCATACTTCTTTGATGCAAACCTTCCTCAATCCATCGTTTTGTAAACTGAACTACACGAGGTTGCCAGACATTACTTTTCTCATCTACATAAGCAAGGAGTTGCTTAGACAATTTTGGTAAATCAAAAAAAGCATTAACTGTCGGACGTATTTCAGGTTTAGATCCGCATGTAGAACATCTGCTATCTTTAAGTTCAGTAGGATCCAACACACGCCCACAATCATCGCACTGATTGCCCTGACTTTCTTTATTGCCACAATGAGGACAAGTTCCAATCAAATAACGATCTGCAAGGAACATGTCACAGCTTTTACAATAAGGAAGCTTCTCTTCCTTCATTGCAACATAACCATTCTTTTCTACAGTCTTGTAAAAACTTTCAACAAATACTTTATGTCTTTTATCTCCTGTGCGCGAATAATTTGTGAAAGAAATATTCAATTTTCCAAGTAGTTCAACAACCTGAGCATGAATTCTATCTACCAGTTCCTGAGGAGTAATCCCGAGTTTACGGGCCTCATGTTCCATTTTAGTGCCATGTTCATCACTACCTGATACGTATTCTACATCATAGCCAGCCAATTTGAAGTAACGTGAAATACTATCACCTGCAAACATACATACCAGATTACCTAAGTGAGGCACAGCATATACATAAGGCCACGCTGCGCATACCAAGACTTTCTTTTGTGCTTTCTTCGCCACCATTAAATCAACTCACCTTATAAGAATTATAAAGCTTTTGCTTCCCGCACCACCATTGGCTCACTAAAACAATCAATCACGGCTAGAAAACTTTATATAGTAAAATTTCATTTTCAAATACAAAACAGGAGAGCGGGATGGTAGAGGAGCAAACAGGTGATTCAATAGTGCTAGGAGGAAACATCGTTTTAAACGGTTTCCAACAGATTGATGGCGCGTCAATGATTATTCTAAAAAAACTCATTGGTAACCATGTGCGGCAAATTTCAGATAAAGCTAAGCAATTTGAAAAAATAGAGTTAAGTATTGAGCATGATAACAACATTTTTTCTGTAAAAGGCACTGCTCACGATGCAGGAACTCCATACGCAGCTCAGCATGAAGCAAGCAACCTATTCATCTCTGTTGATCAAGTTCTAAAGAAAATTAATTCCGCAATGGAATAATTATTTTCTCTTCTTTGAAACAATGTTTCAATAGTTACAAAATTACAGGTAACACAAGAAACAAAAATCCAACCGCCACAAGACATGCATACACTCCTTTATTCCAGGTCAAAATTTTTCTGCCATCAAAAGGTCCAAATGGAATTAAATTAAACAATCCAAGCCATCCATTAATCACAAGCCCGAAAAAAGCAACATCATGTGGCAAACCAGTAGGCATTACCAAAAGAAGAATCATAAACACAAGGCTAAGCACATAATTTGTTACAGGTCCTGCAGAAGCAATTACCCCACTCTGCCTTCGAGTAGCATGCCCAAATATCATTACAGCTCCTGGTGCTGCCACAACCACACCAAGAAATGCGCTGAAAAGTAAAGCAAATCCAAGCATAGGATATGACGCACGAAATTCCGCCCACATCCCAAATTTTTGTGCCACAAATTTATGAGCAAGTTCATGCAGGAGAAAACCAGTGCCAACCACCACAGTACTGACAAAAAGCCGGTAAATGAACCCGGCTCCATTAATATTCAGCACAAAAGAAAAAGCCAGACTTATAGCAATCCATGCCACAAATAAATGTTCGATCTCTGTTCGTGATGTGCCAGGAATCTTCCACCCTTTTTTCTGATAGTTAGGGTTAGAATAGTACTTCATGCAACCCTCCCCTTCAATGCTTCAATTACTCTCTCAGACGCCTTAGGCATTGCACCATCACCTAATTCATAATACACTTTTTCAACAGACTGTCCCCAACTATAATTTCCAGCTTCTTTTTTTATTTCAGCAACATTAAACACTTTCATTTTAGTTCCACGATTTAAATGATAATAAATAAGTCTCTGAGTTACAGAAGGAAAAATCTGATTGTACAATACGGCAAGCTCATATCCATAAGCTTTCTTCAGTACAAACAACATTTCTACTAAATTATCCCGCACCACAGAAGCTGGTCTTCTTCCCCTCATAAAGATAGTAAGAATTTATTGATATATAAAATGTACTACCAAATAGCTCCAGCAGTCAAAGTCAGAATTGTCACAATAATTCCCTGCAAAATAACACCTACAAGATTAGCCCAGAAAAACAATCTCTGCTTCATCCCAATAAGCAAAGCTCCAAGTGCAGCACTATAACTTCCAGTTCCAGGCAGAGGAACAGCTATGAAAAGCGCAATACCAAGTCCTCCATATTTCTGGACAAGTGGAGCAATCTTTTTTTGGGTTTTCTCAATTTTCCATTTATAGAGTCTATTGATCCCAGGAATCCTGAGAAGCAAATGTTCCACTTTATCAAACATAAAATATGCAAACGGACCAACAAGTGCATTAGCACTGACACATACTAGAAATACAATGGACCAATGCAATCCAAAGCCCTGCAAATACCACTCAAATGGTAGCTCTACCCTTCCTGCAAGAATGCCTAAGGGAATTGAAGCTCTAAGTTCTAGAGCGGGTACAAAAGTCAAAAAAAAGAGTATTAAAAGTTCCTGTAGCATACTATAACTTGGCAAGGCGTGCCTTTTTAACCTTTTCTGTAATATAAGGATCCTTCAGCACAACCTGTATCAATTTCCAAGCAGTTGTAAACTTCCGTTTCTGGAAAGCAACATATCTATGTCCGCTTACATGCCAGTCTTTATACTTCTGCTTAAAAGCAGCTGCATGATGAGGCGACGCCCACACCACAGGCCCGTCAATTTTCTCAACAGGAGACAATGGTTCAGCAATCTCATACCACATAAATTTCCGTTCCCAATCAACTCCTGAACTGTTAATATCAAACCCGAATAATTTAAGTTGAGAACGCAAATAAGTAAAACACAATCTTACCTTGCTCAGCACAATATCTCCCCGTCCTTCAAGAGTTGTAAACTGAACAAAATATACTGCAGACGCATGATGACGTGCAAGCTGCTGTAAATGCCTCACATCCACATTCCGCTCAATAAAATGAGATTCAGTAGGCTTCCGAATAAACTCACGACAAGCATCCACAAATTCCACCCATTTTTCAGTTGAAAGCGCAGCTGCCGCATTCCTTTTTTTATCAATAGGATCAACAATTATCAAAGGACTCTCAAGTTTGGATTCATTTATGCTTTTCAGAACTTCCATTTCAGAAGAATAATGTTTTGCAACATCTATAACTTCTTTCAATCTCCAAGTGCTTCCAGCCTGCATCAACTTAAGAAAACTACCATATCTGACAATAAGTATCTCAAGAACATATCCTGAAAAACCTTGGATATAAGATTCTGCGCCATACACCCTATGCGACTTGCAAAACAATTTCGCAAGCCTCACTTCATCTGGCGTCTTCAAATGTTTCGTCACCCAGTCTACATGGAACACGCTGACATCAGTAGTATTCTCAGCATCCTCAGGCTTTTTAATATGAAGTACAGGCACAACCTCAAAATGCACGCCTTTGAATCCTTTGAAATGAGCATGGAAATAATCCCGCGATCCATGAATCCGCTCAACACTAATACATATTTTTTTAAGCACTTTTTCAAGCAAACCAGAATCAACTTTTTTCTCAAAACGCACAAAAATATCTATATCATGAATTCCGAGATGAGTATTCTTTGCAAGGCTGCCTCCAACCCGCACATCCACCTGCACTTTTCTACGTGTAAATTCTTCCTTTACAGCAGTAATAAATGGCATAACATTTACAGCCTCTTTTTTCTGCTTTTTCAGCACCTTTCGAAGAAAATCCATGGGCCAAGAAAGAATACACGGTATATAAAGATTGTTTCTATCATAACAATAAATTCAAAAGAAACAAGCACTACAACTTATTCAAAACTTTCGCCCAAGGAGAAGCAATTCCCGTATAATTTGTTGGTGTAATCTTTAGGAGTTCTTGTTTCACAAAATCAGCCACATCAAGTCCATCAATAAATATCCTGAAATCATCCATTGTAACTTTTCTTCCTCTCGTAAGATCTTTAAGCTGCTCATAGGGCATAGCTACTCCTTCTCTTCGAAGCACGGTTTGAATTGCCTCAGAAATAACCTCAGGATGATCCTCTAACACAGCTATAACTTTTTGCTCATTCACAGCAGTCTTACTGAGACCTTTAATAATTGACTCATAAGCAATCAAACTATGAGCAAACGCCACCCCAAAATTCCTCTCAACAGTAGAATCTGATAAATCCCGCTGAAGCCGGGAAACAGGCAACTTTCTTGAAAAAAATTCAAAGTATGCATTTGCAAGTCCTAAATTTCCTTCCGCATTTTCAAAGTCAATAGGATTAACCTTGTGTGGCATTGTTGATGAACCTACCTCTCCTTCTACAGGCTTCTGTGTAATCCAGTCATCACTGATATATCTCCAAATGTCTTGACAAAAACCGATAAGAATAGTATTTATTCGTTTAAAATTATCAAATAATTCAGCATATGTATCATGAGGTTCAATTTGTGTAGTTATAAAATTTGGCTCCAATTCTACCCCCTGTCTTACATAATTTAACCGATCAATAAAGAACTTAGTAAATTCAATCCAATTCGTTTCTGGATAAGCAACAAAATGAGCATTATAATTACCTGTAGCACCATTAAGCTTAACAAGAATTTTACGATTTTGAAGTTCCTGCATCTGCCGTATCAGTCGTGAAGAAAATACCTTAATTTCCTTTCCAAATAAAGTCGGTGATGCAGCTTGACCATGCGTTCGTGCAAGCATTGGCACATCCCTGCATCTTGTACGTGAAAATTCATCAATATCACGATATAATTTATCCAGAGAAGGTACAATCGTTCTTCCAAGTGCATCACTCAACATCAATCCATACGCAAGATTATTTACATCTTCAGAAGTAAGTGCAAAGTGAATCCACTCCAAAGAATCCTCTAGAGAAGTTCCCTTAAGTTTGAGTTTCATAAAATATTCAACTGCTTTTACATCATGATTAGTAGCTTTTATCTCTCCAAGTCCTTTTACCTCAATTGCTTTAACAATAGCAGCATCCTCTAAAGAAACATCATAAAGCTTCCGCACCAGACCCTTTTCTTCGTCTGTAAACTCTCGCGTTCCGATTTGAGGGTGCTCAGACAAATAAATAAAATATTCACCTTCAACCTTTACTCTGTATGTAATAAGTGCTCTCTCGCTAAAGAATTTAGCTAATGGCTCAGTATACCTTCGATACCTTCCATCTACTGGACTTATAGCATCTAATTTATCCATCAAAACCTCCACCATTTGAAGATTTATTAAGATTATTATGGCAGACTATCCATTAATCAATTTTATCAATACTGAGCTTTAGACATAAAAAAAGAACCAAGATATTCAAAGAACTCAACCATATACATTTTCATTTTCCCAAGGAAGCTCATTATCTCTACTTTCTCAATTTGCAAAGTATCTTCATCTACCCAGACTACAATAAATTCATCAGAACCTTCCTTTGAACCAACCACAACCCAGTATTGCTTTTCTCCAGACTTTTTCTCATCAACACGTCGCACATCATCAACATATCCTTCATCTTTGCACTTTTTCTCTACTTCCTTTTTCTCCTTTTCTTTCTCAGTTTCATTTTCAGGTGATTCCTCTTTCGGAGGTTCTACTGGAGTCAATCCTGATGATTTGATAAACGCTTCATAAGCATCCACTCTTCCTGCTCCTTGCGTATTTGCATCCTCTCCTAAATCAACAGCAGTTTCCATCAATACCTTCTTGACTTGCTCAGGCGACAATCCCTTAGTCTGACTCAAAATTAAAGCAATAACACCAGAGACATGAGGAGTCGCCATCGATGTTCCACTCATTGCAGCATATCCGCCACCAGCTTTTGCCGCAATAATCAAAACTCCAGGTGCCATAATATCTGGCTTGACTCGTCCATCAAGTGTAGGACCACGAGAACTAAACAAAGCAACACCATCAAGCCTATCAACTGCCCCAACTGTAATAACATCCCGCGCACATCCAGGACTTCCAATGCTACCTGGCAAAGGTCCAAGATTTCCTGCAGCCACCACAACATGTTTACCACGTTGCACTGCCACGTCAGCAGCAAGTGAAGTCGCATCCAACCCATTACAAGGAATATCAGATCCTAAACTCATAGAAATAATATCTGCATTGTTAATAACTGCCCACTCAATTCCTGCAATTGTATCACTTAATTTTCCTGACCCGCTTTTATCAAGCACTTTCACATCCATCAAACTTGCTTTTGGAGCAACCCCTTTATTCAAACCACCCGAGGATTCCCCAGTTCCCGCAGCAGTAGATGCAACATGAGTTCCATGCCCATGCAAATCATCAGTCCCTTCACCAGTAAAATCCTGCTCTGCAATTACATTTTTGACATCAGGATGTTCATTATCAATACCAGTATCAAGCACCGCAATCTTCACACCTTCACCAAATACATTATGACCAAGCCAGACTCTACTCGCCCCGATCTGTGTTGTACTTTGCGCAAGAACAATCCGAGTATCAGCATCATATTCAACATACGAAACAAAAGATAAGGCAGACAATTCATCTAATTGTGAAACATCAACAGAAAAAGCTGCTGCATTAATAATGCTATATTCATAATGAATTGCCTCAGTAAACTGCAATAATTCTGATCTCTGCTCTTGACTTAATTTGTTATTAAATTGCGCGATAACAGGAATTTCTCCACTTCCAAGAGATTCTGCTTCCTGCACAAGCAACTGTTGTATCTTAGTCGAATCTCTCAAAAAAGAGCTGATTCCACTCACACTACCACTGCCATCACCATCCTTATGAGCCTGAAGCTCATTTCCATCAGGATTCAAAATTGAATTGCTTGTAAAAGCAAATACACTACCTAAGCACAACAGAGAAATAAAAAAGATTGAAATTAATCTCATACAGTAAAAGAAACAACTAAATTTATTAATATTGTGAATATTATACATGCAATATGGGCTTACTCGGATTTGGGATCAAATCAATATTGAAATTAATTATTCCACTTGCGATAGTCGGAGGACTGTTATTTTATTTCGGACAGGGACTACAAAATGCATCTTTAGAAAAATTCGATTTAACTGGCATAAAAGATGTTAACCCTGAATCCTTTACAGTCGCAGGAAACGTGTACATAAAAAACCCAAGTGATCTCAGTATCCCGATTGAATCAATTGATTACGTCATTTACCTAAAAGAAACTGGTGAGGAAATAGGCGCAGGCACATTACCTCAGTTCACGCTTGAAAAAAACAACGTCAACAAAATTCCATTCAATCAGCAGGTAACATGGATTCCAACCGCAAAACTTGCAGCAGAATTGATCACAAAAGACAAAGTTTTGATTGAAGTAAAAGGAAAATTAAGAATTAACATTCCAACTGTAAGAGAATATGCAATTCCATTCTCACAGGAAACCGATATTAAGGCATACATTCAGCAATTTGTGACCAGTCCAATAAAACAGCCTTTACCAATCACTGATCAACCAATACCTGTTTTACCTGCTGAAGACAAAACAACTGACGAAAATCCTGAAAAACCACTTACAGTTATTCCATTACCAGTTCTAAATTAAGATTCCCAGTTTTCATTGCAACAAGTTTCTCAGCAACAAACCTTTATATAGTAAAAGAAATTAATTTTGCCGAAATCAGGTCTTTTACTATTAGAAAACGAGATATTAATCACAAAAATGTCGTTTTCTATAAATCCCAATTTTTCCAATAACCCCATGTCCCAACGCAGCCTCATTTGTTCAATGCTTGGTCACGTAGACCATGGAAAATCGTCTTTACTAGACAGCATTAGGGGAACCAAGATTGTTAACGAGGAAGAAGGCGGAATCACCCAGACCATCGGCGCATCCTTCATTCCTTTCGCACACATTAAGAAACTTGCAGGCCACTTAATGAAGCTCGACGCACATATTCCTGGCTTATTATTTATCGACACCCCAGGCCATGAAGCTTTTACAAATTTGAGAAAGCGTGGAGGAAATTTATCAGATATAGCAGTTCTCGTTATTGATATTATTGATGGCATCAAACCTCAAACAAAAGAAGCCATAGGTATTCTGAAGGCACACAAAACCCCATTCATTATTGCAGCAAATAAAATTGACAGAATTCAAGGCTGGAAATCTTCTGGTAAAAACCTTGTAACAACAATAAGCCAGCAAGCTCCGGAAGTACAACAGCAACTCGATACATTGATGTACAAAATAGTAGGAGAATTATTTGAGAAAGAAAAAATTCAAACAGAACGTTTCGACAGAATTGATGACTTCACCAAAAGCATTGCAATTATTCCAGTTTCAGCTCATACAAAAGACGGAATCCCTGAACTTCTCATGGTTCTTCTTGGTCTTTGTCAAAGATTCCTTCAGCAGAAAATGGAAGTCAATGTAACAGACGCAGCAAAGGGCACGATATTAGAAGTAAAAGAAGTAAAAGGCCAGGGAACTGTTATTGACGCAATTATTTATGACGGTTGCATTAAGAAAAATGACATCATAATTATTGGCGGAATCACCGAACCAATTGAAACAAAAGTAAGAAACATATTCCTGCCCGAGCCACTGTTGGAAACAAGATATGCATCCGCAGCATTCAAACCTGTTGATCAAGCTGATGCAGCAGTAGCAGTCAGAATCTTTGCTCCAAATTTGAAAGGAGTCGTTGGTGGAATGCCATTAAGATCATGTAAACAATCAGAAGTAGAATTAGTTAAAGAGCAGATTCAGGAAGAAATTGAAGAAGTTGTTATTGAAACTGAAGATCTGGGTGTAATTGTCAAAGCTGATACCTTAGGTTCATTAGAAGCCCTCACAAGAATTATCCGTCAGGCAGAAATTCCAATTAGGCAGGCCTCAATCGGCGAGATTAAGAAAGTTGACATAGTCACAGCGAAATCAAATAGAGAAAAAGAGCCAGTAACCGGCGCAATCCTTGCATTCAATGTTGTGGTCACAGATGAGATTGCTCAATTAGCTGCAGAATGCGAAGTAAAAATCATTAATTCTGGTATCATTTACAGTACACTTGACCAATACAAAGAATGGAAAATCGCAACCCAGAAAGCAATCGAAGCAAAAGCTCTTGACAAACTAAACGCGCCATGCAAAATTCAGATTATGGAAGGTTATGTATTCAGACAAAGTAATCCCGCAGTTGTCGGAGCAGAAATTATTGAAGGCCGAGCCAAAGTCGGCACTCCATTAATGAAAGAAGACGGAAACACCATAACCAGAATCAAAGAAATCCAGAAAGATCAAAAAAATGTCCCTATTGCCATAAAGGGAGAAACAGTAGCAATCTCATTACCTGGTGTCACCATGGGCCGCAGACTTATGGAAGGCGAATTCTTATACAGTGATCTAACAGAAGAAGAATTCAAAACATACAAAGATTACAAGCAATTCCTTACTCCTGATGAAAAAGCAGCAATCCAGAAAATCGCTGAAATCAAACGCACCTTGCATCCGACATGGGGTTTGTAATAAATAATAATATAATAATTACCAATAACTAATAACCAACCACTAAAATGACAGTCCACCGTTTAAACTCCAAAGAAAGAAAGGAAATCATTCAGGCAGTCCAGGAACAATTTGGAGCCGAGTTTCCAGATAACTATTATTTTTTCTTATCAAAAGCAAGAGATAAAATCTATGTTCTAAATCATGCCGAGCAGGAAATTGAACTCGAAAAACTAAGAATAACTGCCATCGGCCTATACATAGGGCAATGGCAGCCAGATGGCTTCCGTTTGACCATTGATGGTGCCCACCTTGTTGGACCATCAGCCACAAAAAACGTGGTAGAAATACCAGAGCAATATCTGGAAACCTGGTTCCAGGGCCAAAACATTCCATTCACAGATTCACAATACGATAAAAAGTTAGTAATTGTAAAATGTAAAAATGTAATTATTGGTTGTGCCAAAGTTCTCAAAGAAGAGCTCAACCCATACATAGGTAAAACAAGAAGGCTTCATTCAATTGCCAATGAATTTTAGTAGTTTCAAGTTTCTATTGCATCTTTTGATGCTAAGCAACCAAGAAACAAGATATGAAAAATAAAAGAGAAAAAAAAGAAATTAATTAAAATTTCTTTAAGAAATTCTTTCCAGCTTTAGTTGCATCCTGCTTCATTCCAAGTCCGAACGCAAGTCCAGCAGCAAGTGCCAAAGCAAATACAATTCCACTGACTACAATCAGGAATGTACTCTTTGCAAGACTGATTTGAAGTCCAGCTTGCTCAAGCGCAATGATCGCAGTAAAGATGTAAATAATGCCTTTTGTGACATCTGCAATTACCCCACATCCTGTAATTTTAGTTGACCTGATTTCATGACCAACATAATTTCCAGCGATCAAACCAGCGAACAGTACAACAATTCCCAGAATTACTCTCGGAATAATAACTGCTACACTTTGAAGGAATCCTGCAAATGTTGTCAAATGCACAAGCTCTGCAGCAGGTGGCATGAATATCACAAAGATCCACCACAACACTAAAGTTGAAAGAGTGTCTCCAAACGCGAAGTCACCAGCAGATCTTCCCAGACCTGTCTTCTTGACAAGCCAGGTATCAAATTTAATTTCATGAAATACACGCCGTAACAAAACGCTCACAGCCCAACCAATCAGATAACCCACTAAAAGAATAATCAACGCTGCTACAACTCCAGGCAAAATTGCCACCACACTATTGATAATTCCAAGAAGTGGATCACTGATCGACGTCATTAAAGTATCCATATATGCCACAAACATCACCTCAAATGATTATTTATTAACCTGAAAGAAACAAATAACATTTATAAATTCTACGGTGACTGAACTGAAGAAATTGACTATATTCAGAAAATATATCATGAAAAAGGATCAGATCATATTCGGAATTATATTTTTAGTTATTTTTGTACTTCAGGCAATTTTACTTACTGTGGCAGGATTCCCAATCCACTTGCTCTGGTTCAGCAATCACTGGGCATTGCTCTTGGCAATCGCCGCATTTTCACGAAGTACATGGCTGCTTTCAGCCGAACTGTGCATAGGTTTGATTCCCGAAATCGCATATATGATTGATTTCACAATTGAAAGCCTAACAGGTTCCTCACTTTGGGGCTCAACCTCATATATGTTCAGTCCAGACTATTCACCTATCTTGTATGCACAAGGCATGTTCCATTTTGCAATACTCCCCCTGGCAATACTTTTGTTCATCAAATGGGGAGTCCACCCCCATGCATGGATAGCTGCACTTGCACATGCGCTATTCATTCTTACCATAAGCCATGCATTTCCCCAATTCAACATCAATTGCAGTCAGCAAGCGTGTGCCTCATGGTTATCTGGTATTCAACCGTATTACATCATGTATCCATTTGTGGGTCTCATAGCAATAATGTACACACAACAACTCTTAATTTGGCTTGACTCAGATATTATTAGCTTCCAGAATTAGTAAAAGACAAAAGTTTCACATAATGAACATACTTAACTTTACCTACGGTGGTCTTTTACTAATTAGAAAACGACAAATAATTAATGAGTTAATTGTGTCGTTTTCTAAATCAAAAGCATCAAAAGATAACTAAAGTAACTAGAATCACATCTGGACTAGTGCACTTCCCCCATTAGGAAGCACCTGAATAATTGAATCTAAATCTCCTCCAATATGTTTAAGAATTTTCTTTGCAATATCTGATTTCTGATCTCTTCCTTGCTTTATCACAACATGTTTCTCACAATGCTCGGCAACAGCCGAAACAGGCCCACCCATAATTCTTCCAGACTCAGACATCCCAATTGCCAGCATTAATTCAGGTTTATACCGTTCAACTTTTCCCCGCACAACAAAAGCACCTTTTGAAAGATACTCTCCAGATTCTGGAGTCTTACTGAATTGATCTGGACTTCCGCTAAATACTTCAATTGAAGGATATCCCGCTTCCCACGCCCTTGAATATGCTCCAGTTGCCTGTGCAACTTCTTTCTTGCTATCTTCATCAATCTCTCCATCACCAACTTTCAACACAAAGAAAGGACTTCCCGCAATATCAGTATGAAACACCACATCCCCGGTTTCAGCATGTTTCTTGATCACAATTTCATTTGATGTCGCATCTCTTCCACCAACCGCAAGCAACCCTGATGAAGTAAAGAACCACCTGAATTTCTCATACCATTCCTTTTTGATGCTTTTTTTCTCTGCTCTCTTATCCTCTGCCTGAGATAACTGTGCTAACAATTTATCACGTTCTTTCATCAAATTGTTAAGCTTTTTCTGAGTCTGTTGTACAACTTCCTGAATTTTAGCAATTTTGCCTTTAGCTTTCTTGCCTTTCTCATAATAGACAGCTGCATTCTCTTCAAGAGTCTTATGAACATCCAGAGTGATTTTCATATATTGACAAACGAAATCAGAATTTATAAATTAACCTACCTTTCTATCTTTACAAATGTTACATTAAGTGCCTCAAGCTGCTCGCGTTTCACAGTTTTTATTGATTCTGGAATCACAGCCTCCTTTGAAGTCCATGAATGTTCTTTAATGCATTCAAGTCCAGATTCATCAACCTCTATAATATACAAAAATCCTGAATCAAATATGTGCTCTTTTGATTCTACATCAGCACCAGTAAATTTACCTTTATGACTTCGCCATTCTACATTTGTTTTACTTGAATTTTCAAGTAGAGCATAAATCATTGCATGTTCTTTTATATCAGTCAGCCATACACCTTTGACACCAGTTCTAGAATCAAGTTTAGGCTTCAACACATCTAATTTTTTTGGTGATCCATGATACAATTTCATAATTGGTTGTAAATATGCTGCAACAACTGAGCATCTTCCTCTATGTTTGGACTTTCACAAATAAGAACTCCACATGCTTTAAATTCTTTTAGAACCTTGAGTAAGTCCTTGTACTTCATATCACTTTCCTCGAGAATTAGATGATGTTTTTCCCCTTTCTCCCCATACGCAATACCAGATAAATGAATGTGCATATTTTTCAAACCTCTTTTCCCAAGATGTTTCTCAGTCAGCTCCAGCACCTTCCTAAACTCAGCTTCAGAATTCCACTTTCCATTCGATCGTGCATGCAAATGCGAAAAATCAATAGTAGGCATGACTTTATCAAATTCCGCGCTCATCTGTAGCAACTCATTCAAATCACCAAACTGTGTTGGCTTCCCTGTAGTCTCAGTCCGCACCCATATATCAACATCTTCAAGTTCTGCAAGACAAAGTTTAAGCTGATTCCGAATTGTTTCATACGTAACTTTCGCATCCAGTCCCAAATAGAATCCTGTATGAAAGCACATACTCCACGCCCCACATTCAGCAGCACGAGTTGCAGCATGAATCACACGTTTCCTTGAATCATCAAGTTTCTTTGTTTCCTGCGCATTTAGATTTATGTAATACTGTCCATGACAAGTCAATACCACATCATTTTCATCAGCCGTTTTCTTTACCGCAGGTGCACCTTCTTTTGAAATATTTACAGAATGTACAAACTCAAGTTCCATTGCAGAAAGTCCAAGTTCATGAACTCTTTTAATGCCATTTTCGGTATTTCTTTTCAAAGTAGACATCGG
>CAZNVD010000001.1:57039-80585 GCA_964576505.1 uncultured Methanosarcinales archaeon
CCAGCAGTCCCAAAATGGAGTCTATCTAAGGATTTCATGCTAAACGTAAATATGCAATAGTTAATAAGCATAATTAATGGTAAATCTTTAAATACTCAAGAATTTATTTAATCAGAATTAAAAGTGTAAAATAGTAAAAAAAGGTGAGAAAATGAGAATAGGTCTTATTGTGTTTGCAATATTTTTTTTAGTAATAGGTGGATTTCTTTACATAACTCCAACTCAACAGTTTGAAGCAAAAACAACTGTCACTGGTGAAACAGGTCCTGATGTAAGAACTTCATCAGCCATGGTCACAGTACCACAAGGCTGGTCACTCGCTTCTATAGCCATAGGTGGACTATTGCTATTATTTGGCTTATTCATGCCAGATCCAAGTAAAAAAGAGGTAGTTAGAGTTTACACAAAAAGAAAAACTGCGAAAGCAGGTAAAAAAGCAGGAAAAAGTAAAAGAAAAAAATAATTTTTTATTTTTTATTCTATAGTTCCAAGATTCAAGTATGTTCAATGATATTTCTCTATTTTAAACAAACAAGACAATGTATGAGTTAGTTACAAAATATTAATATATACGTAAATCATGAATTACCCATGATAGAAACAGATCCTCAAAAAGTTACCTTGCAACTCATTGTGGATAGTTCTGATGAATCAAGGCAACTAGAAGAAAAGCTCAGGAAGCTTGGAATATCATATACAAAAGTTTATGCACCTAGAGATAGTTATGAAAAGCAACTTCCAGCAATTCAAACCCCTTTTGGCACAATTGGAGGATACGACAACATCAGGCGTTATTTCATATTAGAATAATGAACTACTTTAATTACAATAATGGAAACAATTATAACGCAATTGTCATTTAATGCTAAAAATGACAGAATTGTATATTTTTATAATTCTCGCAATTTTATCGGGCACCGCAACAAAGTTATTGAATAAGTATGTAGTAAAGAGCACAGAGCCATATGCTTTTGCCCTTATCACTCAATTAATATCATCTATCATTTTCTTTGGACTCGCATTTCCTAAATTTATCCTTCCAAACACACTTACAGCATGGCTTATTTTAGCCTTGGCCTCAATACTATGGTCATTGATTGCAGTTTCAGTCCTTATTTCATACAAATCTGCACAAGTATCAATAAGAGATCCATTAAGTCAGTCAAAAATAATTATCGCTTTACTTTTTGGCACTATCTTTTTAGGGGAAACCACAACAATCAACAGAATTGTTGGAACTATTGTTATATTCTTAGGAATTTGCACATTATTATTTCATCCCGAAAAAAGATTTGGCAGGCTATCTGAGCCTGGAGTAAAATGGACATTTTTCTCTGCACTCCTAGGTGCAACAGTTGCAATCGTAGATAAAGCAGCCCTTACTTATTTTAACCTGGAAACCTATGCATTCCTTGTATATTTTTTGCCATTGATAATACTCAGTTTATTCTTACCTGAGAAAATTGATCAGGTTAAGCATCTATTGCGATCCAAGTGGAAATCTTCAATATCAGCCATAGTCTTGTCAACAGTAACGTATTATCTTACACTCAAATCTTTTTCATTAGCTGATGTTACATTAGTTTATCCATTGTTGCAGCTCACCACGTTGCTTACCGTCATTGGAGGAATAATCTTTATGAAGGAAAGAGACCACCTCTGGCAGAAGATAATTGCAGTTGTATTAGTGATTGCAGGGTCAATAATTTTAAAATTGTAAATAATAAATTAAATATCCACTACCGACGAAAAAACATAAAATGGCAAGTTTATGGACATCAAAACCAGAGGATTGGGAAGATCCATTCAAAGGTATTACCATTGATGAAGCTACCCTTGAAGCAGCAGTTAAAGATGGAATTGACAAAATTCGACAGGAACAAGAAAAATGCAAGCATAGCAATGTTCAAAGATGGGGTCCAAGCTATATTCCAAGAATTGATGGTAGCCATAGAAAATATGATAGTTCTATTTGTTTAGACTGTGGAAAATCAATTGATCAGAATTATTAAGTTTTTCTTCTTCATTCCACAAAATTATTAATCTAGCAAGCCAACCCAAAATTCATGCAAGACATTCCGCTCGGCAAATATCAGCATTATAAAGGTCAATTTTATGAGGTCATCGGAGTAGCAAGACATTCTGAAACCTTGGAAGAATTAGTCGTGTACAAAGCATTATATGAATCAGAAGACTTTGGTAAGAACGCATTATGGGTCAGACCAAAGAAAATGTTTCTGGAAACAATTGAATACAATGGAACCGTAGTTCCAAGATTCAAGTTTGTTGGATAAACTTACAGCAAACATAAATTTAATATACTTTAATGACTCAAAATAGTCACGACAATGAGAATAAGTATCCATAAAGTGCTAAAGCATCTAGTGCATCTTGAAACAGTACAGGTAAGTTCGCTAGGTGATCTGTTGAAGTCTTTGGTACATCCAGACATAGCACAAGCAAGTTGTCAAATGTATATTTCTTATCGTGAGAAAAGAATTAGATCAATAGATGATGACCAAGAAAGAGCAAATATGATTACCAGAGTCAATAATATCTTGGAAAACATAATTAAAACACATTCTCAAACCGACTATGAACTAAGAGCCAAAAGCAGCTATGAAAGAACCACGAGCTTAACTCCAGTATTTCCTCTTGAAAAAAAAGGCTCAGATCCAGTTTACAGGAAAATAAGCAAATTGGCAAGATTTGCATACAATAGTTATGCATATTACATCACTGATGATTACAACAGAGTTCCTTCTCTTCAAAATTCAATTTTCGAATTTGCTTTTCAACTCAAAAATAAAATACAAGATAGACAAATGAATCAGGAAGAATACAATCACATTAAAGAAACTTCCATGAAAGTTTTACTTGCTGAATGGTTAGAAGAAGTAAGAAAACAAAAAAGTAAAGTAGCCTGATTATTCTCATTTAGTCTTAAATCATAAATTTAATATACTTCATAAATCATCAGATAAGTCATGAGTCACTCATTTAGAGCCTATATCTTAAAACAACAGCAGAAAGCAAAAGAATTAGCACAAGAGCTTGAAGCAGTAAATAGAAGAGAAGAATTAGCAACAAAAAAATACAATAATAGTATTTCAATGTTATGTATGTCCGACAATCAATTGCGAATTCACAATGGCTATGAAAGAATCACCGCAATAAATCGCATTGATGGAAGAAGATCCTTAGACCCGGTATACAGAAAAATAAGCGAGGCTTCTTATTCACCTAACCACAGAATAACAATCCTAGATTATGTTCAGGATTTGCAAATGAAGATGGAAGCCAGACAAATGACTGAAGCAGAATACAATCAATTAAATGATGCCTCTCCTGAGAGATTATTAGATATGCTTTTAGAAGGCGCAGAAACAAGATATAGACGAATAAATAAAACAGAAAAAGTAGCCTGATCTTACCATTTTAATTACAACAAGCTTCTACAATAAGTTTAAGAATTAACAAAGTATGGATAAAAAATAGCTATTAAATAATATGGAAAAATTAGACTTAAATCCACAGGAAATCGGAATCTGGGCACCTTTTACTAGACCTACTGAAGCATTAGAAGCAATTATTACACAAAGTGGCTGGGCAATCATCCCCCGCGTTCCAATATTCAGACTTCCTAAAGGTTATGCCCATAAATATGTCCTCATAGATGGCCACACAAGGAGACAGGCAGCAATTAATACTGAAAATACTCTGCCATGCAATCTGTATGGAGTAAGAGAAGAAATAAACACAATAAAAGATTGCCTTCCACCATTTGGAATAAAAGATGAGCCTATAAAAAAGCATTATTTTAAGAGAATTTTAGCCTTATATCAAATATATGAAAATTTAAGAAAGCAGTCATCAAACAACCAAATGTAAAATTTAAAAAATAAAAAAATAGTTAAAATTTATTTGAACATATACCTCATAGTTTCTAGGAAATTATGCTTAATTTGAGCACATTCATTCCTTTTGCTGTCCTTAAACACTTTCTTGCAATCAGCTTTATCTTTCTTGTAAGTTTGACCGCATTGTTTAGTTGCATCTTTACCTGTTGCATCTTCTGCAGCCTGATCAGTGCATGTTTTTAATGCGCTCTTTACATTGGCATAACAGGTATTTTTTGTTTCTGCGTGCTGTGATACACATTGACCATAAGTCATAGTCTGTGTTCCTGACTCATCCATCATCTTTTCGTTCTTATCACTTTGAGCATAAACAAGCCCTGAAAGAGCCAATACCAGAAAAACTCCAAATAACAAAGTAAGATATTTTTTCATTGTAAACCTCCAAAAATTAAATATTAAAGATGATACCTGAGTTTATAAGTTTTTGTTGCTCAACTTATTAATCTTATAAGCTGTCGAGGCTCACCTTTTTATATTCTCAATGTATGGAATATCTCATGGAAAAAGGCAAACAGCAATCAAAACCTACTGCACCTGCAACACCAGTCATACCTACAGCAGCAAGCTGGAAGCATTACATACCTGAAGGTATTCGCACCATGAAATTCAGTAGCTTGGGGACCAGCTGTGTCAATACCTGGAATCAGGCTCGCACAGGAGTCAAAAATATTTATCAAAGAATAGACGCATATTATTCTCAAAATGGCACTATCAGAGACATAGTATATCCATTTACTTTCGTAATTGGAGGCATGGCTGCTTCATTTTTCATATATCATCGCGGATATACCAAACCTATGGACAAAACCATAGACAGACAGCAAACACAAATAAGCACACTTGAAACAGAAATCAAATACATAAAAGAAAATCCAGAAGGACTTGCTATTCAATTCAAAAAAGAAAAAGATGCAACACAAAAGAGATATGAAGATCTTTCTGACAGATTCGACAGAATGAATAATGAGTACGGACAAAGCACCCAGCTTGTTCGCAATTTAGAAGGCTCACTTTCATCATTGGAAGCTGAAAGAGCAAAATTAACCTCAGCAATTGAACAATCAAGAAAAGAATTTGAGCTCATGAAAGAAGAAGCAGGTAAAAGTGGCGCAAATTACGAAGAGAGATTAAAACAATATGAAGCCAAGCAGCAGGAATATCAGGCAAAGCTGCAGGAATCTGAAGCTAAACAAAAAACATTACAAGAAGACCGCGACAAAACAAATCAACTTATCCAGTTATTGAATAAAAATCTGGAACAATTTCTAAAATCAAAGTAAGACTTTCCTAAGAAAATTAGAAGAAATTATGATTTTCATTCAACCTTAATTTCAACTAATTCTATACGTTCTCCGCTCTCAACACCAACTTCCAGAACCATTCCCCCCACCTTAGGACAATAATATTTATGTTCATTTATTCCTTTCTCAAGCGGAGTCCAATCCTGAGTCTTTAAACAATCAGAAAAACTTCCATATTTAATAGAAACAAGTTCTCCAATCTCAAGTACAGTACCCATATCCTCTGCCTTTCCTTTGTAATATTCCTGTTTATACACTGCACCAATCTTTGGGGTGCCTTTCATAGCAATTCCAGGCTGAGCTCCATCCACACCTGCTTCCCACGACCCCTTTGTGCTTACAATTTTCCCGGCTTCCATTTCCTTAGTATCTTCACCAAAGTACCATACATTTCCATCTTTGTCTTGCGCATACCAGTCATATGTATCTTCAATTAAATCATCATTAAGCCACACCCTGTCCCACACAACTATTGTTTCAACTCCCATCACCATCTTTTTATCATGAGAAATATACATTTCAATCCTCTCTGTTCCTTCCTCAGTTTTCCCTTCATAAACAAATGTTTTTCCAGGAACAAGTGAGAAATATTTATTGTCAACAGTAGAACTAAAATCATCCGGGTTAATCACTGGTTTGTATCCAGTTTGTACCATTGTGCCTTTATCTGCCTCTTTCGGCATTGCAGCTGGAGTTTCACGATTTACATCAATTATTTGGCAACCAGCTAAAGTCAATATTAAGATAGATAAAATAATTAAAGAAATATATTTCCAATTTGACATATCAAAAAAGAATAATAATGGACTTAATAAACATTTACCTGACACAGTCAACAAGAATACAAAGTTTAGTTTCCCAGCTTTTGCTCTACCGATATTAATCTTTTGTCAATATTATTAACATCTCTCTCATTTTTAGCAAGATCTCTTCTCAAAGATCTAAATTGTCCAGGTAACATTCTCAACGCCTCAATAAAAACAATTACCTTGTATCCAAAGAATAAAATTGATAAGAAAGCAATAACCTGAGGAGAATACTCAAGCCAAAGAGGAGTGTTAATAACTCCAAGTGCTTTAAGAATATAGAAAACAAGATTATATGCAATTCCTCCTAAAATTATTGTGTCGATGATCCAATCTGAAAGTGATCTATTTTCCATGAAGTAGATATAGTTTCAAAATTTATTAACTTATCTGAGCAAAAATTAGACTGATTCCAAAAGAAACAAAAGAATCACATGATACTAGGAATCATTTGCAACTACCCTTTCACTACACCCATTGGTTTCAGCCGCGCAACAATTTTACCGATACCAACAGCATCAGCAACCCGCACTACTTCATCTACATCTTTGTAAGCACCTGGTGCTTCTTCTGCAACACCTCGTGATGATGCAGCTTCAATAAAGATATGTTTCTTTGCAAGATCTTTCTTAATCTGATCTCCAGTCCACGTCCTAGTAGCTTCAGTCCGGGACATTACACGACCAGCACCATGTGGAGTGCTTCCAAAAGAAATCTTCATTGCTTCTTCAGTACCTACAAGTACATAAGATGAAGTTCCCATTGAACCAGGAATCAAAATAGGCTGACCAGTCTTCTGATATACATGAGGAAGCTCAGGATTTCCTGGTGGAAATGCTCGTGTCGCACCTTTCCTGTGAACATAAACTTCTTTCATTTTGCCATCAACCATATGTTTCTCTTTCTTCGCAATATTATGACAAACATCATACACTAATCTCAAGGTAACATGATCTCCCATAATCTTCTGGAAAACTTCCCGTGTTCTGAAAGTAATCATTTGTCTGTTCATCCAAGCGAAATTAGCAGCAGCGCACATAGCTCCAAAATAATCCCGTGCAAGTTGAGAATCAGCAGGTGCATACACGAGATCCCTATCAGGAAGCGAAGCTGCTAATTCTGGAAACTCATCTTCCATTTTCCTCAAATAATCTGAACACACTTGATGACCTATACCTCGCGAACCGCAATGAATCAAAACAACTAATTGTCCTTCCTTCAATCCAAATACATCAGCAATATTCTCTAAAAATACTTTGTCAACCCACTGAATTTCTAAAAAGTGGTTTCCAGATCCAAGTGTTCCTAACTGATCTTTACCTCTGCTTTTAGCCTTATCAGTCACCTTAGAAGGATCAGATTCCTCAAGTCTACCATGACCTTCACAACATTCTTTATCTTCCTTTGTTGCGTATCCTTTGTCAACTCCCCAATCAATTCCCCGCTTAAGTACATCATCAAACTCAGATTTAGATAAATTTAATCCTGTACTTTTCCCAACTCCCGAAGGAATCGCTTTAAACAATCCTTTTAACAATACTTTAATTTGTTCTTCAGAAACATCTTCCTTTTTCAAATTAGTTGCCAGCAACCTGACACCACAATTAATATCAAACCCGATAACACCCGGTGAAATAATCCCGGTCTTTGTATCATACGCACTCACCCCACCAACAGGACATCCATATCCCTGGTGAGCATCACTCATGATAAAAGAAGCAGTGCATATACCAGGAAGTGTAGCAACATTCATTCCTTGTTCAAGCGTTCTATCTCTCTTCAATACTTGAATCAATTTCTCAGAAGCAAAAATCCGCAAAGGCACATTCATCTTTCCTTGCTTAGCTACTTCAAAGACGTATTCGCTTTTTTTAATCATATCAGGAACAATCGGTTCCTTATGTTCCCTTGGTTGTTTTTTCCCAGCCATTTTCTACACATCAAGCACCATTTCAATAATAAAAGTATGACCTTCTTTCTTAATAATCATTTCATGATAAGTCGGCGCTTTCACTGCTCCATACACATCATAACTCAAAGCTTCATCTCCTACAGCAACACAACTAAGTTCGCCTTTCTCAAGATCAATCATAAAATCTTCAAAATCAACAACTAAAAATTTTTTTGTATCTAAATAAAAAATAAGTTCATCAATAAAATCATATAAAAGACTTTCAATCCGGTTTGCATGAACATGCAAAGGAATCTTAATCTTCTTTTTCACTTCATCAATATCTGTAATAGACTGGGTCATCCCCCGGGCAATATTTCGAAAAGCTTCTTGAATAGTTTTCCCACTAGCTCTTATTTTAAGATCAGCAGTATGTTCAAGAAATTCAAATTCCTTCATCTTAGAAGGAATCAGAATGTCCGCATCCACAGGATGATTTGGAATTCGGATTTTCAATTTTGAAGCCCGCATCATGCAATCCTTCAACATAATCAACTACAGTTCCAAATACAAATTGTTTGAATGCTTTTTCTACAAATACCTTTACACCGAATGATTCACTTACATTATCTGAATCTTTTGGTCCTTCAGTATCAAAATCAAGTCCATACTGGAATCCAGAACAACCGCCTGGCGACAAGCTAAATCTAAGACCTTTAACTTCTCCTTCTTCCTGTTTCATTAATTCCTTAATCTTATTAGCTGCAGGTTCAGTAAGTGTTACATAAGCTTCAGTTTGTTTTGATTCTTTTTTAGTTTCAAGTTTTTGGTGCATATCTCTCATCCTCCTAGATTTATTTCAATTTATAAGTGGCAGTTCATTGTTTTTAAAGATTTCGTCTAATTGTAATTAAATTCAAGACCGACTCCTTTAAAAAGCCAAATTCTTTTATCTCCCATATGAAAGAGTGGTGTGAATATGTGCTTTCTTTATGCAAAGATGTAGAATATGCTGAAGCGAGAGCTGAATCAAGTCAGGAATCAGGCTTCGCAACAAAAAACGGTCTCCCTGAAGTAAGTTCTTATGAACAAATAGACGGAATCGGAGTAAGAATCAAACACAAAGGCCACATGGGTTTTTTTTCTACAAATAAGCTGGAAAAACCCGTCATAAAAAACATGGTTCAAAGCACCATCGCAATGTTAAGCAAAAAAGCAAAAGCTCACGTAACTGAATTTTCGCAAGAAAAACCTCACACTGCGCATTACGAAATCAAACCAAAGAAAGATGGCTCAAATCTTTCATTTGAAGACTTCAACAATATTCTCAAAGACATAGACAAATCAGTCATGGCCACAAAAGTCAAAATTCCAAGCCGACAATTATCTATTGGATACAGAATGACAAACAAATTTTACATGAATTCAGAAGGAGCTAACATTTCATCATCATTGCCGCAAACAACATTCTTCTGGTTCTTAACAGTAAAGCAAGGCTCCCACACAATCCAGAAATACATGGCTTATGATGAAAAAAGAGGTCTCGAAGCATTAAATCTCTGGAATCTGCATGAAGAAATCCCAGCTTTCGCAAAAAAAATGAATAATATTCTTCTCGAAGGACGCAGAACTCCATCAGGAACATTCTCAGTTATCCTTGGACCAGAAGTCTCCGGAATTACAAGTCACGAATCTGTAGGGCACCCATATGAAGCTGACAGAATTCTGGGAAGAGAAGCAGCCCAAGCAGGGACATCATTCATCCATCCAGATATGTTAGGTAAACAAATAGGTTCAGAAATTGTAACAGTCTGTGATGACCCAACCATTCCGCATAGCGCAGGCTTCTATTTATACGACGACGAAGGAGTCCAGGCGCACAAAAGAACCTTGATCAAAAAAGGAATGATCAATGAATTCCTCCACAATAGAGAAACTGCAGCACAATTTAATTGTCAAAGCAATGCATCATCCAGAGCATCATCATTTCAGTTTGAACCATTAGTACGAATGGCAAACACCTACATAGAACCCGGTGATTTTACACCTGAAGAAATTGTGAGAGAAACAAAAGAAGGAATTTATCTGAAAAATTTCACAGAATGGAACATTGATGACATGCGATTAAATCAAAAGTACGTTGGATTAGAAGCATACTACGTAAAAAATGGAGAAATTCAATTCCCGATAAGAAATCCAGTCTTAGAAATTACTACACCAACATTCTGGAAATCCATTGATGCAATAGGCCATGACTTGGAACATTTCACTGGATCCTGTGGCAAGGGAGAACCCATGCAAGGCATTCCTGTACATATCTCTGGCCCGCCAATCAGATTATCAAATATAAAAATTAAGTAAAAAATAAAATTAAAATAATTAAAAAAAAGAAAAAATAACAATAAAAAAATAATCAATAACCAACCACTAAAAAAACACAAAAAACAATACCATGCAACCCATCAATGCCCAGGACTATGTACTCGCTCTCCTTGAAGAGCATGCAACCGACATTGCATTAAATTTAGGAGAAGAAGATAAAATTCAAGTAAAATTCAATAATGATAAAATCAGTACAACGCAGCACTGGAATGACATCTCCCTTGACCTTTTCGCTGCCAAAGGTACAAGAACTATCTCAACAACAATCAACTCATTCGAAAGAAGCAAAATAGATCTCCAGGTAAAAAAGATAATCAAAATGCTCAACATGGCTCCAGAAAACCCGGAATTTCTGGGCATGGCTCATGGTCCATTCCATTATCCAAAAGTAAATATCTACGACAAAAAGTTAGAAGACAAAGAAAAGATAATGAAATTTGTTGAAACCGGATTAACTGTAGCAGAAAAAGAAGGCACAAAAGACACTGCAGGTGTCCTCGAATTTTCAACATCAGACAGCAGACTGTTAACATCTCACGGAGTAGACATTGAAGCGAAAGCATCTTTGGCATATTATTCTATAAGAACTTTTGCCACAGAAAACGCATCAGGCTATGGCAATGCTGTCAGCACACACCTTAATCAACTTAACATCAAACAAATCGCAAAAGAAGCCTCATTACTTGCAATAAAAGCAAAAAATCCAAGTACAATAGACCCAGGAGTTTACAATGTTCTTTTCTATCCATACCCATTCAGCAATCTCGCGGAACAGATTGGTGATTCATGCTCAATAGATTCAGTTGAAACTGGTCAATCCTGTTTCGAGAACATGCTTGGAAAACAAGTAGGCTCGCATGCATTCTCATTAACAGATGATCATACTATTCCCCATGGGATTGGATCAGAACCATGTGATGATGAAGGTTATCCAAGTCAGACAACTCCTCTTATTGACAAAGGAACCTTGAAAACATATTTACACAATACATCAACTGCAAAAAAATACAAAACAAAAAGCACAGGCAACGCAGGCATTTTATTCCCGAGTCCTTCAAATTTAGTAGTCCATCCTGGTAAAATTTCACAAAAAGAAATTTTAAATTCATTTTCAGGTATCATCGTAACAAACACTTGGTACACCAGATTCCAGAATCACACAACAGGAGATTTCTCAACAATTCCAAGAGATGCCATGTTCCTGGTAAAAGACGGCAAAATCATAAAACCAATCAAAGGCATCAGAATTACTGATTCCATCCCGAATATCTGCAGAAATATTACTCAATTATCAGATAAATCAATTCAACAATACGGCTGGGAAGTTGAAACCCCTGTATTCTCACCATTCGTAGTAGTCAGAGATGTAACAATTACAAAGTCAACGGATTAATCAAGTTGAAGTTGTCAATATTTATCAAATTCCAGGTTAAAAATTTGGACTCATTTCAAAAAAAATCTCAAAACTGAAATCGGGTTTTTATAGGTTGCGCAAATAAAAAATCAAATATGTTGATATCGTTTTAACCTGGCACATTCAGGACACCATGTTCTTCTTTTAATATTGTGGGGTGTAGCCTGCCAAACATGACCAAATTTACATCGCCATTTAAGATAAGTATGTGTATTTATGTAATTGCGCGATAAACAAACTCCTTCTTTTGAGGCTGCAAGTTTATTCATATCAAGTATTGTAAATTTTTGTTTATTATTGTGTCCAACTCTTCCGCAAATTGGGCACCAACTTCCTTGTTGAATGCTAAAAGGGACAGCATAAAAAACATGTTCTTTACTACACTGCCACCTTAATTTAATGTGACTTCCTCGATATCGCTTAGAAAGACATAATCCATTTCTTTTTTTCGCCAGGAATTGCATGTCTTTTATGTTCTTAGGAGCATTCCCAGCACATTGAGGACACCATCGTCCCGAGTTGACTCCTGATGGAGTCATTTCAAATATATGTTTCTGCCTACATTGCCATTTTAATTTATGTTCGCTTCCATTATAAATTTTTGATATACAAAGACCATTATTTTTCTCCGCTAGCGATTGCATATCTACAATATTTTTTGGAGTATTGCCTACACAATAAGGACACCAACTGCCCGCCTTAACGTGGCGGGGAAGTGCCAACCATCGATGCTTGTACTTACACTGAAATTCCATTTTAGTGTCACAATTATAATATTCTTCAGAAATGCATAGCCCACCATGATTTCTCGCTATTTCCTTAAACAAATAAATTTCATCCTGACCTGAAACATCAATGTCCTCAAGAGATAAATTTAACAAATTAGATGGAATTAGAATTTGAGCTTTACTCAGTTCTGCAATAATAACTTGATTTAATGTAGAAAGATTCTTTTGCCATGGAACTACTATCAATTTAACATTATTTCGCTTACATAGTATTCTCTTTCGCGCATCATTCTTTTTAATGTGATTTAAGTTAACTTTAGAATGATAGTACTTTGGATAATTTTTATAATGTTGTGGACCTTGAAACTCAAAAGCCAACTTCAACTTTTCACTATATCCATCAAGCTCTAACCTTATTCCATTCGAGGAAAGTAACCATGAAGGCCGAGATTTTGGAAATTTATTATTTAAAAACTTCTCAAAAAATGCCCGACAAATTTTCTCAGAAACAAACCATCTACAGTATGGACACCAAGTTCCACTCATAACGTTTCCAGCAGGTGTCTCCCAAATATGACCTTTGCGACATTGCCACTTGAGCTTGCTCTTAGTATTCACGTATTGAGTCGAAAGACAAATCCCTCCTTTTTTCTTCGCCAACAGTTGCATATCCTTGATATTTTTTCTAGAACTTCCGCCACACACCTGACACCAATGACCTTCCTTTATGTCAGGTGGATACGTCATCCAAATATGACCTTTGTCACATTTCCATTTAAGTTTAGTTTTTGAGTTCTTGTATTTTTTAGAAAGGCATACACCTCCTTTAGCTCGTGCCAATTCTTGCATTTCTGAAATAGGAGTACGCCTCAAATCTGCTCCTCTAATTATTGCACATTTAGGACACCAATGTCCAGATCTAACATTCGCAGCCTTCGTATTCCAAACATGTCCCTTCGCACACCTCCATTTCAACAAAGAATGCCCTCCATTAAGAAGTCGATCAGATAAACACAGTCCTCCTCGCTTTCGTGCTGCCCTTTGCATATCATCAATAGTAAATGGAACAATTCCAGTACACTTAGGACACCAACTCCCCCGTTTTACATTCCTTGCCATAGTTATCCACACATGACCACAACTGCACCTCCATTCTAGTTTTGAATTAGAATTTTCATATTTTTTAGAAAGGCAGATTCCTCCTCTAGATTCAGCTATTTCCTGCATTTCAGAAATTCCAGATCGTTTCAGATTTGCGGCTCTCAGAAATCCACATTTAGGACACCAGTGTCCTCGCGTAATATGCATTGGCATAGCCATCCACATATGACCCTTATCACATCTCCATTTAAGTTTTGAAATAGCATTTTGGTATTGTTTAGACAGACACTCCCCACCTTTGGATCGAGCCAGTCGTTCCAAATTCTCAATAGTATTTCGTGCACATCCAGCACAAGTTGGACACCAATGTTCTTGCTGGACACTAGCAGGAGTTGCATAAAATGTGTGACCATTCTTACATTCCCATTTTAATTTTGAGTGACTTTTCTTATATTGCTTAGAAAGACATAGTCCATCATGCTTCTTTGCACGCAGATTCATATCTTTAAGAGTTAATTTAGCACCCATATCGCAGACACACAAAAGTTAGGTTTATAATATTTGCGATAAGAAACAAAAAAATTAAGGGTTATTAGAGGTAATTAAACTAACTTTACAACAATATTCCAGATATGACCAAAAAAGGGAAAATAATTGAAAATATTTTGCAAAATCCACAATTTGCAGATTATTTCCAAAGGCATAAATATTCAAGACTACAAGGTACACCATGAAGAAAAAGAATATGTTTTATTTTGTGGGGCTGATATTAATATTGGTCTTATTGTATTTTGGAATGCCACAAAAATTCGGAATAAATGCACCATTTTTTCCTTTTTACGCTGAATGGGATAACTCCAAGGTGGAAAGCAAATCTGAGATTTTTAATATTGAAGAACAAATTCCAGTCAAAAATGCCATAATTATCAAAAATATAAGCTCACGGCAAGAGATTTACGAACCAAATGACAAAGCACACATAGATTTCATGATCATTAACAAACTCAACATTTCATACAACCTGACTGTAGATTGGCTCACAAACAACACCAGATATCATGGTTGGTTCAATTTCAGCAACGAACAACACAGAATTGATGCAGTAGAAAATATGTGGGAGTCATGGTACTATTTACCCAACACAAAAGGAAACTGGAAGGCTCACGTTGTTGTACGTTACAATTGGCATAATCAAACCTTCTCTAATGATAATACTGTGACCTTCGAAGTAATATAAAACCAACTTTTTCATTCTCAGATTTTATCCCAATTTCTCAGCAACCTCTCGATTCAAGAATCTATTAGACTCAGTCCAATTTTGTCTGCAGCACACATTTAAATTCCAAAAACTCACAATTACTTATGCAAAAAGGTGATCAAATTGATGCTTGTGTAATTGTTGAGATGTCAGTACAACACACAAAGACAGGGAAAAGAAACAATCAATATAAAAAAGTAAGAGAATATTTTTACCAAATTGAAAAACAAAGGAAGAACGGATTTATCTCTCTAAGCTGTTTAGGAGAAGTATTTAATGCAATACACAGAATTAAGGATAGTGAACAAAGGTCAACAGCCTTCAGCGAAATTGATGATATTTTATCCAGGGAGGGATTTAAAATTAATGCTCTGACAAAAGAAACATTATTAATCGTAAACAGAATAATAGAATTTGATCATTTCATTGAAGCTCAGGACGCTTTAAGAATAGCAGAAGCAATAACTCATAACCATCAACTGATAACCACTGATGAGAAAATGATAGAAAACGAAAAATTACAACAAGAATTCAATATTGCAATTAAAGGTCCATATTAGGATTCTTACGTAATGCTTTTATCAAATCAGCACCGCTACCATCAAATTTCATAGTACCTTCAAGATTGTCTAAGATCTCCTTCATGGTTTTTTCCCGAGGTTTAGTAACTTTTGCCATAACAAGTATATGAATTCTAATATTTATAAAACTTTTGCTCTACTATTTAGACTCATTCCAAGAATCAATCACTCTCTTAAAATCGCACCCTTATTTCTCAGCATAATCCACATGGATGAAAGCGCAAGAATCATTCCAACAAAAGCAGTAAATCCAGCCCCATATTGGCTTCCATATAATATAAGGAACTCAAACACAAATTGAAGTCCAATTGCATAAAACAAATATTTGATTTTATGCAATGCAGCAAATGCAAAAACGCTCAGACACATCGCAATAACAATATCAAATATGCGGTTAAGACTTCCAAAAAGTGGAACTGCAGGATCTACACTCGAAAGTGCAACCTGAGTTTGAGACGCCTGCCCATATTCAGCAGTCCCCTGGAACTGTGAATAATCACCAAGCTCAAAACTTACCATGCCTATCGCCATTGACAATAACATTAATCCAACAAGTAAACTTTTACACCATCCAAATCCAAGTCCAAATGTCATTGCAGTATTATGCCGCACTTCTTCAGCTGTAAACAATTTTACCACAAAGTAACGTGAAAGGTTCTCACAAATACTAACCGCAATTGCAGCCACAAGCACAGATGCAATAAACACGTCAGACATTCCAGATAGTCCAACTAATCTACGGACACCAACAATTAAAGGAATCTTTACAAGAAACGCAATAATAAACGAAACTACACCCAGCCCAAATACAACTGGTTGAACATTATACTTACTTTTCAAGTAAAAGAAGTAATGCAGCGGAAGCCACACATGAATAAGAATTGCGATAACAAGGCTCACCAGCACCCATACATCAGCCATGAAAAGCCTAAACTTTATAAACTATTTAAAACTGTCGGTCATCATGGACCGCTTATTTATCCCTGTATTTGCAGATTATGACCTGAAAAGGCTAGATATGAAGAAGTTATCAAAAATTCTTCCCAAGCGATTAGGTCTCATCGGCAGTATTCAATATGTAGAAGCCATTCCAGCAGTAAAGAAATTTTTAGAAGGCAAAGGCTATGAAATAGAAATAGGTGGCCAGATTCTTGGATGCAATGTATCTGTAGCAAAACCAATACAAAAAGATGTTGACGCATTCTTATACGTAGGCGACGGGTTATTCCATCCAAAAGCTCTTGAAAAATTGCAAAAAGACTGTTATTTAGAAGATGGCAGAATCCTCAAATGGAAAACTCACAAAGTAAACATGACCAAATTCTATCACGCTACAGAAATAGGTATCATTGTATCATTAAAACCAGGTCAAATGTATCCATTGTTCGAAAACCTAAAAGATAATCTAAAGGAAAAGTTCCCTGACAAGAATTTCTATGTATTCATCTGCGATACTCTTGACTACAGTCAAATGAACAACTTTGGGTTCATCAAAGTATGGATTAACACAGCATGCCCAAGAATTCAGGATGATTTACCAGTAATTAATGCTGAAGATTTACATGGCATCATTGATCCTAAATTATCAGCCTCATCAGTACATTCAGATGCATGGTAGTATTACTAAAAATTAATCACTAATTTTCAAAAACCAAAAATGGTATACGAACCAGCTGAAGACACTTTCCTTCTTGAAAAAGCAGTCGATAAGTTCGCATATGGCGATGTTCTCGAAATAGCTTCAGGATCAGGCCACCTTGTTGAAGTCTCAGCCCAAAACAAAAAAATTGATTCAATTACTGCAACCGACATAGACAAAGAATCTGTAGATTTCATGAAAAAGAAAAAGATTCCAAAAACAAAAGTCATTCTATCAGATTTATTCAAAAATATAAAAGGAACCTTCGATACAATATTCTGCAATCCCCCGTATCTTCCGGAAGACCACAGAGAACCTGTTGACTCTCAACTTGCAACAACCGGCGGAAAAAAAGGCCATGAATTTACCATCAGATTCCTAGAAGCAGCACACCCTCATCTCAACCCAGATGGAATCATTTTGTTAGTTGTAAGCAGCCAGGGAAATAAATTCCACATCGACAATTATCTAAAAGAAAATCTATGGGATTCAGAAATAGTAGGACAAAAATCAATGTTTTTCGAAATCCTGTACATCTACAAAATCGCCCGTTCAGAAACAAAGAAACAAATTGATGCCATTGTATCAAATGCAACTTATGTTGCCAAAGGTCGTCGTTCCATAGTTCTCAAAGGAATCTTCAAGAAAAAACCATGCGCAGTCAAAGTAAGCACAGCCTCACATTTCGATCCATCAATTGAAGCATCTTGGATTAAAAAAATGAATTCATTAGGAATCGGTCCTGAACTATATCTTGTTAAAACAAAATTTTTGATAGTGGAATGGATTCAAGGATCAAGGATCCTTGAGTATCTTGAGCAACAAAAGAATCCAGGAATCAAAGAAAAAGTAATAACAAAAGTACTAAACGAAATGTTCACCCTCGATATTAATAATATCACAAAAGAGGAGATGCATCACCCGGTCAAACACATTATTGTTACAAACAAAAACAAACCAATTTTGATTGACTTCGAAAGATGCCATCAGACAAACAAACCAAAAAACCTGACACAATTCATCCAGTTTTTATGCTCACAAGAATTAAAGAAATTACTGTCTAATACCCATCTGAGATTCGATCGTAACACCTTACATCACGTATTGCAAATGTACAAGGCATCCCCAAACAAACAAACATTCGCAGAGATTATGGAGAAAATTATTTAAGATAGCAATTCTCCTAACAATACATGAGACTTCTTTCTTTATTCTCAAGGACAGAAAGAGCATATGATAAAGCCATTTTAGCTGTTGACCACGCCATTAAAAGCGAGGCCGATTTTTCATTGGACGCCAACATAATTATAGAAATCGCATCACATCATGATAGCCAAACTTTGGACAAAATAACTACTAATTGGCATTTTCACATATTCAGAATTACATACAGTGAAATAAGCGGTTTATACAAAGCAAAATGCAAATTGTCGGGCGAATGGGATCCTGCAACGTGTTCTTTAATCGAATCTTTCTTGAAAAAAGTCCAGAATAAGGTAAGAAATGAAACTTCCTCAAAAGAAGAAGTTAATTTATCTCAATTAATCGTCTTGCTTCCAAGAAAGATTGTCCACGATGCTATATTTAATGAGTCTGATTCATTAATTAATAGTATGATAGAAAAATTCAATGAATTGCTCTTTAAACTGAGAAATACATTTTCAGATAAAGAAATAAAACAAATCGTAATCGAA
Source organism: uncultured Methanosarcinales archaeon (assembly GCA_964576505.1). GTDB lineage: Archaea > Nanobdellota > Nanobdellia > Woesearchaeales > WJKV01 > CAZNVD01. The sequence continues at coordinate 75,755 of CAZNVD010000001.1, forward strand.
GCAACAAAATTCCGTAAAGGAATAACAGAAGATTATATCTGGGAAAATTTTGTAGTCCAACTTTATCTCACCCGAGCAGGTAAATTAAACATTGATGAATCAAAATTAGATGAAAGAGCTTATGAAAAAGAGTGCCGCAAACATATCAACATAGCTAAAAATGAGATAGAAACAGAATTAAAAAGAGCTTTGGGTAGTTCGGTAGAAGAAATTCTTAATTCCACTGTTCAAAAATTAAGAAATATTGCTTCAAAAACACATAGTGCAGATGTAAGATTCGTAAAAGCAAGTGTAGAATCAGCAATCACAGGGTACAGTCTCGATTCCGACGTCATTTGGTTGTACGAGTTGCACACGGTCACCCAAAGAGCCATCAGCTAAAATAAAAGCAGCAGCCAGCAAACTCTCCAATTCAGATTGTCTTAAGTCTGATAAAGTAATGAATGAGAGTGATTGCGAAACATTTTCATTTAACTCACCTGAATAATGTCCAGAGGAGCATTTATTGACTACGTAATAATGGAGTTGATCACCCACCCTTTCAACAAATCTATTGTATGTTGTTTTCAAAACCTGTTCTAAGGGTGACTTATTCTTTGTCCAATAACGATCAAAAATTTCATCCCTGGGTCTTACAAATAGAGGAATAGCAAGCACCGCTCCATACCTAAAACTCAAACTCATTTTTAGGTCAACTAAGTCAGGTTCTGATTGCTTTTCGCTAGGCACCCAACCGAAAACAGTTTCACGTTCAGAAAAAGGAAGCATGAGCATATAACCCCTGCTAGCTTCAGGAGCCAATAAACAAGTCTGAAGACTTTCAAGCACACGGAGATTAGTCATAGTACTTCTGCAACCTATAGGTATTTAAAAGTTTTGATGGAAAATCTATTAAATGGTCAAAGTATCTTTCTCTTATGTCTTTTACAACCCAAATCTACGATCTTCTCAGACAGGTTCCCAAAGGTAAAATTACAACATACAAAGCATTAGCAGAAGCACTCAACACAAAGGCATACCAGGCAGTCGGAAATGCGATGAACAAAAATCCTTATGCTCCTGAGGTTCCATGCCACAGAGTCGTCAAAGCAAACGGAGAATTGGGTGGTTTTGCCCACGGAGCAGCAGCCAAACAAGCCATGTTAGAAGCTGAAGGCATATCTGTGGAATCTGGAAGTATTATCTCATTCAAAAACAAATTATACACTTCTTTTAAAACCGCATGACCTTTTTGTCACACAACATTTAAAAATAAACACTCATCAGAGACTAACCATGGCAGAACAGAAACAAATCAACAAGGACGAACAGATTGGTATCCACAAAGGTGCCCTGTCAACATTAGCTAAAGAACGCGAAGAACTGGCAAGAATCATTTCAGTTGTCGAACAGCTTATGCAAATGCACATCACCGCATTAAAAGAGCTCGGCATTGATATAGAAGCCCAGGCAAAAGCAGCTGTTGAAGCTGCAAAAAAACAACAAGCTTCAAAAATAGAAGACCGAATCTAAATTTAGATGTTCCTTCAGAAAAAAGAGATAAAAGAACTTAATGAGCTCATCACCCAGCTATACGGCTGGGCTGATTTCTTTCAACCAAAAAAAGATCAGGTTGAACTAAAAGAAGATATCTATTATAAAAACAAAAAAGCATCTTTCTTTATGCTTAACAACAAACCAGTTCCATTTCTAACAATTGTGCATGACATAAATCCATTTCCAATGGTAGTCATCGATATGCAAGCCGTCCCCTTCATAGCAAAAGGTGCAGACTTAATGCGTCCCGGAATCACAGAGTTACCTGAGTTTCAGAAAGATGCAACATAAAAAAGTAATTGCATTAGGTATCGCATTATTCTCAAGCGAAGAAATAAAAGCATTAGAAAAAGGCAAAGTCATCAAAGTCATTCATTATGTTGGCGACAAATTGTGGCAGATTACGAAACAATAAAAAAAAGAAAAAATAATTCTTTATCTCGCCCTGAATTCAAGCGATCCACCTTTAACACCTGATTCACTTTGCACACTAAATCTGTACACACCAGGCCTGTTGTATTGATGCACAACTTGTTTTCCCATTCCCCTTTGACCATCCCCGAAATTCCACTGATAAGTTCCGCCCTGAGGCGATACATCCTGGAATAGATAAGTTCCTGGTGCTGTTTCCACAACAACCAAATGAGGACTGCTTGTTTGAATCTGTGAATCATCACGTGCTGGAGTTCTTTCAGCCGGACGTCTTGGTATTAAAGGAACTATTTCTCTTGGAACACGATCTCGATCTTCATGATGGTGATGGCCATGATCAGAATGTCTGCCAGCCAACTCAATATAAGCCTCAGAAATAGCACCATGATTGTCCTGTACACTCAAATAAACCCGGGCACCTGTAGGCGGCACGAAAGCTAGTGTTCTGTTACCATGAGTCTGCAGGCTTGCATCAGAAGATCTATACTCTGCATTAACAATATATCCATCTGGATCATACGACGCATTTGCAAGTTCAAATGAATCCACTGAAATTCTGTTTGCACTAAATTTTACAACAGGAACAGCATTTCCACTTCTCCGTACCTCCACAGGCACACAACTTCCTAATAAGCCCAAAGCACCCATAAGCAACATTTCTAATCCTTTATTTTTTGTCATAATATCAACCCCCCAAAATTAGTAAGAATAATCACGCAATTATTGTATTTAAGTATATCGAATAAACTCAATCAATAAAGAAAAGAAATGCAAAAAGCAAAAATTTCTAAACACACGCCTTCAATTCAGCTAAAAATTCATCCATCATTGGCCGTCTATCAACAGTAGACAAACTTCTCTGAACAATCTTCTCAAGCTGAGGACTTACATCAGGATTCTGTTCCCTAAGATGAAGTTCAATTGGATCACAATAGAGAAGTTCATTCTTGAAATTAACAGTATAAGGAACATTATGAGTCAACAACTCATACAAAGTAGCCCCAAGACTGTAAACATCTCGCCTAATACTTTTCACATATGTTTTTAATCCTTTACAATCATAATCTCGATTAAATAATTCAGGTGGCAAGTAGGAAGGAGTTCCATAAGTATATTCTTTTTCATCAGCAAAAACAGTTTTTCCACGATCCAAAAGTGCAGCAAAACCAAAATCCATCAAAACCGAAACAGGCTCTTCCATATTCAAAGAATCAAGTCTGCCTCGAATATTCTTAAGTCCAATATCCCGATGGCAGAATCCAAAATTATGCAAGGAATGAACAGCTTCTCCTACACTTGTGGCAACTCTAACCGCTCTATCTACAGTACCATTCAAATCATCTGAATCTACAAGTAATGGTTCTAGAGCCATAAACTGTTCTCCACAGAAATATCCAGTCCCAAGAAGACGTACAAGATGTTTGTGCTTAGGGGCTCTTCTAAGAATTCGAATCTCATTGCCAAAGAAATAGTCGGCTCCATCCTGTTCCTCAGGATCCTTCGCGCTGGACATCTTTACTACAACAACATCACCAGCATCATTCTTAGCATAACTCGCCCAGCAATATGCTCCAAAGAAATGTTTTCCAAATCGAACATAGTCTCCCCTACCTGGGATTCTAAATTCCATTCTGTCAAATAAAAGGTCTCTATTAATCATTATCTCTTCAAACCAAACCATATTCCAACGAGATTCCTTATAAAGTTTTTCCTATTTTCACAACTATTTAAGGACAACAGAAACTCCATTAAGCTCCCCTTATCAGAATCTCATTTCACCCCAAACATCGCATTTAATAATCCTGAAACCATTTTCCAACCTATGACGGATGAAGTCCCTGAATGCCATGCAAAGACCAGAAAAGAATGGAGAACCTGGTTAGAAAAGCATCATCAATCAGAAAAAAAGGTCCACTTAATCTGTCACAAAAAACATACAGGTGTCCCAAGTATGTCTCACCGGGAATCCATGGAAGATGCCATTTGCTTTGGCTGGATAGACACCACACTCAAAAGACTGGATGAAAACACCTACCGCAGAACTTTCGCAAAAAGAAACAAGAACAGTAAATGGAGTTCAGCAACACAATCTTATGCCAAAAGACTTATCAAAGAAAAATTAATGACACCTGCAGGATTAAAGGCATACAAAGAAGGCCTCAAAAAACCAGTGATTGATCACGGATTGCCAAAAAATCCCGATATCCCAAAAGACCTCGAAGACAAGTTGGCAAAAGACGATCTCACATTCTTCAACTCATTATCACCATCCAACAAAAGACTATTCATCTACTGGATTGAAAAAGCTAAGAGACCAGAGACAAGAGCAAAAAGAATTTCTGCATGCGTCCAGCACATTAAAAATAGAAAAAAAAGTTATATGTAATAGAAAAAATATTTTTTCAAGCAAAAAACTAAGCACACTCTTTCAATTCAGCTAAGAACTCATCCATCATAGGTCTTCTATCTACAAGAGACAAACTTCTTTGAACAACTTGCTCAAGTTTTGGACTTACTTCAGGATGCTCCTGTCTAATTTTAAGTTTGCCAGGTGGGAAATAATTAATTTCTCGGGTCTTCTTATCATATTTATAGGGAAAACTATGAGTCAGCAGCTTATACAACACAACTCCCAAACCATAAACATCTCGTCTAACATTTTTTTTATCAGTTGGAAAAATATATAGGCGCCCGCCGCCCTTCACAGTTTCAATCCCTGAAAGGGAATTTGCCCTCAAAACCTGCTTAATGTTCGCAACAAGCTTTTTGACAAAATAAACGCGCACAAAAGCAGACTTAAGGGTAATTTCAGGGGACAATTTCACCAAAACACAGTTAGCGTTCCTCATAAACAACAAAGGGG
>CAZNVD010000001.1:80595-88829 GCA_964576505.1 uncultured Methanosarcinales archaeon
TGTTAGATGACACATATATTTACGTGAAGTATCCTCAGGTTGCATGTAAGGAGTAGCTCCATAAATTAAACCTCTATCATTCTCAACCTCAGTCCGATCCACATCCAATGGTGTAGACAAACCAAAATCCATCAAAACTGAAATTGCATCCATACTAGATTGAGACTTCCCTCTACCTCTAATATTGTTACAGTTAACATCACGATGACCATAACCAGCATTATGCAAACAACTCAATGCGTCCCCAATTCCAATAACCACTCTTAAAGCTCTATCAATGGTACCATTCAAATTTTCAGCATCAACCAGCAAAGGTTCCAATGCCAAAAACCGAGTCCCAGCATACTTACCTGCTCCAAGATAACGAACAAGATTTGGATGAGAAGGAAGTGATTCAAGAATCTTGATTTCATTACTAAAAAAGATTTCAGCATCATCCTGTTCACCAGGAAATTGAGCCATTGGAATTTTTACAACAATAGTATCCCCTTTTTTATTCCGGGCATAGCTTGCCCAGCAAAAGGCTCCGCTAAACGCCTGTCCAAAGTGCTGGTACTCTCCCAAGCCTGGAAGAGCAAATACCATGTGATTGTATCTACTGTCTCTATTAACCATATCTCTTCAAACCAAACCCTATTTCAACGGGATTCCTTATAAAGTTTATGTATTTTTACTATTATTTGAGGACAACAAAATAATAAACAATCAACCCCAAACCTTTATAAACACCTTATTTCTCAACTTAAAAATAATGCCGAAGAAAGAATCGGTTGCCATAGGGAAACTTTCGGAGCATCGTGTTATAACCGATGCATCTCCTGAAGCCCAAGAATTGAATCATAAGAACCGCTTTGGCACAATGTTGGAAGGCGGTTCAGTACAGCTCAATCTACATGAGGCTCTATATCTTCTAGAGAAGGGAAAACTTCAAATAAAGGAAGGACGTAAAAAGATTAGCTTTGATACTCTTGTTGAAAAAGCTACAGCCGCAGAACCTCTATTTTGGATTAAGTACTGCGTATACCGCGATATGCGGGGAAGGGGGTATGTACTTAAGACCGCTTTGAAGTTCGGGGCTGATTTCAGAGTCTATGACCGGGGAGTCAAACCAGGTGAAGAACACGCAAAATGGCTACTTTATCCTGTGCAAGAATCAGATGCTCTGACATGGCAGGATTTCGCTGCTAAAAACCGTGTTGCCCACAGCACCAAAAAGAACCTCCTGATCGGTATCGTAGATGAAGAAAACTCAGTAACATATTATGAAATCAGATGGCGCCGACCTTAGTACTCAAAGAAAAAATTCTACAACTCATTCGTATAAAAGGACCAATCGTTCCCACTCAACTCACTCGGGATGTAGGCCAGGATTCTTTCATTATCGGCGCTCATTTATCAGAATTAGTAAGCGAAAAGCGTTTGCATGTAACCTCAATAAAAAAAGGCACCTCAAAATTCTATTATCTGCCCGGTCAGGAATCCAGGCTTGAAAATCTCTTTGAATATCTGAACAGCAAAGACAAGGAAGTAGTAGAAATTCTCAAAGTAAAAAAAGTATTGCCAGATGAAATCTGCAGCCCATTCCAGAAAGTCGCTCTCAGAAATTTAAAAGATTACGCCATCCCTTTGAGGGTAAACAATCTACATCTTTTCTGGAAATATTATCTGATTCCTCAAACTGAAGCTGTTGACATGATAAAAAAACATTTTGAGAATCACGAAGAGCAGATTGCGAAGGTAGTAAAGAAGCTGGAACCAAAAAAAGCAGAAGAGGAAAAAAGGCCAAAATCAGTACAAGAAACTTTACTGCAACCAGAAGAGAAAATAATTGCTGCAGTAATTGAACCTGTAATCGAAGCAGCACTAGAATCAGAACCAACTAAATTAGACACATTGCAACCAGAGAAACCAGCTTCTCAGAAGAAAACATACAAAAAAAGAGAACCAAAAATAGCCCAGACACCTCTTACAGAGATAACGGAAGATCCATCAAAAGATGAGTTCTTCATCAAAATAAAAGAATATCTTGATTCAAAAAATATCTCAATCTCAAATGTTCAAATTATAAAAAAAGATCAGGAATATACTTTGAACATTGAGGTGCCAGCCCCAATCGGTTCAATTCCATTCTTTTGCATCGCAAAAAACAAAAAAAGTAATTCAATAGGCGACCTCAGCGCAGCATATCTTTTAGCCCAAAAGCACCAGCTTCCATTACTCTTTGTCACATCAGGCAAAATTTCCCAGAAAGGAAAATCAATGCAAGGCAAAGAATTAAAACAGGCAATTCTTCATGAGTTATAGAATTATAGTGGAGAACATAGATTATTAATATAGAATTTCTCCACTATGTTCGGGGAATGTAAAAGTTTAAATTAAAAACTTACATTCCCCGTTATAAAAAATAGTTTCTACTGTTCATAATCTCTAAGACAATCAGAAAGTTCGCAATAGAAACTCTCCATATCCAAACGCTGTGACAGAACTTCAAGACTCAACCTAACCACTTGTTCAAGTCGCTCAGACACATGAGAATTCTTTGCCCGAATCTCAAGCTGACTTGATGGACAATAGATCGCATCGTCATGTCCATCCTCATTTTTTTTAAAATCATAGGGATCTTCATGAGTCAACAATTTATACAAAACACAGCCAAGTCCAAACACATCTCGTTTTATATTTATATCTCTATCTTTTCGACATCCGATTAATTCAATTATTTCAGGTGGTGTTGCATGAGGACTCACTGTTTCAGAATAAAATCTTATTTCCACAGGAGTTATTCCAATATCGAGTGGAGCACAACTTCCAAAATCAATAAGAACAGGTTGCATTACTCCAGAAGCAGTTCTTCCTCGAATATTTTCAGGTTTAACATCTCGATGGCAATAACCTTTCTTGTGCAGAAAATCAAGAGTCAAAGCAAGAACGCTCACAACACTAATTGCCCGGGCTACTGAACCATTAAGCTGAGGACACTCAATTGCAAGAGGCTCAAAAGCAAGAAACAATTTGCCATCTACTGTTCCTGATCCCAAATAGTACACAAAATTGGAATTAAAAGGAAGCATACCTAAAATTTTTTCTTCGTATGCAAGAGTTTCTACATTAAAATTATAATCATCAGGACTCTCACTAGCACGAGCCATTTTTACTGCAATCCTCTCACCATGTTTGTTAGCTGCCATGCACACAGAAGCAACCCCACCATCAGTAAATGAGGCATATTCTTGAACATAATTATCATCAGAAAGCAGAAAATTCAATTTTTGTTCCAGTTTACTATCTATAGTAGTATCTTTGTCTTCAATCATTTCTCTTCAAACCAATTTGTAAATTCGGGCTCCCTCTTTTAAAGTTTGCTAAAGTATCACTAAAAAATAACAACATAAAACATCCATATAAAAAGCTCAAGTTTAAAAAAAGCATAATCTTCTTACAAAACAAAAATGGGTGATTTACAAAGAGTTCTCGGTTTACGAAGTTTAATTCTAATTACTATTACTTCAGTTATGGGTTCAGGAGTATTCTTTTTACCAGCAGTAGGAGCTGCAATCGCAGGCAACGCTTCAATTCTCGCCTGGCTAGTACTAGGAATTTGTTCAATGTACACTGCAGCATGCATCGCAGAACTTGTCTCGATCTATCCACATGCCGGTGGAATTTACGAATATTGCAAACATGCATACGGTACACTGACTGCTTTCATTGTTGGTTGGATCTCATGGATTGTAGGTAATGTAACAGCCGCAATGCTCATAGTTGCCGCCATAGATTATTTACTTCCTGCAGACCAATACGCCGTTCACCAATTATTCTCACTTTCAGTTACAAAAACAATTATTTGTCTTCTTTTACTTTGCGTATTCAATTTCATCGCCTACCGAGGCATTAAAATATCCTCCAGCGTCCTAACTGCATTCTCTTGCACAACCATATTCATCATACTTGCAATAGTAATTCCAGCTATTCCCCAAATTCAATTATCAAATTTAACCTCTTTCTTCTCTCCATCATACTTGGTTGAACAGCTTCCACTGATTTTCGTAACTATTTTCTTCATTGCAGAAACATTTACTGGTCACGAATCTGTAACATTTCTTGCCGAAGAAACTAAAGATCCTCAAAAATTGATCCCAAAAGCATTGATGTATGCAACCCTTGCAATATTCATTCTTGTTATGTCATTGGTCATTGCATCATTAGGTGTTATCCCCGCATCCCAATTCGGGCAATTCAATGCTCCATTTGTAGAACTTGGTAAGGCAATATATGGTGCATGGGCAGTAACCGCAATCAAACTCATAACATATTTAGCAATCATTGGTTCAGCTGCCTCATGGATTGTTACCATGCCCCGACTTCTCCTTGCCCTTGCAAGAGACAAATTGCTTCCAAAAGCATTTCACGAAATCCATGAAGTCTTCGGCACCCCGCATAAAGCAATCGCATTCCAGACAATTATTTCATCTTTCTTCATCCTCCTCGCATTCAATGGTTCGGGCTATAGAACCCTTCTTCAGCTTCTCATCCCGCTTATTTTCATAATGATGACTCCAGTAATTCTCGCAGTAACAGTATTAAGATTCAAAGAGCCAAAACTTGAAAGAACATTCAAAGTGCCTTTCGGAAAAGTTGGACCTGTAATTTTAGTGATCGCTCAACTAGCAATAATCGCTTCATGGCTGATATTAACGCCAGATGCCCCTCTATTATTCAGAACTTCACTTTCCTTTGTACTTTTAGCAATTCCAATATATGTTTTATTCCTCGCAATCCACTCTCCAAAAACTGACGAAGTCATTCAAAATGCTCTCGCTTATCTCGGTCTAATTTACGAAAACATATTCATTCCAAAAAGCAAGGCTGCCCAAGTTACAATGTTTCTCGGCAACATAAAGCAACAAAAAGTTCTTGAGCTTGGTTGTCAGGTAGGAACAATGACTAAAACACTTGCAAACAACGTAGGTAAAAAAGGCGTAGTCATTGCTCTCGACAGTGGAGATTGGGATCTCCAGCTCACCCAAAGAAGACTTCGAAACTATCCAAATGTCCAGATTATGAAAGTAGGAGATTTAACAAGCATTCCAAAAGAAATCAAATCTGTTGACGCAGTAGTTTCAGTTGGCCAATCAAGTACAATCAAAGACGTAAAAATCGCTCTCAAAGCTATCTCAAAAGTTCTCCCAAAAGGCGGGAAAATCGCTTTCATGGAATATGACAGATTCTTCTGGATGCTTCCAAATTGCGAATGGCTGGAAAGCGACTCAATGATTAGAGAATTATTTGGCGAAGCAAGATTTGATGTCGAAGTTCAGCGGCAAAAAGGACTTCTTTGGCAATACATATACATCTTTGGAACTAAAAACTAGAGATAAAAATAATAGTAAAAAAAAATTAATAACTAAATAGAAACAATCAAATCACATCAAACTCAAATCTTTACAAATTTTATCTATTTTCTCATCATCACCAGGTCCAATCGCTCCGCACGTTACAGTCCCAGGTTCAAGTTGAGTTCGACCAGCATCAGAAATAATCGCGGTAATCAACCCAGCATCCTTCGCGTGCTGAATATATTTGTACAACTTATCTTGATTCTCAATTTTAACAACTATTTTCCCCATCCCATCTTTGCGCCATTCCTTCATGACGTCGGCCCCTGCTTTAAGCGTCGCATCAACAGAAGCATGCGCAACTTGAGCTGCCATCTTCCCTTTGCCCATTTTGAGATCAGATCTTACAATAATGATTTGTTTCATTAAAGTCATAAAAATAAAGAAGTATTAAAGGATTTCGAGCCTGAGTTAATCTTATTAATTAGCCCAAGATGCCAAATACATGCCAACAATATTTTCAAATAAATACGATGAAAAAGAGCCAGGTGAATCGCTAGCAAACGGCTGTTGCGGTATGGGCTGCTTAGGTCTAGTCGGTTTAATTATTGCATTGTCATATTGTTCATGTAGCAAAATAGCAAATGCCGACAACCAATCTGCGCAACAAAAGTATCAAAAGAATCATGAATCTTATGAAACAAAAGATTCAGGTTACAAGAATAAATAGAATAGTCACCTTCCAAACAACGCAATCCTATTCTTTCCACACATTATACCCATGAAAGGAGATTTTGATGCCTTGAAACTCGCCCAATCCTGTTCACTTGGTCTGCAATCATAAAACGGATGCGAATGAGCGACAACCAAAGTTTCCCCGGGACACCCTTCATAAGTCACATGAACTACATCTTTATCTTTAATCACAGGATAAAACACAGAATTAATCAAATTACCTTCTCCCGTTAAGCACCACACCTCTTCATCACCATAATCATCCACATAATCACTTTGTAACTGAGCAACTATTGATTCATCGAATCTAATTGTTTCATTTGCAACCCTGAACTCTCCATTATCCAAGGGATAGCTATTAACAAGGCTAACAATTCGATAAGATATTCCAGATGATACAATATATGTGACAATCAAAACAATAAGTACAATACTTAGAATAGTAGGTACATGCTTCTTCCAAGAAGGCTCTTCATAATAGTGTTCTTCTTCCATAAAGTCAAATAATTATACAACATTTATAAATTTCACAGCATACATTAAGCAAATGACTATTTTCAGAGCTAAAGCCCAAAAAGAAGAAGATATGTATGTTGCAACATGTCCTGAAGTAGGCACAGTAAGCCAAGGACACTCTATTGAAGAAGCAGTAAATAATCTCAAAGAAGCCACAGAATTATATCTTGAAGAATTTCCAAAATAACCACTCTCTAGTAATTAATAAAAGAAAACTTTATAAACCCAACCAAGCCGAAAAAGGTTATGACTCTTGAAAACAAGCTACACAGTTCTAACAGTACAGATTCAGATTTGGCTGTCTCAGTAGCTAAACACACCTGCCTTCTTCCTTTATATATTGCAAAGGGATTATACATTAGTAGTATTTACACTGTGTTTTTTGGAGTTGCTGTTCCATTAATAATTGCAAGTGACATAGCAGGAAGTGTAATATCTCCACCTATTTCTGGCATCATGAATTTGTACAATAAATATTGCTCTAAATTCGTAAACAAATGTGCAAAATTCTCATTCTATGCTGGAAAGAAAATTGGAAGCAGAATCTTGCTTTTGTCATTATGCACATCTTTATACCAGCATTGCAATCAAAAAACGCCATCAACCAGTCCAGATTATTCGGATAAAGTATATCAATTCAATAAAAATGATATTAGCGACTTAATGAATCTTAGAATTGACCTCGACAAGATGCATGAAAATCAACCTGCTCCAGAATCAACAGACAAGGATAAAATACGATAAATTCTTTTTTATGTCAACTTATGATTCTAGTTTCTAAGCAACCAGAAACTTAAGGATCTCAACCTGTGGCACAGAAACCTTTTTATCTGTATAAAAGCTGGTCAATTTGATGGATGAGCCAAGAGTAACTCCAGCTATGGAGCAGTTCTACACAAATAAGAAACTCTACCCAGACTGTGTCATCTTCTTCAGAATGGGTGATTTCTATGAAATGTTCAATGAAGACGCAGAAATCACAGCCCGAGAACTAAACATCACCCTCACACAAAGAGGCGGAGTTCCATTAGCCGGAATCCCATATCAAAGCTTGGAACAATATCTTCCAAAGATGATGAACAAAGGCTACAAAATCGCCATCTGCGAGCAAGTCGAAAATCCAAAATTAGCAAAAGGCCGAGTAGTAAAAAGAGAAGTAGTCAAAGTCATAACGCCCGGAACAATCACAATCCCCTCATTATTAGACCAATCAACAAATAATTACATCATGTCAATTACAAAAGAAGGTCACTACGGAATTGCTTTAGCAGACATCTCCACCGGACTCTTCATAGCAACCAGTGTCCCAAATTTCGCTCAAGTCCAACATGAAATCACAAGATTTGAACCCGCAGAAATTATTTATCCAAAAGATCTCAAACTTCCACCAGACACAAATGCAGCCCACGCAACTCCATATGAAGACAGAGTCTTCTCATTCCACTATGCTCACAGTTTGCTCCTGAATCATTTCGGTGTTCTCAACCTGGAACCATTTGGTTTCGAAAACAATCCTCTTGCAATCTCCGCAGCCGGCGGTCTCATGGCATACCTGAGAGAAACCCAGAAAGGTCATCTTAGCCAGATCACAAAATTGCAACAATTCAAACAAACTGAATTCATGACTTTAGATAAATCAACTATAAG
>CAZNVD010000002.1:0-35488 GCA_964576505.1 uncultured Methanosarcinales archaeon
ATAAAATATCTATAAATAAATAAAAAATGAAAAAAGAAATAAAAAATAAATGAATAAATAAAAAAAACTTTGTCATAAAAGGAAAGCTTTTTGGTTTGTGGTTTGTTAGCCTTCTATTTTTAGGCCACTAAAAAATCGAAATGGATTTTTTGTGTCCTGGAAATTTTGAGTTACCGATTTAGTAACAAAATTTCTATGACTTTCCTTGTATAACTTGTTTTTTTGTATCTATCTTAACAAACTTGCTGCAATTTCTTCAATATCGATTTTGCCGTCAGGAGTTGAACCGTTAGCACCATCTATATCTTTCAACATTGCTTTAGCTTCAGCCGCATCAAGGAATCCGTCTTTAGGTTCTGCTCCTTTTGCAACATCGTATCTTTCAGCTGTTCTTCTCAATGTTTCAAGGTTTCTCATCATTGCATCTGTTTTTGCTAGTTCTCTCTTGTCGTCAATGATGACATTGTAGCGGTGTCCTTCCCGAATAATGCTCCATCCAATTTTGTATCTGTCTTGGATTAATTCTGCACCTTCGACTGCTCTCATAGCTTCCTGTTCATTGTCTCCGAATTTTGATTTTTGGAATGCTGCAAGGTATGCAACTTTTATTCCTAAACCAAGCATTTCGTCAACTGAACCAGGTCCCATTGAGATTTTACGTTCGCCATTCTGAAGCGGACTTAGAGCCATAGGTTGGTAATCAAGACCACTTACGAATTGAGATCGCATCAACTTTTCAATGTCTCTTTGAGACATTTGGAATTGTCTTCCAGCAACGAAAGTGTATAATTCCCTTTCGCTTCCGTGACCGTCTCCATCAGCATCTATGTCTTTGTTAAGTGATGCAAGCTCTTCCAGATCAAGAATCCAGTTTCCGTTTTGGTCATAGCCGTTGCCCAATCCTGCTGAAATTTTCATTCCGCTAAGGTCAACTGCTTTTTTCCATCGCATTACAGTCATTGGCTGAGCGTTCATGTCTAAACCAAGCTCTGCATCAGTAATTGGGAACACAATTATCTGTTCGTCGCAATTTCTGATTGCAAGATATGTTTTAACACATGGTTCTAAGCCTTCTTTTATTTTGCCTGTCTTTGGATCAACGAATTCTTCGAGATCTTTTGCATTACTTAGCAAAAAAGCTGCGCGCCATGATCGGTTTCCGTAGACTCTGTCAATCAAATTTGTAAACTTGTCACCTTGAACATGGTCTGCCATTGGCGGATGATTTCTGTATTCGTACGAAATTCCGTGTGCATCATGAATACCTTTAAATGGTATTACGTACAACTTCTGGCCGCCAACTTGGACTTCTCGGCTAACTAAGTTTAAATTAGTTGTTGCTGTTTCCTGGCCGTAAGCGCTTAAAGCACTTGCAACACTTAAACCTGCAACAATAGCACCTCTTTTTATAGAACTAATTTTGTTGTCTAACACTTTAACTTCCCTCCTCGCTGTTTGTTTTGTTTTATTGTAGTTAATTTGTAATTAATATCAGAGTTTGAGCATATATAAAATTAATTGACCAGGTGGTTGTAAATTGTCTCTGGTGTAGTACTAATTTTTGTGATGTGAGTTCTAACACTTGAACTAAAAACTAAAAATCACTTACTAAGGGAACATTTATAGCTGTTTATAATTCTCACTCTTTGCGATGATTAAACTTGAAACTCGCTCAGGACAAAAATTTGAGGCTGAGATTATGGGATCTTCATCTGAAGGAACCATAATAATAGTGCCTGATTTCTTTAATCAAGAAAATAGTTTGTATGCGGCGATAGCTTCTAAATTGGCATCTTTATATACTGTTTATATGTTGCGGTTTCCTATTGATAAAGATACAACGGTTTCAAAGGTTACTGGATTCCTGGAAGCGTGTGTTGCGCATGCTGCTCAAAAACATGGTAAAATTGGGCAATTAGGACATGGAATTGGGGGAACTGTTTGCCTTGCTTACTGTCAAAAGCATAGAAGTGATGGATTGTTTGCTATAAGTCCGGCGGTTGACCTTAGGCAGTATGTTGATAAGCAATTTAATGAAGTTCAGCTCTATGAATTGGCTACTCACAGAGTATGCTCTGTGTCTGTAGATGGGAAGATTCATGAGGTATCCAAGACTTTTTTTGAGGATCTTACTCAGCACAATGCGATGAACAAGAAAATAAAGAGTAAAATTGGGATTAGCTGCGGCAGTTCAGATGAGCACATTTACCAAGAGGGGCTTAATCTTCATCAGCAGAATCTTGAACTGGGAGTTGATTCTCACTTTGATGTTATTCAGAATGCAGATTTTTGGTTTACAATGAAACAACAAAGAGAGATGCTTTGTGAACTGAGTAAATCCTTTTTTAATGAAAATCTTAGAAATATAACGAAGAGCTTTAAATTTTAATACTTATTTGTAAAGCTCTTCGGATATAGTGGAGGAATTTTGTATTAATAATATATGCTTTCCACTATAGCTGATGAATTAAACCCACTTTTTCTTTTTGAAATAGATAAGCATTGTGATAGTAACTGCTGCAATTATTCCCATTACAATGAAATAACCGTATTCGTATTCCAGTTCAGGCATGTATTTGAAGTTCATGCCATATACTGCACCAATTGCTGTCATGGGTAAAAGTATGGTGGCGATTATTGTAAGAAATTTCATTACATCATTAGTTCGATTAGATACTATTGATAACTGAACTTCAATAATACTGAGAATGGTTTCTTTCTGGGTGTCAGCTAAAGAGTTAAGTTGGAGAATGTGGTCGTAGAGGTCTCTGAAAAAGACGGTTGCTGATGCTGGAATAAATTTGTAACCTGGATGGACAAAATTGTTGAAGATGTCTCTGAAACTTGTGAGCTGTTTTCTGAGAGCTAAAAGCTGCCTTTTTAGTTCAAACAGAGTTGGTGTAAAGTTTTCCTGTCTTCCTGCCAGCACTTTTGCTTCAATTTCTTCAATTTTGTCTTCAAGAACATCAATTGCCGGAAAATAATGATTTACTTCGGTGTCAATCAAATTGTGCAACATGAATGCAGATCCTTTATTGAGAGTAGCGTGCAGTCGTGTTTCTTCTTTTTTTAGTTCACCATATGCGTCATTCGATTCTTTATGAATTGAAATTGTGAAATTTTTTCCAAAGATGAAGTTAAGCTGGATATCGTGGTACAGTGTGTTGTTATCCCGAATGCCATACATTACTATGTATGTCCAGTCATCGAATTGTTCTATCTTGGCAGGCTGATTTGTGCTCTTTAGGTCTTCAACTACTAGATGATGGATGTTAAACAGTTTGACAATCTGATTGAATTCCGCTGATTCTGTGTCGGTAATGTCCACCCAAATTGAGTATGATTTATTGGAGAGATAACGGTGAAGTTCAGAAAGGGGGATTTTCCTTATGACTTTTCGGCATATATAAACATCCACCATGCTCTGGTAAATAAATCTGGATTTTTAAATATATTTAAAGGAAGTGTTTGGTTCTTTTATCATGTTCCATAACAAAAAGGTTTATAAAACTCCTACTGTAAATCTTCATTACATTGGGCTCGTGGTCTAGTTGGTTATGACGACGCCCTTACAAGGCGTAGGTCCCCAGTTCGAATCCGGGCGGGCCCATTTTTATTTTTCTATCCATCTTAAGTATTATTATTCGAACTGGGTCCCCAGTTCGCAACAGAAAATCGTTTTACGATTTTCTGTGCCCCAAAACCCCTGTTTGCATTACACTAGGGGTTTTTAGGGAATCCGGGCGGGCCCATTTTATTTTTTAGTTATTAGTTCTTTTTTGTATGAAGTTTAAAAGAAAACCGTTTTAAACAAAACCTACAATTCAAAACCATAATGGGCCGATAGCTCAGGCCGGAAGAGCGCGCGGCTGGCAGCCGCGAGGCCTCGGGTTCAAATCCCGATCGGTCCATAACATTTCTTAATCAGGATTTGAACATTCAGGGTAACAAAGTTACCCTGACATCTCGGCTAACGCCTCGATGAATCCCGATCGGTCCATAGTAGCTCTTAAATATGGATTTGAAAATATTTAAGAATTGTATCTTAAGTTTCTGGTTGCTTAGAATCTAAATGCCAATAGCGTAACGAAGGATGCCTGCTGCTCCACCAATATCTCTTAGCTGGATGCCTTCCCTTGTTTCAGTGGAAATAATTCTAACTGTGGTGTTGTATTTTTTTGCAGAGGTTTCTAATTCTTCTGTGAGTTCTTCACTTAATGACTCTGAAAGAAGGAGGGTTTCAACTGCACCCATGCTTAGTGCCTGTTTCACATGTTCCAGACCATATGCAATTTTTGAGATGTCTTCTCTCAGCTGTCTGAAAAAATCTCCCATGATTTTTTTTTCTTTAGCTACTTCTTCTTCAGCTAAAAGATCTTCTGACCTTTCCAAGAGTTCCTGTAAACCTGATTCGTCAGTGTATGCAACATCTCTCATGCCAATTATTTTACGGAATACTTGGTCCTGGATGTAACCTTTTTCTACCAGATCGTGTTTTGTGTGGCCTGGTCCGCCGACAATAATTCCTTTCAGATTTTCCATGAATAAAAAATGTTCCTGCATGAGATCGGCAACTTTTTTGTAGAAATCTTTGGCTGCTCCTTCTCTAATTCGCTGAAATCTCTGGGCACTCTGTCCACCTGCCTTTTGTTTTCCTGGTACATATGAAGATGTCTTGGCAATCACTTCAATAGTTTTTCCTTTAAGCACACCGATGGTTGCTTCGCGGAGGTCCATGACAACCAGGCCATAAATGTCCTTGCTTTGGAGCATTTCTATTAATGGTTCTAAAACAAATGTTTTGTCACAGCGATAAATTTTCTGCTTCAGAGGAATGGGAGGTTCAATAGCAAAGACCTGGAAATCATTTTTTCCTTCCTGTTCTGAAATGTTGCCTGAATAAATTGCCAGACCATTAGGCGGGGTTCGGCCAATAATTCTTATCTGCTGCATCATCTTTTCTAATGCTGTGGTTACGTTTTTTCTGGTGGTGGCTGATTTGATGTTTGAGGCAGTTCCCTGTTCTTCAAATAATTGCTGGGTTACCTTGTTTATGTCGTATCCAGCAGGGACTAGAACTGAGACTAGTTCAGTATGCCTACCTTTAATAGGCTCTAAGTGCTTTACGAATTTTTTAAGCTTAAACTGTAAGATTTCATTGCTCATGGTTTTTGAAGGCTTTTACAGGCTTATATAAATGTTTTCAGTGTTTATTGTTGATATTTAGTTTCTGGTTGCCTAGAAACTAAGTAACCTGAAGCATTGTTTAGTGAAGGTTTTCCTTCAAGCCGTGACCAGTAATAACGCATACTGTTGGAAGCTGATGGTGTTGCCAGGCTGCGAAGGAGGCTGCTCCACTAAGCTCAGTATCTATGCCTTCTGTTTGGGCAAGAATTTGTTTAGCTTTGAGCATTTCTTTGTCTGATACTGAAATTATGAATCCTTTACTTTCTATTATTGCTTCTATTGCTCTGTCTCCGTCAGAGGGATCCCCGCAGGCAATTGCAGTAGCTTTTGTGTGTGGGTAGACTGGTTCAATATCTATAATGCGTGAGCGCTTGTATTTTTTCCAGGCTTGCTCTACTGGTGCACATTCTTTTGCCTGGACACCAATCAGTTTTGGAAGTTTATTCAGTAAGCCAGCTTGCTGCAGTTCAATACATGCTCTCCATGTGCTTGAGATCAGGGTGCCATTACCTATTGGAAGGGTAATTGTTTTGGTTTCTTTGTTTAGTGAATCCAGTTGATCGAATATTTCAAGGGCAACTCCTTTTTCTCCTTCACTTCTATATGCGTAGTCGCCGCATAAGTACCATCTATTTTTGTGTGCTAGTGCTATTGCTTTTTTTGCGGCTTCTGTGTAATCTCCTTTTACTTTTTGAATGTGAGCTCCGAATCTTTTTATCATTGCCTCTTTCTGTTTTGACAGATAAGACGGGAGGACAGCGGTGGCAGTAATTCCAGCCTGAGCTGCGTAAGATGCTACTGATGATGCCATATTACCAGTAGATGCAAGGACTATGTGCTTTGCATTTTGTTGGGCTGCTTTTGAGACTTCTATTGTTGAACCGCGGTCTTTGAATGAACCGGTGTTGCTTATGTGCTCACATTTGAGAAATATTTTTCCCTTTTGGGCTGGAAGTAATGGCGTGTTGCCTTCGTGGAATGTAATTTGGTTGACTTTTGGAATATCTGGATAGAAATAATGATATCTCCATTGGCCTGCCGGATTTTTTCTTATTGATTGCCAGGTTTTGTGTAGAATTTTTCCAGCATATTTTATGTCCAGGTTTCCTCCACAACTGCAGTGATATTTTACTGGATGTGGTTTGTAATTTTTATTGCAATTTCTGCAAACATATGCTTGGACTTTCATGGCATCAACTTTTTCAATAGTGTAGCGATTTGTGATCCTGGGACAGCGTTTCCAAATTTTTTCATTGCAAGACCCATGATTCCACCTACTGATACACCTGGATGATCTTTAATTATCTGGCGAAGTGTGTTTTCAATCTCTTTGCCTGTGATTATGTTGTCTGATTGTTTGGAAATTTCCTGAGAAATGTCTAGACCTTTGATGGCTTTTTCAAATAAATTTGGGACTGCATTTTTTGTTATTTCTTGTGAGTCTAATGCTTTGAGAATCGTGAGGAATGTGTTGTCTGTAATTTTTTCTGTGTCAATGTGATGGGTGCGCTTTACGTCTCTTGGTATTGATACAAGAATGTCAACAATGAACGCTGGTTTGAGTGAGGTGAAGGATTTGAGTGCTGTGTTAAAAATATCAACTTTTGATTCCCTTATTAGGAGGTTTGCGAGATCTTCTGATAATCCTTGTTTAGTTAATTGCTTTTTTATGTCTGAAACAAGAGCTGGAGTTTTAAGTGATTTGAATTCTTTTGGATCTATTCTTATCGGTGACAAGTCGGTTTCAGGGTACATGCGGTTTGAGCCAGGCATTGGTCGCAGGAAAGATGATGTGGCATCAGGATTTGCCTTGCGTACTTCTTTCGGAACCCCTGAACAAAGTTGTTGCAATCGTGCCCACGCTGAAGCTAAAAGTAATTGCGCTTTTTCTTTGGTGCTTAGGACTAAAATAAAAGAGTCTGTTGAGTTGCAACCCAGATTCTTAGTTACTTCAGAAACTTCAGATTCTGTGATTCCATAATTTGGAAGTTCGTCGCCATGAAGAAGCCCCTTAACTCCATGAATTACTGCATTGTATTCTGAAATATCTGTTGCAATGCGTTTGTTGGGTTGGAGTTCGGTGCCAAGAATACCTTTTGCTCCTGGTATTTGGATTCCAAATACTCCTTTCTTCTGATCAAGACTTGATTTGATAAGCTTTGAAGCTGTTTTTTGAAATAATTTTGTGAGATCTTTCATTGTCGGTTCTGGAGATTTTAGAATTTTAGCAGATTTTTTTGCAATGCCTAATAGAATTGACTGACGTTGCATTTCATATTCTATTATTGTTGGAATGAGTTCCAAATCTTGAGCGCCTTTGATTTCAACACGGTTGCCACCTTTAATTGAGACGTTGACATCTTGTCTGATTGTACCAATTCCGCGTTTTACATCTGGAAGACTTCTGAGTGCGGTGCCGATTGATGAGGCAACTTGCTGCGCTTCAATTGGAGAAGTGATATCTGGTGCTGTTGCAATTTCAAGAAGCGGAATGCCGAGCCTGTCTAATCTGAATTTTCTTGCATTTTCAGATTCTCCTGAGTTTCTGCAAGCGTCTTCTTCCAGGCAAAGAGTGTCGATTTTTATTTTGCTGCCTGGGACGGTGCCGTGTAGTGCGACTAGTGCGGTTCTCTGGAATCCCGATGTGTTTGAGCCGTCTACTACGACTTTTCTCATTACATGAATTTCGTCTAATGGATGCATTTTGAACAATTTGCAGAGCATTAAACAATTCTTGAGAGCTGCTTTGTTTAGATGATGAGGAGGTTCTTCGTCGAGTTCAACAAGGCAGCTTGTGTCTATGTTACCTTCGTAGATAAAATGAATGTTTTTCAGCATTTCATGCTTTGCTGCAATGTCAATTTCCCCTGATTCTCCTGCACTTGCTTTGAGATATCTTTGGATTGTAAATTCTGGTTGATTTTCGTTTAATTCTGAAGGGCAGGGACAGAATAATTTTCCTGTGTTGAGTTGCTGGTGGACTTCAAGTCCGCATTTGAGGCCTAGTTTTTTGTAATTGATCATGTTCGTGATTGGTTATTGATGCTATTTAAGGAATGTGTCGTCTTCAATTTTGTAACATAACTCTCCTGCCAGATCTATGTCCATGAACTGTGCTATTTCCTGCTTTTTCGCATTTTTCAGCAGCCACGCGAGTTTCATGAATGCAACTTCCGGGAGCATCTTTGCCTGGATAACACCAAGATCAAGGAGTGCCCGGCCCGGGGAATATACATGCATCTGCACTGCGCCGTAAATGGTTTGAGTTGTCATAGCAACAACTGTGCCTCCTTTGATGAGGGCTGCAATTTCTTTTTTAATCTGAGAATTTGAGGTTCCACCACCTTTGATGTCTTCGATTGGGGCGTGGCCGAGACCTGTACCCTCGATGATTAAGCCTTTGTATCCTGAGTACGCTTTGAAGATTTCAGGATGCATGTTTGGATGGCATTTGATTAATCCAATTTTCTGGTGGAGAGTGGGTTTTATTGAACATGGCTTGTTGCTATTGTTCCATGGGCTGATTACATTAACTTTTCCTGAAGGGAAATCGACTAATGCATAGGGCTTTTTGTTTATTGCTCTGAATGCGTCGCGTCTTGAAGAATGCATTTTTCTAGTTGCTGCTGCTGGAAGGATTGCGCATTGTTTGTCATCAGAAGTATGATGCATGCAGATAGCAATGCCTTTGAAATCTGAATTTATGATGAAGTGGACGGCGCTGAGCAAATTTATAGGGGCGTCTGAGCTGCCCCTGTCTGATGATCTTTGTGCGCCCACGAAAATAATCGGGATGGGAGGATTTTGAACCATGAAACTCATGCCTGCAGTGCAGTATGTCATGGTGTCGGTTCCATGAGTAATGATGATGCCTTTGATTGGTTTCTGTAACTCTTTTTGAATCTCTTTTGCGATGTTCTCCATGTGAACAAATCTTAAATTTTCTGAGAGAATGTTTGAGATCAATCTTGATTCAATGTCTGCGTGTTCAGTAAGTTCAGGATACATTGCAACAATTTCTTCAGGTGAGAATCTGGCTACAACTGCGCCGGTTCTGTAATCAATTTTAGAAGCGATTGTTCCGCCTGTGTGAAGGATGACTATTTTTGGCTTTTTGCTGGTTGTTAGTTTTTTGTTCTGGGATTTTGTCTTTTCCCTTTTTTCTGTGTACTTTTCTGTAACTTTTATTTTCTTTATTTTGTGTTTGTCAATTCCAATATTGTAGCCGCTGTCTAATTTGACAACGGTTGAGTTTGTTGCAGAAGGCATCAGGATTCCTGTGTAACTTGTATCTTTGGTTTCAATCGTTACTTTGTCTCCTGTTTTCGGTGGCATGGGAATAAAAAGGATGAACAATATTTAAAAATGTTGTTTTGTATCGTCTGGAGCATATAAAAATACTTAAATGTTGGTTTTCTGCTTTCTTATGGTGATTAAATGGATATTTTCATAGACAGTGCGGATATTGATGAGATTAAGACGGCAATTTCATGGGGAATAGTAGATGGGATTACAACTAATCCGAGTTTAATTAAGGCAGCTCATGCAAAGCATGGGGGAAACCTGAAAGAATATATTTCTAAAATCTGTACGGCTGCGGGTGATTTGCCTGTCAGTCTTGAAGTTATTGGAAATACGTATGACCAGATGGTTAAAGAAGGACGGAAGTTGCACGAGCTCTTTAATAAAATTAAAAATAATGTTGTTATAAAAATTCCGATTAATCCATCTATGGATGGGAAAAATAATATGTTTGATGGATTGAGAGCTATTCGAACACTGGCTGATGAAGAAATGTCGGTGAATGTGACTTTGGTTCAGAGTCCGATTCAAGCTTTGCTGGCTGCGAAGGCCGGAGCGGCTTATGTGAGTCCCTTTGCTGGACGAACTGATGATTTGTTACGGCATAAAGCTGGAATTGCAGGTGGTAAATATGATTACTTCCCTGAGGAAGGAGTTGCGCATGCTGGAAAAAAGGTTGATGATGATGGTATTGTGAGTGGTGTCAATATGGTTTCCAGTGTTGTGAGTATTTTTGATAATTATGAAATAGACACATTGGTGCTTGCTGCTAGTGTTCGAAATGTGAGGCAGCTTCGTGAGTTGGCGGAAGTGGGAGCAGATATTGCGACGGTTCCATTTTCAGTGCTTGCTGAAGCTTTGAATCATTCAAAGACTCTTGAAGGAATGAAGAAGTTTACTGAGGATGTTGTGCCTGAGTATAAGCAGCTGTTTGACTGATTTTTGTTTTTTTTGTTTAGTTTCTGAGAAACAAAAGGTTCTGGTTGCAGTGGTTACTTGTTCTTGTTTTGATTGCTTCACTTGTAATAACTAAAATTTGATTGCCTCACTTCAAAAAAGCTGCGCTTTTTTGAGGTCCTAGAAATTTTGGTTTACAAAATCGATCTTGAAATTTCTATGACGTCGTTCACTCTATGTTCACTTTGTTCGGCAATCACCAGCCTCTCTTCCCTTGAGCCCATACTGATGCGATAACTCCAATTAAACAGCCTACAATCACATATATAGAAAATCCAAATATAATACCTGATATGATTCCTATAGTTGCTAAACACTGACCAAAGAAAATTAACTGATTCTCAAACCAGACGCACATGAAAATGTAATCCGAGAAAAATGTTGCTATATATACAACAATAATAGCTGCTCCAATTAGTCCAGTCAGGAACAAGCGGAAATTTGTTTGGCTTGACATTGCAAGTTTAGATATGTAAATGTATAATTTGAAGTTCCAAATCAGGAGGGCTACAAAGGCAAGGATTCCGTAGCGAGTCCAGTGCTTGATGGTTGCGGTGTGACTCATATGCATTTACCTCCCATGGCGCACATTATTATCCTGATGGCTGTTTTGGGTAAAAATATTGGAATCTTTTGTTCTTTTCCTTTGTTTGAGAAAATCATAGTTGGAGTTGTAGTAATTTGATATTTTGTTGAATTTGTTTTGCATGTGTCTATATTGTAACTATGGAGTAAAATGTTTTGTTTTTCAGCTGTTGTTTTCAAAATTGCTGCCTGAGCTGTACACATGGTGCAATTTAAAGAATAGAAATATGTGATCTTGAATGTTGAATTAGTGTTGCCATCTATTGTAGGGCAGCTGGTGTTTGAAGAAAGAGGTTCAAATGAAGGAAGCATGAAGTATACTATGATGATGATTCCCAGCATAAACCATAGCGCCATCAGGGTATGGTTATCAGATCCGCCACCAGACATGTTGCTGTCGGATATCCCCGCAGATATTAATCACTTTGCTTTTAGCATAACTGTCAGTTCATCGTAAAGAATATCTAGCCGGGTATTATCTAAGATCCACCTCTTTTTCCCCTTTGCATCATAGTGGTCTGACTTTATAAAAACATTTCTATAAATTAGAACATACATTGAATGATATTTATGAATGTAAATTAGGAACACTAAACAAAAAAAATTAAAATAAAACAAAAAAAGAAAAAAATGAAGAAAAAAAGTTTATCTTCTCTTTTTCTTTGAAGCTGAAGCCTTAGCTGGCGACTTCATTGAAGTTGAGCCAGAGCTTCCGCACATCTTTGATTCAAGACTGCATTTTCCAGCTCCTGACATCATAACTGACAAAAGACCAGCGATGACTAGCAGATTTAGTCCGTATCCGCCCGGTGCCAGGAAACCCATTGAACCAGTTACAGTAAATATTGCTACCAGCATCACAATTGACAGTAGTAAACCTGCTAATTCAACACATAATCCAGCTAATAATGCAAGTCCACCTAAAAGTTCTACAAGACTTACAATCCATGCCAAAGCTACAGGCATTGGAAATCCGAGACCAGCTAACATGTCTGAGAATCCAGGCATAGTACTTATTTTCATATAACCGTGAACTACAAAGAACAGGCCAAATACAATTCGTATAGGCAACGCTGCGCAATCACGGTGTTTTCTACAACATTCTTTTAATGCTTCCATCAAAACCACCTCAGAGGGAAAAAAGATTTGTGAATTTATATAGTTATGGTCGATTTAGTGGTTGCATACGAGACAACAATCAAGTGTTTCCAGAAACTATTTGCTTCTATAATAATATAACTTTTCTCCGATGCGCTTGATTTTCTTTATGTCTTTGCATTCTTTTACAAGCACATTTCCGTAGTTGTGGACAATTATTTCCTCACCTTCAACTCTAAGAACGAGTACAATTGGTGTTTCTACAATGATGTCATTGAAGTGTTTTTTGATTGCATGCAAATCTAAAGTAACATTTTTCGATGGCTTGATTTCGTATGCTGCTCGGGTGTCGCAGAATTCAACTGAGAATGTGGAGTCTTTGCTTTTTTGGTTTTGTTCTCCGGCGCAGCCTGTGCAATCTATTTTCTTTGAGACTTTGACTGCTTCTGTTGTTGAATTCCAGGTGTCAATTACATATAAGGTTGGTTCAGTTTTTGATTCAGTAATTAGTCTGAATAATGCAACAACTTGCATTGATGCAACTATTGAAGCTGTGGTTGCTAAAATTCCTTCAGCCTGACAATCTTTTCCCTGTTGAACTCTTTCGAAAATACAAGAAAAACATGGTCCTTCTGATAGTACGGTGAAAACAAGTCCCTGAGTTCCTGCGATTGCGCCGAATATCCATGGAATTTTTGCCTGCCTGCCATATGAATTCATTGCAAATCTTGTTTCCAGGTGATCGGTGCAATCTACAAACATATCGCAGCCTTTCAATAATTTTGCGCAGTTGCGTTCACTCAAGTGCTGGCCCAAAGCTTGAATTTTTACTTTTTTATTCATCTGCTCTAATGCCTTTTTTGCAATTTCCACTTTTACTTTGCCTATGTCCTGTTCGCAATAGAGAAACTGGCGATGTAAATTATCTTCTTCGACAACATCATGATCAATTAGAACTAATTTCTTAACTCCTGCCCTGCATAGTAATTCTGCGACAACACAACCCAAAGCACCTACACCTACTATTCCAATTGTGGTGTTTCCCAGCTTTTTCTGGCCTTCAGGTCCGAGCTGTTTTACAAGCATTTGTTTGTGATACCGATTCATGAGGCATTTTTAAATGGCTTCATTTAAATAACTTGTGCCTAAATGGCTTAATTGAGAGTTCTAGTGTCGAATCTATGGGAGCAAATGGAGCTATAATGAAGAGCTTTAAATTTTAATAATTATTTGTAAAGCTCTTCGAATATAATATAGAAGATTTTAACTAAAATATATTGCTCTATATTATAGAAACAATAGAATCAATTGCCTAAATATTGGTAAGTAGAATATACTGCTGCAACTCCTTCAGCTACTCCTGTAATTGCCTGTTTGAAGACAGTGTCTGCTACATCACCTGCGGCAAATACGCCTTTGACATTTGTTTGGGATTGGCGGTCAATTATGATTTCGCTTTTCTTGTTCAGAGTGATTCCAAGCGGAATGGCTAATTGTGATTGCGGGATGTGGCCGATGGCAAGGAAAATTCCATCTACTTTGAATTCCTTGCTTCCATTGTGTGGTTGGTCAAGCATTATTGAGGTAACTCTTTTGTCTCCTTTAATTTCAAGAACATTTGTTTTGTAGATGATTGATATGTTCTTTCTTGCAAGGACTCGATCATAGTTTATTGGTTCTGGTCTGATTTTTTCGCCGCGGTAGATCATGGTGACATGGGCAGCGTGTTCTGAAAGTAATAAGGCTTCTTTTGCTGCGCTGTCTGATCCGCCAATTACTGCGACATGTTTACCTTTGTAGAAGTATGCGTCACAGAGTGCGCAGGTGTGCACACCTTTTGCGAAGAATTGTTCTTCACCTGGTACTTCCAGTTTCCTGTCTTTTGTTCCTGTGGCGATTAATACTGCTTTTGCGTCATATGTTTTTTCTTTTGTTTTTACAACAAAATGGAGTTCTTTCTTTTTTTCGATACTCCGAACTGTTTCTTCGGCAAATTCAACTCCGAATTTGAGAGCGTGATTCATGATTTTGTCAGCTAATTCCTGGCCTGTGAGAAGTTCAAACCCGGGGTAATTTTCGACGACATCAGTTGTAATAATTGTTCCGCCAGCGACAGTTCCAATTACTAAGCAGGACAATCCCATTCTTCGGGCATACATTCCTGCTCCAAATCCGGTGACACCTGCGCCAATAATAATTAAGTCGTGCATAGAATGAATCTTAATTTTGTGTTTTATATTATTTGTGGTGATTCAGACTTGGGAATTTGATGTCTGCTTGATTCTTGAATCGTGAGTATCATTAGTTTCAATTGATTCGTGTGTTGCAAAGAAATCAAGTAGATTAAGTAAATTAATTACAGTTATCTATGGAGCTGGTGGAGTTGGTTTAGGTTCAGCACTAATCCAGTAAATGACTCCTACCATGAGTGCCAGAAAGATTACTGCTGAAATTCCATCTCTTAATTCTGAATTTGAGACAGTGAAGAATTTTATGATGAATGAATCCCAGCCTAATGCGTGAAGGAATATTACAAAGATTCCGATAGCCATGAAGGAGGTCATAATCATGAACCATTTGTTGTGTTTTGTAGCGAAATCAAGCTCTTCGTCTTTGTGGAATAATCCGATGAGTGCTAAAAAGAATACTCCGAGAACAGAAAGAACTGCAATGTTTGCGACAGCCTGGTTGACAACTGCTACCATTTCTTTGGCAGCGATGAATAAGAATGCTGAGACGAAGGCGACGATTGCGTTTAGATTTCTTCTTGGGTATGCACCTTCTTTTCCTAAAATGTAGGTTTTGTCCAATATTGCGTAAATAATTGTGAAGATGAGTAAGAACGGAAGCAGAACATCGTAAAATCCAAGTCTTCCAAAGAAATCGACGATTCCACCTAAAACAGTTTCTTCAGCCATGAGGCGGTGAATAATATTTCGCTTTTAAGGATTGTGGTGAAGAATAAATGGTATCAGATTTGTTGGCGGCACGACGGACGTGCTATGCACGTCCTATGGGTTACCCCGTAGGGGGCAACCCCCAACCCATCGTGCGCCAACTAGATAATTAGTTGCAACTTTAGAATCAATTGTTACTTAGTTACATCTGTTCCAAGACTTGGATGTTAAGAATTGATAATGCGTCTTTCAAAGTTTTGCGGATGGCGTCGACTAATTCTCTTCTGCTTGCTTTGAGTTGGTCGCTTTCTGCATCGTGTACTGGGCATTGATTGTAAAAAGTGTTGAATGCGTGGCCGATGTCTAAGCAGTATTGTGTGATGAGTGATGGATTCTGGTTGTCTGCTGACGAAATAATCGTATCTTGGTATCCGTGGAGCAAAAGAATCAAATCTGCTTCTGCTGGATGGATGAGTAGTTTGAAATCAGGTTTTGCTTCTGGTTTGCCTGCTTTGTTTAATATGGCGGTGCATCGCGCGTATACATACAAACAGTATGGGCCTGTATCGCCTTCAAATGAAATTGATTTTTTTGGATCAAAGGTGATATCTTTTTTTGGATTGGTGTTGAGCAACTGGAATCGTAATGCAGCTAAAGCGATAGCATGGCTTCTTGTGTTGATTTCTTTTTGAGTGAGATCTTTGTAGCGGCTTAATACTTCTTCTGCTGCTAATGTTGTGACGTCGTCCAGCAAATTGTCTGCATCTACTACGGTTCCTTCTCTTGATTTCATTCTTCCTTCGGGAAGGCAAACCATTCCATAGGAAAGATGATATAATTTATCTGCCCATTCGTGACCAAGTTTCTTAAGAATTGCAAAGAGAACCTTGAAATGATGTTCTTGTTCTGATGCAACGACATAGGTACCCTGATCAAATTTCACCTTATTATGGCGATTGATGGCTACAAATATATCTTGAGTAATGTAAATTGCAGTGCCGTCGCCTCTGATTAAAATTTTTTTGCCTAAGCCTTCCTTTTCCAGGTCAACTTCAATAGCACCATTGTCTGTTTTGTGAAAGATCTTTTTTTTCAAACCTTGCATAACAATATCTTTGCCTTTATCGTAAAGGTCTGATTCTGATTCTTCGAAATCGAAACTAATGCTAAGTTTTTTGAATGTTTCAATGACGCCGTTTACTGTCCATGTGCGGATTTTTTGCCATAATTCTCTTGTGTCGGGGTCATTAGCTTCCCACTTTCTCAACATTTCTTCTGTTTCTTTTTGAATGTCTTCTGTCTGTTTTTTTTCGTATTCTACATACAGCTGACCAACAAAGTGATCGGATTTGATTGGGGGTTCTTGGCCGTTGTGCCATTTTTGATATGCAATCATGGCCTTGCATACTGCAATACCTCTGTCGTTCCATAGATTTACAGTAGTCACTTTACTTCCTGCCTTTTTGAAGATGCGACTTAAGGCATCTCCTAGTGAGATGTTTCTGAGGTGACCGAGATGAAGTGGTTTGTTGGTATTTGGGCTGGCGAATTCAATTAGAATGTTTTTGTCTTCGTTGCCTTTCCATTCTTCTGAGTTCTGGCTTTTTATTATGATGTCTTCAGCAATTATTGATGTATTAATGAAAAAATTAAGATAAGGGCCTACTGTTTTGAGTTCTCTGACTAATTCGTCTTTAGATGATTCAATTTTTGCTTTGAGTTCAGCGGCTGCTAATTGAGGAGTTGTTTTGGTTTTCTGGCTGATCATGAAACAGGGGAATGCAAAATGGCCCAGATTTCTTTGGGGAGGGATGGTGAGAAGCTCTTTGATTTTATCTTTAGGTAAATCTGTGTGTTTTGCTATGATTGCAGAAACTTTTTCCCTTAAATCCATAAGACTGAGGAGACGATCGTGCTAAATAAATATATCGCCTTTACTTGCCAAAGTCAAAAAGAGTACGCTGGGCGGAAGCAGGTTGGGTTGTGATCTCGGACTTTGATTCAATTGTTTCTGGGTTGCTGGTTTCAATTGAATCTATTGGATCTTGTAATGGAACTGAAAGACCTAACTGATCACGGATTGAGCGGGCGAGGGCTGGTCCCAGGGTTTTTGCTAATGATTCAAATGGGGTGTTTCTGAGAGTTTTGAAGTCTTTGAAGCCCTGTTTGTGGAGGGAGCGGGCTCTGACTCGTCCGATGCCCTTTAGTTGAACTAGTTGTAAAAGTTCTTCCTTAATTCCATATTTCATTCTTGTTCTGAGGTGAGCGATTTCTTTAATGAGCGCATGGTGATTTAGGATGCGGGCCAGTTCGTTCATACTATATAGTAGCCAGTCAGCCCGCTCTAATTTATAGTGGAGTTCGCCTGGCGGAGCATCAAACTTCTGCAGTATTTCATCTTCGTCTTTTTCATTGCACCAGTCCTGGAAGAGAAGGGTGGTTTTGAAGCATTCAAGAATTTCCCATGTTTCTTCTATCTGCTCGCAATCTTCAAAGAATTGGTCTAAGTAATCATTTACTTCGATAAACAGGGTGTCATATTCGCTGCTTTTTACTCTTGATAATGGACGCATCTCGTTTGTTCTGCAAATACTAAATAGGTAGCCTTCCATTGTGCGCTGCTTTCTTTTGGCGGCTTCATTAAGATGAAGGATAAGATTATGTGCTGAAAGAGGGTCTATGTATAGTTCTGAGACTCGTTTTCCCAATTGGGTGGCCTGGAATACTTCCAGGCCCTCAGAAGTTAAGAAGCCCATGCGGTCTAATTCGAAAAGCATCTTTCCGATGATTTCTTTTAGAATTTGCATGTCTTCAAATTGGTAAGCCCAGAATGTTTTTGAGAAGAATTCATGGATGCCTTGAATTGAGTTAACGAAGTTGGTGCTGATCAAAGAGAGGAGATAGGTTCTAAGGACTGGTTCTACGGCGAGTTTGCTCTGGACGTCTTCTGGCTCGCCGTGAATGTATTTGTCAACTATTTCTTCTTCGTGCTCTTGGTTTGAAAGCATTATGATGGACTGGCCTTCGGTTTCTTTACCAGGCCTGCCTGCTCTGCCTGCTATCTGGTGATACTCCATTACTGGAATCCAGGCCATGGTACGGCCTGAGAATCGCTTTAAATCGCGGATAATGGTTCTGAATGCTGGAAGGTCTACACCAAGGGCTAAAGTAGGCGTACATGAGATGAATGCTAATTCCCCGTTTCTGAAGCTTTCTTCTATCAAAGCACGCTGCTTGGATACCAGACCTGAATGATGAAAGGCAACTCCTGATTTGATACATTCTGCAAGTCTTTTACATTGCTTTGTTGGTTGAGGAAGGGCTTTTAAGACTTCGATTGCCAGGTTTTCGCAGGAATTGGCAGGTAGAACATGGGCAATTTCTTCAGCTGTTTTCTCGGCTCTGGCTTTGCTATTTACGAAAATCAAAGCCTTTTTTTTCAGCTTCCGGGTTTCATGTATTATATATGATAGGTCTCTGTCCAGTGCCATTTTATAAATGTGGCAGGGAAAACTATAAAAATGTTTCAATGTTCAGCCTCCCGTGGTTATGAAAATCATATCTTTATTGCATTTTGTTGAAGTTCAAAAGGCGAATGTGAGAGCTTGTATGGCAAGATTTCTGAATCGCAATTTTTTGAGCTCTGTTTTATTACTTTTGAGTAGTTTCGCCAGTAAGGGCTTAACTCACTTGAATTCGAGGGTTTTGCTTGACGAGGCTTTATAAGCTCCTGTTGGAGAATACAAATATTTATAAAACGACCCAGCTAATTTCGCTATGATCAAAACTATGAACGCATATTTTCCCTCGGGATATGGAATATCAGAAACGGATTTCTGTATCGTTAATACAGGTATCCACTTTATGAAAGAGAATACAAGGGGTAATTCAAAAACCATGGAAAAGACAACAACACAAGACACATATGGAGGTGTGTAGATAATGAATGGAAAATTTGCCAAAAAGGTCTTCCAAAAGATTGCTGCGGTAGGTACCGGAGTAGGTCTAGTGGGAGCAACGATTTTGGGAGCTTCGGCAGCAGGGTTTACCCTAGCAGACTTCCCAGAACCGATTGTAAAAGAAGGAGTGTTTAATGGCCAGATTGTTATTGGCGCAAATGCTAAAACATCTGACGTTATTGGTGCAACAGACATTGCAACATCTCTTCAGTTCGCTGCAACCAGCGGTGGCTTTACTGCACAAGGTGCTAAAGTAAAGGGCCAAGGAGACAGTGCTTTAATCGCTGAAGGTGGAGATTTCCTAAACTTAGGAGAGTTCTTTTCAGATGTTGTTGATGCAGGCTTCGATGACTCAGACATGCCAAACTTCCTGAAAGATGGAATTTTGGATGAGAATGAAGGTAGCACTAAAAACGATGAAACATACACCCAAGAGATCAGATTCCCTGGTGCGGCTGGTCCTCAGTTAGTATTTGAGGATGAAGACGACGGGGATGAAGTTGTTCGTGACTATGTTAAAGTTGATAATGGAGATGTATTCTATGCGTACCAAATTGAATTTGATACACCAATTGAATACGATGCTACTTCATCAACTACATCTATTGATGACTTGGAAGATGTTGTATTTGAAATGCAAGGTAAGTTATACACTGTAACTAATGTGAAAGTCAACAGCACAAAGCATTTGACTGAAGTTGAAGTTATTGGTGGAGAAGAACTTACTGTTATCAGACGCGGAGATGTAAGAAATATTGAATCCGGTGGATTTGAATACGAATTCGAAGTTCTTGATGTAACCTCACCTGAAGCTGATGATGATGAATGTCTTATCAGCATTAACGGAGAAGTTAGAGCAATTCGCCAAGATGACACTGAAACCTTTTTCAAAGAAACAGACCAGGAAGTTGTTGTTGGTATAACTGACATCTTCCAGCTGTACGGAGAATCAGGAGATTCAATGTGTGAAGTTATCATTGGACACCAAGAAATTGAATTTGACCATAAAGGAAATGTTCAATTAGGCGGAACTGATGTTGGAGACGGACCTCTTGACCCAGAAGTTGACACTGATGCTTATGTTGGCTCACGTGTTGTATCTACAATCGGTTCATGGGAAATGATCCAATACAACGTTACTGTTGAAGATGATGTCTTCTTAGGATCTGCAACAGACGGACCTGAGTGGATTGACCCGGTATTGAACAGCTTTAAAGTTGGATACCACGGTTTATTCGGTGAAACAGAACACGTTGAATTCAGAGCTTCAAGCAATGATGCAACATTCCAGTTCACAAACAATGAAAAACGACTTGTGAATGTGGATATGTTTAACGACGATGATACTGCAGCTAAGATGAACTTTGGTCAGGACAATGATCAAGTTTTACTGGTTGAAAGCAGCAATGCAATTAACCCAGCTAACAGATCGTTAGTTACTGCAGCAGCATCAGGTTACACTAATGTTGAAGGAGATGGAAGCGTCTGGTTAAACCAGAACACTGTTATTTTCAATGGCAGTGCTGTAAGTCTTTCAAACCTTGAAGAAACCATGCTCTTTATTGTTACAAAGGGCCAAACTGCACACATTATCTCAGTAAAGGACATTAATCCAGGAGATAATGAACTTGACTTTGAAGACGAGACTTACGGAAGAGACTTCTCAGAAGAGAAGACCTTATCTGGAACTCTACTTTTAGGTAAAGGACCTGCAGCTGCCGGTGACAATAAGTTCGAACTTGGATCAGTTGGAACCATTACTTTGCAGATTTGGGCTCCTCAAAACATGAGTAGCTTGAAACCGCTAGAAGCTTGGAACAAAACTGGTACAACAGCTGTTGCTATGCGACTTGTTGATGGTACAATAGGAAACGCACGAAACACTAACCTAAACAGAACTTCATCTACAACTTCGTTGTATGATCAAGGCGCTGAAACATGGGGTCAGTCAATCGTTGTGCTTGACCAACTAGGTGTCCTAGCTACTTCAGCAATTAACGTAACTATTCTGGAAACAGATGACATTACTGATGTTGCAGCTGCGAACAGATCAAAGATTACAACTGGAGTTGCATTCGATACAACTGATGATCAAGTTGTGTTCAGAAGGCCATTCTCAAGTGTAGCCTTTGTTGGAACTGGAAGCTTTGAAGATGAATCCAGAAACAATGACAATGATCAATACGCAATGACTCGCGCAGGTTCTTTGGTTCACATCAAAGAAGACAGCGATAGTTCAGGAGACATTGAATTTGTTGAAATGGACCTTGCAGCTGGCGAAGCTCGATACGGACTTGCTTATGTCTCTGAAATCCCAGTTAGTATTCTAGCTGGTGGTGCAGGCGGCGGAACAGCACAACGAATCGAAGTTGGAGCTACTGTCCTAGACAGAAATGCAATGGCTCTCTTCAGTGACAACCAAATTATTGTTGGTGGTCCGTGTGTAAATACACTGGCTGCTGAGCTTATGGGTAATCCAGCTGATTGTACAACTGGATTCGCACCTGGCAAAGCAATGATCAAGTTGTTCGAGAAGAACGGCAAAGTTGCAATTCTAGTTGCTGGTTATGCAGCTGAAGACACAACAAGAGCAGCAAGATTCCTTGCAGATTATGAAGCTAACGCAAATAAGATGGAAGGAAAAGAGCTTGAAGTTGGTTTAACAACTGTTACAAAGGTTGCTTAAGTTTAAGCAATTTTTATTTTTTCTTTTTTTTTAATCTTTTTTTAATTGGTTTTTAATATTAAGTTTCTTTGTTACTAAGAATCTAAAGAATCAAGTGATTCTAGATAATATGAGAAATCAAGATTCTGTGCTTGATACAAAAGGTTTAATTTCAGCTTATGCAGAAATAAGATGTTCCTGTTTAAATTTTTTCAATAATTCCGGGTTTCTCTCTTTGACAAATAGCATTTCAATTCCTATAACTTGATTATTTTTATCAAAGTCTAAGATTGTGTTATCGTCAATTTCTTGTGTGTGATCTATTTTACTCTCATTAAGGTAGATGTATAATGCATCAGCTTCTTGATCGTATTTGAGTTTCATGGAATATAATGGGCTGTTATTATTTTTATACCTTTCTCTTTAACATATACTACTTTGAGTGTTTTGCCGTTTAACTTTTTAATTACATATATTTTGTTTTTTATTACTTTAGTCCAATCTGGAGCTTTTATTGTTTCTTCAACCCAAATTTTTTCTATTTTACGTTCTTTCATTTTTTCTATTGCGTGAATTGTGAATAGGATTTGTTGCACATCATCATATGTAACTTCTACCTCTTTGATTGTTGTGTCTACAGAATATAGATAGTATAACTTACCTGAGAAAATATTCCATTTTTGCTGAATGTTTGTGCTCGATACAAAAGTGCGGAAGATAAATTAGTGATTCTTAATTATGTAGAAAATCTCATTTGGAAGTTCTACAGTTGAGAATTCATACTTGTTCTCTTTTAAGAAATTCTGGAACCAGTGTCTTTCTCCTGTGATCTTTTTCTTATTCAAAGTCTTTGTAGAAAATGAAGCTATAATCCATTTAGACTTGATCATTGGAAACAAGGTGTGGCGGATCCTTCTTTGTTCAGTTTCTATAATGTCTAAAGTCTTGAAAATGAAACAGATGTCTGTCTTTGGAAACTTGTGTTGCTCATGATGCAAAAGATTCACTTGTTGCGCAGTTCCTGTTAGTTTTGTGTGCTTCTTTACAACAGAGAAATATTCGTTGAGTTCGTTGCAGTCGGACTGAGATAATTCAATTGCGGTGTATTTTAGTTTGTCTAAACCCATGTAAATGTATGATAACGGGTTGAGACCGCAGGCTAAATCTAGAATTGAAGCAGGCTTTCCTGTTATATTGAAAAGAGATTTGTAGAGGCCTGGGTAATATTCAAGGCGTTCTTTGGTGGATTTATGGCTGATTAATAATTTATTGTGAATGTCTAAGCTTTCTTTTGAGTCAAATGGATGATTTTTGAGTGTACCTTTTAGTTGTGTGAGAAGTTTTGGAATCTGTCTTGACTTTTCTGTCTTGAACATACCATAGGTGAGGTTAAGGTGAGAACGAACTTCTTTGAGGAAGGCTTTGAATTGGGAATTCTTTGTGAGTTGCTTTGTATCTAAAGATTCCAGAATCAATTGAATCTTTGGATTCTTGTTAAGGTGAATCTGGATGACATCTTTGATGTAATCGGGGTTGAGATTTCTGATTTCCCGCTTTTTGAGAATTTCGTTGACTATTTCCTTCATCATTGAGTTGGAAATCATTTTATGTGTTTAAAAATAATAGAGTTTTTAAACTATGCCCTAGCCGATGGGTTTATGCATCAGGTTGCAATAGAAACAATAGAATCAAAGAATCTTGAGAAAAAAGGAGACATACTTTTAGTAGATGTTCGGTCTCCAAAAGAGTTTGATGAATCTCATATTCCCGGGGCGATTAATGTAGCCTTGCTTGATAATCTTGAACGACATGAGATTGGCATATTGTATAAACAGGAAGGACGGGATATTGCTATTCAGAAAGGATTAGAGGTCGCCAATCCTAAGTTTCCTGGAATGATTGCTGACATAAAGACTGCAGCTCAAGGAAGAATGGTGGTTGTATATTGCGCCCGTGGAGGGATGAGAAGCAGAGTGGTAACTGAACTTCTTGTTGAAAATGGAGTTAAAGCAGTTCAACTTGTGAATGGATTCAAGGGATATATGCAATTTGCTCATGAGAGTCTCGCTGAAATTGGTGAACAAATGTTGCAGAAACGCATGTATGTGCTTGCAGGGAAAACTGGAACTGGTAAGACTGATCTATTACATTTGCTTGCTGAAAAAGGATATCCTGTGCTTGATCTTGAAGGACTTGCTCAACATCGAGCTTCAGTATTTGGCGGGGTTAATTTGAAACCAAGGAGTCAGAAGCAGTTTATGCTTGAGCTTCGATTGAGATTAAAGGAATTACTCGGATGTCCTTATATTATTACTGAGTATGAATCGAGACGCATTGGGAATTGTTTTATGCCTGAGTTTATGGCGCAATGTCTTGCAAAAGCTGCGCTTATACTTGTTGAAAGTGATCTGGCTTGTCGCACGGAACGGATTTTCAAAGATTATTTCAGTCATCCGGGAGCAGTTGGTGAACTCCGAAGGATTGTGGCATTGCTTGTGAATTATCTTGGAAAGAAACGGGTTGCTGAGTTGCAAGGTTTCCTGGATTCCGGGAAACATCGGGAATTTGTTGAGGAAATGCTGGTAGGCTATTATGATGAGAAATATAATCTGCCAAAAAGAGAAGCTGTGTTTACTGTAAATTCTGATGATGTTGATAAGGCGTGTGAAGAGATTTGTAACTTTGTTGCATAGAAACAATAGAATCACGCAAGACTTATAATATCTAAAGTGAATATTGTGCATATGGCGAAAGATGATATTGCTACAGGGGTGGTACACGATGTGCCTCCAGATTTACGGAAAGCTCTTATTTCTACTCCTAAAATGCGGACAGTATGGAATACTCTCACCCCGCTTGCACGCAATGAGTGGATATGCTGGATCACTCATGTGAAGAAGGCGGAAACAAGAAAAGAGCATATTGAGAGAGCATGTACTCAGCTTATCGAAGGAAAGCGGAGACCTTGCTGCTGGCCTGGCTGTCCTCATCGCAGACCAAGTGCAAAGAAATATTTTAAATAAGTTGTGTTATAATTTAAGTACAACGTATGGCATTAACAGAAGTTTCTTGAGCGTAGCGGAGAAAATTTGGGAAACCTAAGTGCAACCAGGTTTCCTGTTAATGCCTATTATGTGCCCCCGAACGAAGTGAGAATGCAATGTGGTTGCGTTAGCAAAGTTCGAAAACTCACCGTAAATCCAGTTGCCGCAGTAGTTTTTTAGAGTCGGTATAAGAAACCTAAAAAGATATATAAAGATGAACAGAATTATGGGAAAATGCGCAAGATCATAATTTCTATGTTCATTGTTATTCTTCTCGTTTCTTTTGTGCAAGCAGGGCATACCGAATGGTATCAGCAGACTGACTGCTATGAGCGTATGCGTCCAAATATTGAACCATGTCAGCGACAATATGACGAATTGAGGGCTGAACATCAAAAAGCTCCTGAGCCAGTTTATGAAGAACCTGAGTTACCGAAAGAAGAACTACCACCGGAAGATGTGTCTCGATCTATAGAGATTGAAGAAAAGCCAGTTGCTACTATTGCTAATCTAGAGGGTGAAATCTGGGTTGTAAAGAAAGATGGCTCTCGCAGACGAGTTATTCCAGATACTGTCGTCTATTCAGGTGACACTATCGAATCCAAAGAGGGAAGAATGACACTTACGCTGCAGGACGGACATAAGATAATCATTAACAAAAATTCTCAATTTATATTCGAAGAACCAGACGCTATTGAATTAATTTTTGGGCGCATCAAAGCATCTTTTTCTGCAAACAAACGATTCACAGTGAGTACTCCCATAGCAAATATTGCTATTCGCGGGACCGAATTCATCCTCAACCATGATCAAACAACAGAGACGTCCACTTTGCATCTTAGCGAAGGTGAAGTAGAAGTCACTGTAGGTAGCAAAACAGAGATTGTTCAAGCAGGAAATTCAGTCGTTGTTGATGGGGGTATAACATCTACAGCACTTTCTGCTGAACAGTGGGAATTATTGACACAAGAATTTGAAGCAGATGAGAAAGCAAGCAATAATATTTGGGTTATTTTAACTCTGGCGTTGCTTATAACTATTGTTTTCCTGATTAGGAAACTAATAAAAAAGCGGAGAACAACAGCTTCCTAGGAAGATGTCAACGTTAATCCAAAGAGATTTTGACTTCTCAAACGATAATATTCATCCATTGTCGTTATCAACTAAGCGGATTGGTTTATAATCGAGGTGGGTTTTCGAATTGCATTTAATGTATGCGATTAAAAGAAGTTTCTTGCCTAAAATAAAATTATAGAATAAGCAAGAAATTTTGGGAAAATCCTGCAAGGATTTTCCTTTTAATGCCTGTTCAACGCCCCGAACTAAGTGAGAATGCAATGCAGATCTATACAAGAGTGGCAGATACTAAGTTGATGGAGATAAAGAACCCTTTGGATAGTATGTGAGGACAACAAAAATCTCGAAAACCTGCGAAAGCCTTTAAAAGAGCACATTCTCAGAATGCCTAATGGCTGAATTCACTTTTCAAGATTTGAGGTTTTATTCTGATGAATCTAGAGTTAGAGTTGTATTCAAAAAACATTTTCATTTCTTTATTAAAACTGAAGAACTTGATGCAATTGGAACCTGGAAACTTGAGAAACCAGAATCAATCAGTATCGAAGGAAATGACAAGCTGGTTAGAAAACGGTTTGACCAGTTGATATCGCAGAAAATTCAAAAAGAACTTTATTCTAATCGCGGGAATAAAGCGTATTATGTATTTGAAGGGCCGCTTATTGGGGGACAGAGGTTTGGGATTTTAGAATCTGATACTTCTGTGATTGAAGTGCGGCCAATGACGACGTGTAATCTTAATTGTAATTATTGCTCTATTGATGAAGGAATTCATTGTAAAGAAGCGGATTATTATGTTGATGTTGATCATATGTTGAAGGAATTTGAGAAGTTAATTGTATTGAAAACAAATCCTGTAACAGTTCGTGTGTGCAGTCATGGAGAACCTTTGTTGTATCCTGAACTTGAAGCACTTATTGCTGGACTCAAAAAGTTTCCAAAAGTTGCTTTTGTTACACTTGGAACAAATGGGACTCTTCTTACTAAACAAAAGATTGCGGCATTGAAGGAAGCGGGATTGGATCAAGTTGGATTGTCATTGAATGCTTTTGATCAAGAGGTTGCACTGAAAATTGCAGGGTGCGCCTATAATGTTGAACGGATAAAAGAGATTTGCAAGGAAATTAGAAAACAGGGGTTGGATTTGATTATTGCGCCGGTGCTTTTGCCTGGAATTAATGACGACCAAATGGAAAAATTGATTGTGTTTGCAAAAGAAATAGGAGCAAAAGTTGGAATTCAAAACTTTCTGCCGTATAAAGGGGGAAGGAATCCAGTAAAAGGAATTCCAATGGAAGAGTTTAATGCCAGATTGAAAGGGTGGGAGCAAAAGTATGATATTCAACTGGTCAGGCCAAATGTGGGATTCTCTTTTTCTATAGATAAATGCCTTGCCAAGCCTTTTAGCAAAGGAGATACTGTGACTATAACAGGCAGTGTGGGAGAGTACGGATACAGCAAAGAAAGATTAATAAAGATTGGAACATCGAAAAAGAAGGTGAAACTGATCAGAGATAAGCATAATATTTTTATTGGGGTGTAAGGTGTTGGTGGGGAAGTTTTGCGTTGAACTGTTATGGCAGATGAAATCGTACTTACATATGAGAAGCTCTATGATATACTGAGGCGAGAGCGGGATAAAGATTCGCTGCAGTCGCTTGATAAAACATTTTTTTCTGATGTGCGTCATTATTTAGCTGAGAAAAAGGCTATTGTGGACAGACAAATGAATAGCGGGTTGAATGTTGATGAGCAACAAAGGGTTCATCAACAGCTTCTTAATGCCTATAAGCTTGTGCGAGAGGTATTTGAGAAAAGGGAGCACAAGATCATTATGCTGGCGAGGGATGATGTAAAGACTAATGGGAGCCTTATTGATACTGGTTCATTGCTTCCTGAAGAAAAGGATTATTATTATAAACTCCTGGCTCTTTTGCGGGAAAACAGGGATTTAAACCTTCAAACCCTCTTTAACGGGCAACCGAAACCCTTAAAAATGGGGGAGCCTGTTGATGAGATACAGCTTACATTTTCAGAAGCCATTGCCGCTTTTGTGGGGCCAGATATGCAAGAATATGGGCCTTTTGGGCAAGGTGAAACCAAAGCGCTGCCTTCGGTGATTGCAGGGTTGCTGGTTAAGCAAGGTAAGGCTGCAGAATTTAAGAAAGGAGAATAATCATGAAGTTTCCAAAAGAAAGAAAACGATTGTGTCCAACATGCAAGAAGCATACTGTTCACAAAATTAAGCAAGAGAAGAACAGAGGTAAAAATCGTACTCATCC
This sequence comes from uncultured Methanosarcinales archaeon, assembly GCA_964576505.1. Classification (GTDB taxonomy): domain Archaea; phylum Nanobdellota; class Nanobdellia; order Woesearchaeales; family WJKV01; genus CAZNVD01. Next base: position 28,054 of record CAZNVD010000002.1, read on the forward strand.
AATGTCTCGTGGATCTAAAGTTCGGGTTCAATTACGCGGATTGTGGAGAGGACATGGTAACCATGGTTCTTACGCAAGACCACCAGTTGGTAGCCGTCAGATGAGCGGTAAAAAAAGAACTAAGGAAACTGATCTACGTTACACCTGCAGCGTCTGCAGAAAAACTCACATGCAAAAGAAAGGAATCAATCTTTCAAAAATCATGTTTGAATAAGTAATTTCTTTTTTTCATAATGATTTTATCTGATATTTCAACTTTAATTCCTTCTTCATTACTTGAAGTACTTCAAAAACAAGGATTAACAGAACTTAGACCCTGTCAAGAAAAAGCAATTAATGCAGGACTCCTTGATGGGAAGAATCTTGTGGTTTGTACGCCGACTGCTTCTGGAAAGACGCTTGTTGCTGAACTTGCGGCTCTTAAGAATATTCTTGAGCGGAAAGGAAAAGCGATTTATCTTGTTCCTTTAAAGGCATTGGCAACTGAGAAATATAATCAGTTTGTCAAAAGATATGGACATTTGATTTCTATTGGCATTAGTATAGGAGATTATGATGAATCAGATTCATCTCTTGGAGATAAAGATTTGATTGTCGCAACTGCTGAGAAAATGGATTCAATGCTACGTCATCGGACATCGTGGGTGAGAGAGATTAAAGCGCTGCTTGTTGATGAAGCACACTTGATTAATGATGCTAATAGAGGACCCACACTTGAGATTATTATTACAATGCTTCGCCATCTTGTTCCTGACATGCAGATTGTATGTTTGAGTGCGACGATCGGGAATCCGGATCAGTTTGCTGGATGGCTTGATGCATCGCTTGTAGTTGATACTTGGCGGCCTGTACAGTTAAAGCAAGGGGTTTGTGTTGGCGGGAAAATAAAGTTTCATAAATGATTCTAGGTTGCTATTGAATCTATTGATACAAGTTTCTGAGAATTAAGTTCTCGCTATATTCTTGTAGTATCGAGCGTTTTGTTTGGATCTTAAATGTTTTATTCTAGAAAACGCTCGACCGAAAATTTCGGTCGTAAGCTAGTATATGGGCAGCGACCGTTAGAAAAACTAAGTTCTTGCAATATTCTTGTAATATTGCTTTACTATTTCCTGCTGTTCTTTTGGAATTCTGTCTTCGTATGAAGATTCTGCTTCGCCGCCTACTTCCTCAGGATATGACTGCTCGAACTCCAAATCTTTTTCATCTTTCTCCTGGTTAATATCAATTTCTTCCTCGCCTGGTGCCAAGGTAAGTTCCATTTGAGTATTGCCCAGGTCAATTACTGTTTTCTCTCCAAATATATCATCGAATGCGCCTTCTTCACCAGCTCCTTCTTCTCCGCCAGTTCCATCTGCCTGTTTTTTTGCGAGGTCTGTGACTGCATCAGATGCAAGAGAAGCTATTTCTCCAAATATTTCCTGGGCTGCTTCAAATCTGCTGATGTTAATGTTGAAGCGTGCAACTGCTACAATGAGCAATGACAAAATAACAACTGAGGCGAGATCAGTCATCAATCTGCGGGTGTTGAAAAACTCACTTGTGTTTACTATTTTCATTCCTTGTTTAACTTCGTCATGGAGTTCGGCTACAAAAAAATTCTTTTCATCGTCATTGTCAATGGCAGTACTTAGTTTTTCATTTAATGCTTCATAGTGAGCTTCAATAACTTTGACTTTGTTAAATCTGCTTTTACTGTACACGTACCAGCCAAAGTAAATGAGTCCTGGAATGAATGCGTACATCCAATTTGTATTAAAAAATGAAAGAATAAGGAAGGCAAACAGAAAAACTACTGCAAATCTAAGGAATCCATAGAATAGAATCAGATTGTTGAATGTTTTGTAAATTTCCAGAGCTATGTTGTGGAAGGCACTTGGCTGCTCTTTTTTGGGTGCATCGGGATCCATGGTTGTTAATTGTGTTTGGTTATATTGGGATTTATTTTGAATTTATCCGGCCGGGCATGCTGCCAAATCGTCCTGACATTCGTTAAGATCATCTTCACATGCTTCACGGTCGGCTTTTACTTCAGATAATTGATCTTTTACCTCAGCTAAATCTTCTTTTGCTTCGTTGAGTTCTGAACGTGCTGCTCTTTCAGCTGCCTGCGCTTCGGTAACTTGCTTTGTTTTTGATTCGATCTGGCTTTGGAGATCTTCTTTTTCTTCAACTAATGTTTCTTTTTCTTCTTTGATAGTTGTGTATTCTGTGGAAAGTTGAGATTCTCTTTTATTTTTCAGCAGAAGTTGATCCTGGATTCCTGAAAGGCTTTCGCTTCTCTCAGTGAGGATGTTGTTAAGATAGTCAATCTGGCCTGAGGCATTTGTGTATTTTACTGTTAATGTTTCTACAACACCTTGGTAATAAATTGTTGATCCGAGTAATGTGACTACTGACAAAACAATAAGTGTAAGGAGCATAAAATTTATGTTTTGATTCATGAAACTCATATTTACTCACCCTGTGATAATCTTTTATTTTCGATCAGCCTTCGGATTGCAACCTCAGTGAAAAAGAGGCACAATGCAATCAAAATTGCAAGCCAAGCGTAATGAACTTTGTTTGTTTCTATTCTCTGGGCATTTAGTTTGATGTTCTGTATCATGTCTTGAACGTCTTCGGGCTTAAATAGTTTTCCACCTGTTAAAAAGACAAGTTCTTCTAGTTTTGGGTTCATGCCTGTTTCTTTATACTCTTCAGGATAATTGACTGCGATTGTTCTGTCCAAAATTTTAAGGAAGCCGATTTGTTGAGGGACAAAGGTTGCTTCATACATGTTCTCGTCAGATTTTGAAAATGTCAGGAAATCAGATTGAGGTTTGGTTGGAGATTTAACTGTAATGTCTAATGTTTCGCCTACATATGTGTCTTGAGCTTCGACAAAGTAATCATCTTTTCTGTTTAGGCTGCCGGTTGCCCAGTTAATTGTTCTAATGAATAATTTTGATCTTGCTGGACTGAGTAGATTGCCTGCCCATCGTGAACCGTCATCTGTGGTTATGGTTGCGACTCTTCCAAGTCCAAAGCGCCATACTGTAATAAGTGGATTATTTTGAGTTGTTGAGACAATTACTTGTGAAGCTGACTTTGGGATAACTTGGTTATATCCAGTAATTGATGCATTTGCAAATTCAACGGATTGGGTGATAAAATGATTTGGATTTGAGTTGAATAATTCAAAGCCTGTTGATTCAGGACTGTCTTTGCTTGGATTTCCGAATGCAACCCTCAGTCTGCTGGTTTCCCCTGGCTGGAAGAATGCGCCGTTTCCTTTTACTGCGAATGCCTGCATGTTTTCGATTCTTGTGCCTTCACCAAATCCTACTGTATAAGTGTTAATGCCTATGGAGGCTGCGAATTCTATTTGCGCCAAAGCCTGATCAACACCAGCTGTTTTTCCATCACTGATGAGAACTATGTTTTTGGAACCTTTTGTTGAAGCGAGCATCTGGGTTGCCTGGGCTATTGCTGGAGCGATGACGGTTCCTCCTCCATTTTGTAGTGAGTATACTTTTTCAATTGTGTCTGCCATATCTACTCTGACTGGACCTATCGGGCGTACCATGAAAGGTTTTATGTTGAATGCAAGGACACCTACATTGTCTTGTGGATCAAGATCCTTCATAATGTTGACGGCCTGAGCTTTGGCAACATCTACAAATTTGTTTCCGCTTTCTAATTTAATTCCAGTACTTCCTGAGATGTCTACAAGAATTACAATGTTTACATCAGAGTCTTTTACTTCTCCAGTTCCTACTTTTACTGGGAGGATAGTTTCGAAATAACTATTTTTGTAGGTGCTTCTATCGAATGAATTCTGGCCGCCCCATACAACTACACCGTTTCCATTTGAAATAAATTCTGAAAGACGATCTACGTCCGGCTCTTGAACTGTTGTAATGTCATTAAGAATAATAGTGTAGAATTGCTCAATGTTTTCAGGAATTACTGGAGAAATTATTAGATCGTAGAGTTCTCTGAGGACTGGTTCGAATGCTGAAGGTTTTGAGGTTACGAAAAGCACTTTTGGTTTCTTGACTACGTGGACAGATTTTATGAATCTGTTGTTCTCAGGGAAAGTGTCCTGACTAATGATAGTGGCGGTGAGTTGCTGGTCTCCCTGGCTAAATGACTTTTTGAATACTCTTTGACCGAGAAGTTCGCCGCTGAAAAGTACATCTGCATTTGCTTTTACTTCTACCTGTCTTGGTTTTCCGTCTGTTGCTGTCACATCTACAACAAATGAATTTATGACGCCGCTTACTGTTTTGTCTGGGCCTTCAATTACCACTCTTGCGTCATCTTTTATCGGGGCAATGTCTAAAGCATAAATGGTTGAGTTAATTGATGATGCAAATAGAATTAAATCTTCAAGAGATTTTCCTTCGTTGTTGTTTCCGTCACTTACTAACAAGATGTTGTCGTTTCCATTTAAGTTTGTGAGTATAGTGTCTGCAATGTCGCTTTTGTTTACATCGCCAACTGGAATGAGTTCTGTAGGAATGTATTCTGCAAGAGTTTTGTCAATTTTTTCCCCCAAGCCTTCTTCAAACAAAGTGAAACTTTTACTTTTGTCATCTAAAATTTTGATAGTCTGATCACCCGGTTTGGTAACTTGCTGAACAAGGAATGGATCAGCGAGAGCTGAAATTAAAAGTAACATAATGATAAATCTAGATACACCTATGAGCAATCTGCTTCTTTTTCTTTGGGCTCTTGTTCTCTCGAAATTTTCTTTGTCTTCTTTTGACTGAGGCAGAATAAACTGACGTGTTATTACTATGATTAAGATGATTGCCGCAGGTATTATGAGAAACAAGGTGCTTGGGCTGCTGAAATGTGGCAGGATCATAAGTCACCTCTCATTTTTATGTAGAGTATTTCGAAAAGAACTAAAGCGAGGGCGATCCAAACAAGATATTCTGTTAATGATTCCTGTCTTAATTGTGATCCTGCTGATTCTGCAATCTTTGCAATTTTAGAGGCTCCTTTTTCTGCTGCGATGTCTCCTTCTGAAGCGCTGAGTAGATTGCCTACCAATGTGTATGCTGGAAGTTTGTAGATTCCAATTTCATCGATTAACAATGCCTTTGTCTGGAGGGTTGCGGACGGGGTGGTTACAAGCTGTTCGCTTCCTAAATGCAGGAGGTCGCCAGTTTGTTTATTGTATTTTGTCAAGTCTTGCGCGCCAGTCAGGAATCTGATTATGTTGTTCCAGAAAATTGGATAGCTTGGGGAATATTTGAAGTCTGATTGATCGTCGAATATACCATAGTAAATTGAGAAGCCTCTGCCTACTTCGTTGATTACAATTAATGGATCATTGTATTCTGTTGTGACCAGAACTAATGAGCCATTGAGTGAGGTACCTTTATGATAATTAGGGACTCTTCCAAATTCTACTCCTCTTGTTAGCTGGTTCAGGATATCGATGGCTGCCTGAGCGCCTTGTTTTGATAATGTTGTAGGGGTGAATGGAAGTAAATCTGTTGATGGAAGAACTTCCTGACCTGTGAAGATGATGCTTGCACCTGCCTGAACTTTTAGTTTTATATCGTCGAAAGTTCCAGGAAGTATCCTGTGGACTTCTGCCTGCGAAATTATGATGATGTCATAGTCAACACTTGGAATAATCGGAGGGGTTGCAATTTCTATATTCAGATTTGGAATAGCGTCGAGAGCAGCTTTGATAAAAGTTTTTTCTGTACTTGTAATTAGGAGAACTTTGGTTGGTTTAATTGGGGGAATGTTGATGTATGCAATGTTGTCGGCAGGCATATCGTCTTTAGTGGTAATTTCTGCTTTAGTAATTCCTTCTGGTGGCTGGATAAAAATCATTTCAACTGAATTTGCTTCTATCTGAAGTTCCTTTTTGAGGCTGCCTACTTCCACATTTACTGTTTGTTTTTCATCATTATAATTTTTGATGAATACTTGAGCACTGCTTTGTGTAAGGTCTATGTCAGTGATTCCGAAATTTACTTTTCCGCCTGTGACCGGATAGAAGTCTACTGTGAGTCCCCGGGCTTCTAACATTGATCTTGCGACTTCAGGGTCAACTCCTTTGTTGTATAGGAAATCACTTATTACCACGACTCTACCGCCCTGGGTTTTATCAATTGCAGCTTTCATTGCGTCTCCTATATTTGAGTTGGTGCCTGAAACTTTGACTTGGCTGAGTGCTGAGAGAGTGGATGCTGCGTCTGCTTCTTCCAGAATTGTGACTGGGATGTCTTTTGCGAGAATTATTGTGGTTGTTTTTCCAATATTCTTTTTTGCAATGTCTACAGCTTCAGAGAATCTGTTGCCTGCGCTCATGGATGCGCTTACATCTAGAATGATGACTGTTTGTTCAGCCTGATATGAAGTAAGAACATCAATCAAAGGTTCGGCTAGTCCCAGGCACAGTGCAATAAGGACTAATAGTTGAATTAAGAAAAGCCAATCTCTTACAAATGTCTGAAGAAATGATCTTGTTTGTTTTGCACCTTCATGTTTCAAGAAGAACATGATTGAGGGAAGAGTGAGTTCTTTCGGGCGCGGACGAATTAAATATAGAATTATAAATGGGACGAGGACTGCAAGTGAATATAAGCCTAATGGATTCCCCCATAACGCCATGTCGTCTGTAAGCAGACGAATGTTTAAAAAGCTTTATATTTGGAAAACGACAGTATTTTGAAACATTGTTGGGTTGATTCTATAGTTTCAAGTTGATTATTCAATGTGAGATTGACAATGTGCGCATTCGAAAACTTTAAAACCTCTTTTACATTTTGATTTATTGTAAGATGGCTGTAACTGAACGATTCAAAAAAATATTTGATTCTATGTATGATGAAATGGGTAAAGTTATCATAGGACAGCATGAGCCTGTTGAGCAAATACTTACTGCTATTTTGTGTGATGCTAACGCGCTTCTTGAAGGTTATCCGGGTTTAGCGAAGACTTTGATGGTCAAAACGTTGTCTGAAATTATGAGTTTGAATTTCAGCAGAATTCAGAATACTCCAGATTTAATGCCGTCTGATATTACTGGTACTTATGTTTTGCAAGAAGAAAGAGGTCAACGGGTCTTTAAATTCCAGGCTGGACCAATCTTTGCAAATATTGTTCTGGCAGATGAGATTAACCGGGCTACTCCGAAGACACAATCAGCTTTGCTGGAAGCAATGCAGGAAAAACAGGTTACTGTTGGTACTTCGACATATAAACTTGAGAGGCCATTCTTTGTACTTGCAACACAAAACCCGATTGAGCAAGAAGGTACTTATCCATTACCTGAAGCTCAAGCAGACAGATTCTTATTAAAAATTAAGACTGATTATCCTACTCAAAAAGAAGAAGCTGAAATTATTGATCGCTTCACAGGAATTGAGAAAAAGCCTGCAATGAAAACAGTTATGGATAAAGGAACACTTACAAGTTTACA
>CAZNVD010000002.1:35515-68424 GCA_964576505.1 uncultured Methanosarcinales archaeon
CCTATTTCAAATGATATTAAACAAAGGGTTGTTCGGATTATTACTGCAACACGAACTGGTAAATCACTGATTGATTATGGCGCATCGCCGAGAGCGTCTATTGGTATGGTACTGGCTTCTAAAGCCCGGGCTTTAATGAATGGACGGAATTATGTGAGTAATGATGATATTAACAAAGTAGCATATCCAATTCTAAGACACAGAATTATACTTAATTTTGAAGCTGAGCGTAAAGGGGTTTCCACTGATGATGCTATTGGAGAGATCCTCAATAAAATATGATTACTGCTGAATTCTTAACCGAACTGAACAGATTTAATCTTGTTATTGCAAAACGTGTAACTTCTCGATTTGTAGGATCAAGAATGAGTATCAGATCAGGACAAGGTCTGACTTTTGAAGATCACAGAATTTATGTGCCCGGGGATGATTATCGGGCTATTGACTGGAAAATTTATGGCCGGACTGATAAATTGCACGTGCGGCGTTATGAAGAAGAGAAGAGTTTGACTGTATTTACGGTTACTGATTCAAGCGGGTCAATGCAGTACAAGAAAAAATGGGATTATGCTGCTATGCTTTCTGTTGGATTTGCGTATCTCACGATGAGAGATAATGAGAAGTTTCAGTTCGCGACATTTTCTGAATCTTTTTTGCCTTTCCGCGCTTTTAGAGGAAGGAATCATCTTGGACGGATGATTGATCATCTAAATGATTTGAATGTAGGTGGAAAGTCATCATTTTTACCTCATGTAATGAAACTGAATAAAATGATTCATTCCCGATCTCTTGTAGTTGTTATTTCAGATTTCCTTTATGATATTGAAGAGATTAAATCAGGTTTGTTGCAGTTGTCGAAGCATGATGTGAAGATTATACAGCTGCTTGATCAGGATGAAGTTGAGATGCCGTATGTTGGGGAGTTTAAGTTGAAGGATACTGAGACGGGCGGAATGTTGAAGACATTTGTTTCTAACCGGTTTAAACAAAATTATAAGGCTAATTTGAAAGAACATTGCGATGCTATCAAGAATTTATGCGATAAAACAGGTATTCAATATATTTTGTGTAACACTGGAGAAGATATTTTTGATATATTCTATAGAGCGTTGAATTAAAGGTAGTATCTAGATTCTTGGGAACTATTGTTTCTAAAACAACATATGCATCAAAGATGCTATTGCTGCAATCCAGAAATTAGGTTCTAAAGTTGTGAAGAATGCAGCGGCAAGGAAGATTGCACCGGCTGCTCCGTTGACCCAGAGTTCTCTTAATATGATGTATTCAAAGATGTCTTTCTGGTTGGCTTTTTCATAACAGATTGAGTTGAATGGGATGTACATTGTGGTTTTGGTAATACCGTAGAAGAACTCCAAATAAAATACTTGAGTAACTGTGGTAACAAATGTTCTGAGAACCCAGATTCCAGTTGTAACTAAGGAACCTAGTTTCAAAATGCTTCTGTTACTGTGGTTTGAGTATTTGCCAATAACTATTGTAGTGATGAGGGAACAGAACAAAAATAGTGAGCCGAGGGAACCGAGGGTGGCAGCGCTTACTAAAATAGTGGTGTAGACGAAGATTGGCCACATAATCTGGTTAACGCTTGATTCTATTCCGTAACCAGACATTGAAATGATGTCTTTCATGTTGTTTTCTTTTATCATTCTGGTGAATGATAGTTTTACTGGTTTGTGGACTTCTTTTGAGCGGAACAAAAGTATTGGGGCAATAATTAATATTGAGCAGACGATTGAGAATAAAGATTGATAGTTGAGCAATGAAATAATTAGGCCTCCTAGTAATGGACCGGTGACAGTTGCGATATTCATCAAGGTGAATGCCATTCCTACGCCTTCTCCCAGCTTTCCTGGTTTACTTGCTACGCAGAAATCTGTGTGATAACCGAACCAGAAGAATGCGTTGTTGATGCCGTAGATTAATGACAAGGCGTAAATGTTCCAGTGCATTGATTCCAATGTGTAAAGTAGAACCATGAAGGTGATTAAGAATGGAAAGCTGTAGAGAATTGTGTGCTTTAACCCAAATCTGCCTGCGAAATATGCAACTGGAATTGTACCTAGTGCGTGGACTGCGCAGATGATGGTATAAAAAATGAAAATTTGTGAGAGAGTGTAATTGAGTTTTAGCAAGTAGATGGGAACGAAGATGCTGAGCATTGCGATTGCACATGATCTAAGCGCAATGCAGAAGTATAATTCATTTAGTTCTTTGTTTTGCAGATAGTGCAAAACGTGGTTGTAGTGCATGTGATTTAGAATAATGAGGGTTTAATAAATGTTGCTTAGGGTTGGAAAAGAAAATATGTTGAATCAAGGATGCATGGTTTCAAATGTTTCTAAGAATCAAGAGTTTCAACTATATTTCGATTGCTAACTCTTTTTTAGAATTCTGTTTTTTGACTTTAATTTGAGATAGTGATTTGTGAGGGATTGTTTTACTGGCATCTAGAATTTCAATGCCTATAATTGAGCCATCTTCTGCCAGGTCGAGGATAGTAGAATCATTAATTTTCTTGTTCTTAGCAAATGCTGCATCCTTTAACTTAATATACAATGCATCCACACTTTTGTCGTATCTTATTTCCATGGTTATAGCCAATATAGGGTAACTATCCTTAAATATCTTTCTGTGCGTTCTGCAACAATTTCAATTGTTCCTCGATGGGCAGTTTTTGTAAATATGTGTTTACCTTTTCTTTTAGTGATTTTGTCGGGAAATTTGATAACTTCCATAACTTCAGTCATATCAATTTTTCGTACCTTCAGATTTTCTTCGGCATGTTTTGAAAATATGATTTTCATTCATACTACTGTGTTTTTTTCTTTTTATTAGTTTATTGTCTGAATTTTTGGACTGAGTCTAATATTGAATAGTTATATAACAGTTTATTAAAAAATTATAATTATTTTTATTATTTAGTTTCTAGATTCTCAGAATCATGCAAATCGGGTAATGATCAGAAGCAATTTCTGTGAATTTATTCTTTACAACATAAGCATCAATTGATTGAATGTCTGGTGAGATGAAGCAATGGTCTATTCTCATTGCGGAATCTTTGTTTAAGTTGCACATGTCTGTTGGTATTGTGTAAACTCTGTTTTCTTTTTTCTCGAAGGCGTCTCGTAACCCGTAACTTTTGATTCCTGGTATCACAATGTCTCTTGCTGCAAGCATACTGTCAACAGTTTTCACGTAATTAGATCCAGCGAAAAGTTTGAAACCAGCGATGAGTCTTTCCCTATCGAAATCATCTTCGTCTGAAAGAGAGTTAAAGTCTCCAGTAATAATGTATGGAACTTTCTTTTGTTCTAATAGTGATGTTATGGACGCAATTTTTTCTGTTCCTGATTGTTCGGGTTGTGGGTGGATGACATCGAGATGTATATATTTAGTGCCGATCGTGATTTTACTTTTTATTGCAGTTCTGTCAGTATCTGGTAGCTTGACACATTCTGCAGTTATTGGGTACTTAGAAAGAATGCAGTTGCCCCATTCATGTTCACCCCAAGGACCATAGAAATAGAATGGGTAGTTGAATAGTTTTTCATATTGCAATCTGTGACCTAATTTATTTGGATTGCCGTAACATGCTTCAGTTAAAACAAGAATATTTGGATTCTCTGCTGTTATAGCATCTTGGGCTGCTCTGAGTCTGTGAGCTTCTAATGCGAATGGATGGACTATTTGATGGAATCCATGCAGAATGTTATAGTTCATTACTTTGAGATCCATTGCTCTTACTCCAGCATATCAAATTCAACAATCTCAGAGAACCTTTCAGTATCATGATTCTTTTGAATCTGTTCTCTTGCTTTTCTCAGCCAGGTTTGGGTTGTTGAGTGAGTAGATTTAATACCGTCTAACAAATCCTGTTGAGTAATGTTTCTTACTTTTTTTGTTTTGAGGCTTTCTTTGATTGCATTGCTTACTGCTTTTTCGCAGGCGCCTTTGATGTCTGCGCCTGACCACAACTTCGTCAACTTTGCAAGTTCGTAGTAATCAACAGCCTCAATTGGCCTTCCTTTTAGATGATGCTGGAATAATGCTGCTCTGCCGTGGATGTCTGGAGGAGGCACAAATATGGATGTGCCGAATCTTCCTTCTCTCATTAATGCAATATCAATATTCCAAGGTTCGTTTGTTGCGGCAATGCAGAATATTTTTTGATCTTTTGTTCCAAGACCATCCATTTCTGTTAATAATTGTGAAATGACTTCTTTTGTATGTTGGGTTGCGGTTGATCGGTCGCCGCCTAAGACTTCGAATTCATCAAAGAAAATTATGGATGGTTGGGATCTGGCTTTTTCGAAAAGTTCTGATAGATTTTTTTCAGTTTCTCCTACGTATTTGTTCATAATGTCAGATGGTTTGACATGGAAGAATGTCAAACCTGCTTCATTTGCTGCTGCTTCTGCAATCATTGATTTACCGCAACCAGGTGGACCGTACATGACGATACCGCCTTTCATCTTTTTGTTGTAATGTTTGTAGACTTCTGGATGTTTGAATGGGAGAATGATTGCTAATTCTAATTGTTCTTTAACTGAGTCAACACCGATGACTTCGTCGAATGTGATGCCTGATTTTTGTGATGTGAATTCGTTGTTAATTGGAGTTATGGAGCTGCGTTTTTCTCCTATGTGCTGTGCTCTGTTTGCTAAAAGTTCGGCAGCTGCTAAAAGTCTGTCTTCATTAACTTTGTCTGCATAAGATAATTTAACAAATATTTCTGCTGCCTGAAGAAGATTGTATTTTGCTTTAACCGGATCCTGGCTTTCCAAAGCTGAAGCTTCTTCGACCAATTGTTTAGCATAAGATTTTTGTTCTTCATGAATGTTGTTCATGTTTCATTAATTGAGATTGAATTGAGATTGTAATTGAGTTTGAGTTTGTAATTGGGATTGAGTTTGCAGTTGGGAATCTAACATTTGCATTAAGTTGGTTCTTCTTTTTTCAAATCTTTGTGTTTGCTCAGATTCTTGCGCTTCTTGTTGTCTTTTCTTATTTCTGCTTTGAGATGAATAATCATCTGTTGATTCTAATGTTAATTGATGATAATTCAGGCGCTGCTGAAGAATCTGGATTGTGTCTTCCTGATGATTGTTTCCACCTGAGGAAGACCCAGATTCATAGTTTGTTGCGCCTTCTGATTCCCTCGGGAGGTATACTGATCTTTGAGATCTAATATCGTATACTGTGGGGGCACTTGGAGGTGCGTATGTTTTGATTTCTATGGAATAAATTGAAGGAGGCATTATTGAATTTGAGTAGCCTGGAACTGGAAGAGTATCTTCGTATCTTTCCTCTCTGGCGTAGCCATAGTGTGATGATGGTCCAAATAAAGCTGGAGCTTTCATTCTGCCTATTGCAAAAGGGTCTGGGATTCCTGCGGCTGCCATGGGACCACGGCAACAACTTCCAATAATGTCTGACAAATTTACCATCTGAAAACTATATGGTGTTTTTTACTTATAAAGCAGGCGGGACAAAAAGGTCAAGTCTATTGTGTTTTATCTGTGTGGCGGCACAAAAGAAATGCAAAAGCATTTCTTTGTGCAAAGGAAGCTTCGCTTCCTTTTGCACGACGGACAAACTTCGTTTGTCCTACAAGCCACCCCGAAGGGAGCGACCCCCGGCTTGTCGTGCGCCACTTGGTTTTAGTCGCTTGTAGAACCGTTTCAGATACTAGATTTTGATTCTTAGAAGTACAAATACGAAAGAATAACTGGTCCAAATACATAGGCTATTGTTGCAGCTATTAAGAATGCAGGTACAAATGGAATTCCTTTTTTGATTTTAACAGATTGAATTCCTTTTGATTTAAGTAAATTTATTTCATGTTGCTCGATGCCGTATTTAGGAGGTTCTAAAATTACTTTTTTTCCTTTGCGAACTGAAGTAGCGAGCCATTCGCCTTCTGTCAATTGTGAGACCGGCATGATTTCGGTCATGGCTGCGTGTTCTACTGTGCTTGTGATCAAGTATGTTGCTGGTAATAGGAAGATGATGAATGCCAGGATTGCAGAGATTATTGATTGAGTCAAAACTGCGTGGATTATTATTACTGATATCATGAATGCTGAAGTTGTAAGAATTGCTTTTGATTGACCAGTTTTTGCGATTCTCCAGAATGTTCTGGTACATTTTTTACTATTCTGGAAGAAAATGATTGATGCGTAGATTGTTCCATATAATGCGCCGGCTGCAATTAATGCGGCGAAAAATATGAATGGAATGTATGATGGGAAAAGCATTGCTGAACCGATCAATAATTTACTATCTCCGCCACCCCACTGACCAGAATAAAATAATAACATTGCGCCGAAGTAAAACAAAATGCCGATGCCTGCAGTCCAGAAAAATTGAGACCACATATTTGCAGTTATTGCTTTGATCAAACTGATTCCCAGAGTTATTGTGATAAGTCCATAGCTGATTAAATCCGGGACTTCTCTGTAAAGTAAATCATAGATTGTTGCGTAGATTAATGCTGAGAATCCTATTATTAACTGAAGTGGAAGCATGTTTTTGAAAGATATTTGAAGTTTATATATTATTGGGTTAAGTGGGTTATTTGTGTTATTATTTATTTTACCTGTAAAAAATCTTCTCTTTTGACATACTGTTTTATTGCTGTAGTTGTTATGTGTTTGATGAGTTTAGAATAATCTGCAATTACTTCTTCCAGGGGGCGGTTGCTGTTTATGCGGATGGTAGAGTGTTGCTCCTGTGGATTTCCAAATTGTTCGAATGATGGAACTACTACATTCCAGTAATATTCATCTTGCAAACATTTTTGCCTATTTTTTCTTCTTGCATACAAAGTTTCTTCAGATCCATTCAAGAATGTTCTTACGTCTATCTGAGATCGGACATTGATGTCATAATAAATGAGGAAGCCATCCACAATTGTAATTGGTAAAGCTGTCATTTCCAGGTGGCCTGAAATTGTGTCTTTTCTCTTGTCATATTGTGGGATGTTTGCTTTTCCTTCTTGCAGTAATGACCGTAGAACTGCTGCCAGGTTTTCAAAATCAAAATTATCTGGATGTTCGAAGTCGGTGTAACCGTGAGCTTGTGGTCGACCAAATGGTGTTTTATAAAAATTGTCGAAGCGAATTCTCTGGACTAAATTTGGAAATAATTCTTCTAAGGCTTTGGCTACTGTAGATTTACCTGATCCAGATGGACCGCAGATACCGATAAAAAAAGTATGATTTGGCATTATTTTGCCTGCCTTTAATTAGATTATAAAAATTTCTATGATGGTTTGTTTATGTTAATTTTTAATTTATCTAGAGAGGGTTATCTTGATTGCTTTCTTTTCTTTTGTGATGATGCCTTTTTTCCCTTCTTTGATGCCTAAAGCTTCAGCCATTTCATTAGGAATTCTGACTGCTATGCTATTACCCCATTTTGAAAAAGTAATATCTTTTGATTTTCTTAATTCAGTGTATTTCCTGGCCAGAGCACCTAATTGTTTCATTGTAAGTATTCCTTCGCCACAATGAGTGCACTTTAATGATTCAAATTTCACTTTATCTATGGGCATCTCATCCATTGCTACTATCATGTCTCCTTTATTGCAAAGCGGGCATTTCATTGTTAATTTCCTCTCGCTACTGTTTTGATTAAGATGATACTTCCTATTTGAACTCCTATGCAAATGATTGATCCTTTTTTTGACTTTTTTATCCATTTTATGTGATGCTTTCCAAGTTTTTGAGCTTTTCCGCCTAGTATTGTTTGAAATATTTGATCAGGACATTCAATGTTCCTTATGCGAGCCTGTTTGATTGCGTGAGTGGTTATAATTACTGGTTTTGAATCAAAAAATAACCTCTTCATGTATATACATGTGTATTCAATATTTAAATGTTTTGCGCGGTCATTTTTGGACTGAGTCCAATGGGTGATAAATTGCGATTGAATTGTACAATTTGTATACGTTTAACTTAAATATTTCATTGTCTTTTGAATGTGAATGAGAGGTCAAGTGAGCTTGTTTTTAGTTGTGGGGATTCTATTGTTACTTGTTGCAACAGTTTCAATTGTTTTATGGGTTGCTCCTGATGTACTTAAATTCGGATCAACTGATCCAGTAGAAGTGTTTGTTACAGATTGTTATAGGGAAGTAAGTGGATGTTATTTGTATTATGACGGATTACAACGACAAAATTTATCCTATTTCTCTCAAATTATACCTACCTGCTATGATGATTTTCAAAAGGTGAGTTTTGATGCTGATGCCGGGAAAGTTGATAATGTGAGTATTTACCGGAAAAAAGATGCATCGCAGTTTTCTGCAGAGCAGAATATTGTTGTAAAAGATTATGCTGGTGAAAGAACGCTTAATGAGTTTTATACAAGCCATCCTGTGCGACTTTCTTATCTTGAAGAGTTTGATGTTGGCGAAGAGATTGATTTGAATAAATTACGGGAATTTGATGGGCGAGTAGAACTTTATGAGTGGAGATAAGGATTCTTGTGTTGATGGGATTTGAGAGAATTACTCGTCAGCAAAACGCTTGCATGTTAATTCTTCATGGATTTCGCTAACTGTAATCCAACCCATTTGGAGGGCGTCAATAAGAACTGGTAGAATTTCCTGAAATGCGCTGATATGATATTCAATTCTATAATAATTCTGAGAGACAAAATCTGCCAGACATGTTTGCATTGCTGAATTCATATTTTTAATTCTCTCCTCTAGATATGGAATCTGTATTTCTCCATTACTTACAGATGAACGCACATTTTGAATATCTTGAAGTCTCACTCTCACATTGTTATAATAGTTTTGGTATGAATTATATACTCTTCCTCTCCTTTCCATAGATGTGCACATGTTTTCGTAACTAAAAATTACTATGGGTCTGCATTCTCTTCTATCGAGTGTTCTAAGACGTGGAACTGCCTTTGGACCGTAACCACTAAGTAATCCAATTCTTCGATTCATTTCCCTGAGATACTGCTGATACGCTTTTGATATTAATTTTAAGTGTGCGGCATGTCCATGAAGTTCCTGGTAAATATCACAAGCGACTTTGTGTCTATCGGTTGCGTCTTTCATGTCTTTGTCGCCTGTAGAACGAACATGACGATACAATTCAAGAATATCAGGTCTGAAAAGTGATCTGTATGTTTCTATTGCTTTTCGATGGTATTCTGGGTGTTTTATTGTCATATTGTTGTTAACAATTACGCTGCTGCCGCTGTGGCAGATTGTTGTTTTCTTGGAGGTTCATTCTCATTTTCTCGATTCTTTCTTCTATAGAATTCAAGTTCTGCTTGCAATACTAATCTATCAAATGCTTCTACTGACTTTTGGGTTGTGTAAAATTCTTTGACGAATGTCATATGAGGTGTTAATGTTGAGTTGCCAGTTTCTTTGATAAAGTAGTATAAATACATAATCTCTGATCTCATTCGCTGTTCTAATGGTGTATATCTAGAATTGTTTGTTGTCATAGCTGTATTTCTCCTGTTTCTTCGATTTCTTTATGTTATAGTGGCTCGTCCAGGCCTATTTTAAAAAGGTTTTCATTAAATTAGGCGCCAAAATCAATTCTTTTAAGATTACTTACTTTGTCAAATGCTTTGTCTGTGCTTACTATGTTGTCGCAATTCATGGCTAGAGTTGCATGAATTGCATCTGCTGGGGACAATCTATGTTTTTGTGCTAGAAGAATCGCACTTTTCAAGTCATTTTGGTTGCATGATTGAATGGTGCAAAGCTTTTCTATTGCTTCTATTGCATTCCATGCGTGGCTTTGCAAATTGTATTTGTACAAATAAAACCAAACTTCAAGGCAAGTTATAGTTGATGTAACTAATTCTTCTTTTTTCCGAGAGGTGAGAAATTGTTCTGCTTTTTGTTTGAATCTATCTTTTTCTTTAATAAGTGCGAGAAATACATCAGCGTCGAGATATAGTTTCATGCTCCAAATACCTCTTCTGCTTCTCTCTTCATTTCTACAGGCGTCTTTTTAGTTTTTATTGCAATTGAAGAAAGAACTTTGATTGGATCTTCTCCTTTGCCTGCAGCTTTTATGATTAATTTATTATCATCTTCTTCAATGATTACCTGGTCTGTAATGCCTATGTGTCTTCTTAATGTTTTTGGAATAAGAATTCTTCCTTTGTTGTCTATTTCCGCTAAGATGAATTTTGTGGTCTTCTTCATGATATTAATTGTGTTCCCACTTATATATAATATTTTCCCACTTTCTTCCATGTGGTTATTATGTTTTTAGGTTTTATATTTTTATGGGCCTGTAAATTGGACTGAGTCTATCATTGCCAAACCTTTATAAATTCAAAAAATCACATTATATGTATGAAATTAGGTAAATCGCTTGTATCGTTGGTTCTTGGATGCAGTGCTGCATTTGGTTCTGGTAACTTTGGTTATGCGGATGAGCCAAGACTTGAACAGAAAGCTGAAGGAATTTCTGAGAAGGCTGACAAGTTGTGGGTAGAAGGCAAAATTGATGATGCAATTACATTGTATCTTTCTTTGAAGACCTGTAATGAAATAATGGGTGATAAAGTAGAGTATGTGAAGTATGATTCAGAACAAAAGAAAAATAATTTTGATGAATTAGTGTACCAAACTAATGTTGATAAAGAAAAACGGAAGCCTGTGTTAGTGCTTTTTCATCATAATAATTCAGACCAATTTAAAAATAATACTCATTCAATGCACAGCGCAATAATTATGCGAAGGTGGAACAAGGACTATGCCGACAAAATTAAACTGGTAGCTTATGAGACTGATGTTGATCCTGTTTTAGCTGCACAAAATTATCAGGGTTTGAATCAAGCATACAAGATTGAAGCAATACCTGCGTTCCAAATGTATGCTCAAGATAAGCTTATTAATTCCTTGAACAAGGGTCCTGAAAACTCAGAAACTTTGAAACAATGGTTACCTCGCTTCTCTGAGAAGTGGATAAGTCCTGTTTTGCAGAAACAAAATTAAATCTATTTTTAGCTGTGAAAGACAAGATTTTATATAAGTACATATACCTCAGATAAATGAGGGATATGAGGCTTACTATTTTTTGGGGGATTTGCTTGTTCGTATGTATATTATCTACGATTTTTTCTGTTGCTGAGGATTTTCAAGGTGGAGGTACTGATACAACTATTAATAATGGAATAAAACAAGGAAACCTTCCACCAACTACTGTTGAAGGAATTACAGTAATTAATCAAGCTGGATTAGTAACATCGGCAGTAGTCTCATCAGGAACTGTTCAAGCTAATTCTAAATCCGTTAAAATGAGTCAGGTAGATTCGCTTGAAACTTCGGTTGCTGAAGTTTCTGGGGGGGAGGGAGTGGAAATTAGTGCCGGCGGGGCATTTGTGCAGCAGGCGGATGTTGTTTCTCTTGCTGGAAAGAAAGATGATTTACTTGTGATGAACGCGCATGCTGCTTCAGTTAAATCAGGAGTTATTGAATTTAGTTCAGCTTCATTTGTCAATTTACCCCAATTTGGATTGAGTTTGGCGGATGTAGATCATGGATATGTTAAGTCAAATAGTAATGGAAAGAAGATTACTGCGTCGTTTACATCTGAAGATGGCGGGGACTATAAGTTTTCTAACCCGCTTGCGTCGTGCGATACTACTGGCCTTGTTGATTCTGATGATGATGGGTTGAGTGATCGCTTTGAATTAATGAATGGATTGATTGAGAATGATGCTGATAGTGATGGAGATGGTTTTAGTGATGATAAAGAAGTTATGACTTATGGGAGCGATCCCAGGATGATAAATAGTGAAATTATTGTTCCAGATGAGATTGTTTCTCTGCTTGGAATAGGACAATATCCGTGGCTTGACCGGGATGGAGATGGATTGAGTGATGTAGTTGAGTATGCTCTTGGAAGCAGCCATCGTCGCTATGATTCAGATGGTGACGGATTAGGAGATGGATATGAATTGCCTGCCGGACTTCCACTTTTGAATAAAACTGAGATTTTGCATTCAGGAAAACGAGATTGTGAGGTAACTATAATTATGCAACCAGGTGGTTCTGCAGTCCTTGAATTTGCACAGGACATTTTTTCGGCACAACTTGAAAATGGAACTTTTGAGATTGGAACTGGTGGGGATAAATTTATTGTTGTAAAACCAGATCATGGTGCTGTGATCAGTGCTACAATTATGAAAGATGGAAGTGAATATCAAATCGTATCTGAACAAAGTGTTGTAGAATATCATTCTGGTGCTGCAATTCATTCGGTTCAAAATGGGAGAATTGCAATTGTTGATGAATCCCTTGGTTTTGTTTCTGCAATACTTGGAAATCCAGGCTTGTATACTTATGATTATTCGACACGGCCAGAATTCTATGCTCCAGGAGTAGTTTCCATCTATCAGGTTCTTTTGCCAAAAGAATCCTGGACACGATCTTTCCAAATTCAAAATCCACGAGGAGCGCCAGAGCAAGTTCTTCATTTTGTAATGGAGGAAAAAGTTACTGGATCTTTTGTTGATATTAAGCAACACCAAATTCGATTGCTTGGGAAACTCAAATATTTACGAATTGGTTATGAGGCTGGTGCGCCTTTCAATGAATTTATTACTGTTGGGAAGACTGATGGTTTGTATCATGTTGTGTATGAAGGATTGCAGGATGGAAGTATTGGAGAAATATCGCTTGATGATAATGATATTGCTGTTAGTTTGAATATTACAGGAGATTTTACAGCTGGATTTGATGATGTGCGGGTTGAGGAGAGGGATGGAATGCAGAAGGCTTTCTGGAACGAAGTTGCTGGTCCACCTGCTTTGATTTTAGTTGAAAGCAGAATGAATCCGGTGATTCGCAGAATGGGGAATCTGGTAACTCAAGAAAATATTGTACTTTACTCAAGGCTTGACCGAAGCAAAGATAAGTTGGCTGAACGAGTGCAAATAGCTGGTAAACAATTGCCTTATTGTGGTTCGCAATATTTAGTAGAGTATAATCTGGAGCCTCATGACTACGCTCAAACAGTTATTTTACTTGAAAATAGACAATCTCATATTGATTTGAAAAATTACCTGTATCTGAGATAACTGTGTTGAAAAGATACTATTGTTTCTTTTGATTCATTTGATTCTATTGTTGCTTAGTTAGTGTTTTGAGGAGCGTAATATTCATAAAGATTGAAGTTATTCCATAATCTGTTTATGAACAAATTAATGGGGTGGATGGTTGTTCTGTTGATACTTGCGGTATCAGCTCAGGCGGTTTGTGTTAAACCTGTTGATGGATTGCGCGTCACATATGATACTACTTTTTGTCCTGGCAGCTATGAGTTAGAGCGGGGAATCAGGATTATGGATAGCAATCTTGTGGTAACCTGCGAAAATACTACTTTACTTGGTTCTTATATTGACTATGGATTTCAATTGATTAATGCAAATAATGTCAGCATTCTAGGATGCAGTGTTATGCAATTCCAGTCAGGTGTATATTTATCTGCAAGTAATCAGAATTCCTTTTCTTCTCTGCATTTTGCTAATAATTCTTATGCTGCGACACTGGTTAAATCATATGAAAATTCATTTTCTAATATTGGCGGACAAAATCAACTCTATGTTAATGGCGGGGCGTTTAATGTATTTGATTTTGATAAACCAGTTATTGGAACTTTTTGTAAGGTGAATGCGTGTAATGAAAAAGATCACATATATTCCTGCATTAATGGAGATTCGTATTGTGGTAAAGGATGTGGACATGATCTTGATAATGATTGTCCTTATGTGGCTGATCTTACTGTTTATGTTGATCATGAAGAGCAAACTGTCAGGTATTCGGGAGATTTACCTGATGCTATTCTTGAGGAATATGGGATTTCACAGGCTGAAATTGATGCTGCAGCTGAGCATGTATCTTATGTAAAAACTAAAATTTCTGAACTTAATCAAACACATTATGAAATTACTATTGTTGCGAAGAAAGATGCTGCCGGGGTTGCTATTCTTGAAATTGTTCCTGCTGGAGAACAAGGTAAGGCGTATTTCCTGCCTCCTTTCAGCAATAGTGATGGAAATGGATTGATTCAGATTGAAGAACTTAAAGCGAATGAAGAGAGAGTTTATTCGTATTCTATGAATGGAGCTCCTTTGACTGATCCAATTACTGTGTTGTTTATGCAACTTTACAATACTCTGTGGCAGGCTGGAAAGAATGATAATGTAATTTCTATTTTATTGTGGTTGACTCTTTCAACTTTAGGTGTGCATGCCTTACTTGTTGTGTATATGCGGAAGAGAATTCATGATGGTGAACGGTTTGTGACAAAACAAGTGCACAAAGGATATTCGTATCATGAGGCTGAGTATCTTCTTTTGAAAAATGGATGGAGTTCTCATGCGGTGGCGCAAGCGCTAATGCTTGCGAAAGAGGATAATGTGATTAAGTCATTCAAAAAATTAATGGATTATGTAAAGAGGATTCTTCCTTATGTTGTTGTCTTTTTGGGAGTTACTATGTTGCAGGTTCCGCAATTGTCCTTTGGATTGTTGAGGGGATTATTGTTTGTTGTCTTTATTTGTCTGTTTGCATGGACTTGTCAGATGGTTTATCATGCGCTGGCTTATGCAATGGCCAGGCTTGAAAATAACAAAAAGTAATTCTAATTTACGAGAATTGTGTAAAATCTGAAGGGTTCTGTGTTAAATGTATCTTGTTTGTCTATGATTTCCAGAATTATGTGATTGTTGTCTGGAATGTATGAGATGCTGTAGTTACCTTGATTCAATTGTTGCATGGTTCTGATGCTTCTGACTAAATGGGTCTGTTGATAGTCTTCAACTCTTTTGTGTAATAATCGGAATGTTTGTAAAAATCTTGTTGGTAATTCGTATCTGAATTGAGTTCTGGTAGCTGTTTGTTGTGCTGTATTGTATTCAATCCTTTGCTGGTAGGAGGCTGTTATTTTGTTTTCTTTTATTGACAGAGTTAGTAATGCATTGCCGCTTGTTGCGAATTTATTTGATTCCTGGCCACTGTGAGTGCAGTCGTCGGCTTTCATTTTAGTAGTTTCTGTGATTGTTTTGAGCATTTCTGATTCTGATTGAAGCAGAATTGAGTCATTGTAGCCAAATGTTATATTTTTGTATTTTGGATTGTTGTTTGGACCGAAAGCACCATACTCTAAAATTGATTGTTTGAGCGCGGTTTCTAAACATGATTGGACATAGAATGGAGGGGTGCCTTCGATAAAGGGGGTTGTGGATGTTGAGTATAATGTGATGAAAAAAAGGAGGAAGGCTGCGAACAGCATAGCTAAACCAAGGATGATGAATGCAGATACTTGAGCTTTCATGAAGAAAGAGAATGAAGATTGTGATTTAAAGTTTTGTTTCTATTGTTTCGTGCGTTTCTTTTGTTACTTTGTTGCTTGTTACTTTCTTTGTTTGTATCGCTTGTAAGTAATTTTGATTCCGTCTGATGGAAGGTCCTGGCTTTCAAGGAATGTGGGGAGGCATTCAGCGAATTGTTCTTCTGTGAGGCCGTTTGTTTGGCAATAATTGTACACATAATTGGAGTACGCTGTAATTAACGAAAATGCAGTGTCCCATTCATTAAGGCCGTCTAGGAAAGATCCTATCCTTATATTGGCACATTTACCTTTTTCGTTGTATTCTATATATGCCCTGCATTCTTGTGGAAACACTCTGAATGCTGAATGAACAACCTCTTGAATGTATGGCATTTCAAATGTGAATACTCCTGATTGGCATGCAACTTTACTTGTTTGTTTAAGTCCAATTGATGTTGAGTATAATTCAAATTTAAGCATTGTAAGTAAATCACCCCAGGATGGAGGACAATCTTTATCTTCCATATCTGGAGAAACTTCTTGTTTTGCTTTCAGTGGATGAGTATGATAAAAAATGGCTTCATCGGCGGTCCAAATTAGTGGTCTGAGCTCGTCCATTCCACATAGTACTGTGCAGGCATTAGTCATTCGTATTCCTAGTGCTTGCCTGAGTTTCCATATGAGCGACTGTTTTATTTCTTCGGTTGGAGAGGAAATAGCACCAGTTTCGTACCACGTGTTATGTGCAGGAACATACACAAAGGCTTCTTCAGCTGGAGCCTTAAGATTATCTTCTAAAAGCCATTTGATGCCTTCGTCTTCTGAGCCTTGATAACAATGGAGAATTGGGCTGTTGTTATGTGTTATTTGACTTATGCTCTTTTTTGTATAGTCCCATTCAATTTTTTCAGGAGAATCAATTTCAAATGTTATTGAGCAGCCTGAAGTTGCGCTTAGAATTGTTCCTAATAGAATTGATGTTAGTGTTTTTGTGTGTGTCATTTGTTTTCTCACTATGATTTAGCATCTAAAACAACACACTTAAATCATTCTTTTTTGAGTTAATTTATAAATTTGCAGGATAATGTTTTTAAATGATAGGCCTATTATTATGTTATGAAATTTTTCATTTACGCTATTCTTGCTGTATTGGCAGTGAGTGGATTTGTTGGCTATATGACGTGGCAAGCTCCAGATGAAATGCAGGAGCAAGAGGAAATTGTCTTACAACAAATGAATGCGCAGACTGTGGCTATCATACAATCACTTGAAACACAATCTGAAGATTATGAGCCTGGTTTCCATGAAGAGTCCATGAAAGAAATGTTTGCACAGAGTAATGCTCAGACAATTACATGGGAGACTGCGGATGGTCAAGTAATTGAAGCAGAGAGAGGTGAGCTTTCATGAAGCTGACTGTCTATTTTGTTATATTTATTCTTGTAGCTGGATTAGTTGCAGGGTTGAGTCCTGCTGAACAAAAACAAGGCCAGCAGGTTGATGATATTAATAATAAACTTGGAGCACGGAATGATCCTTATGCAAATGGTATGAAGGGTACATGTAGTGCGATTCAAATGCATCTTGCGGCAATAAAAAAACTTGAAGATCAAATTAAGAAAATTGATGAAGATATTGCGAAACTTACTGATCAGTTGAACCGGATTAAACAAGGATACGAAGACCTTGAACAACAAGAGAAACATGCAATAGAAGAAACACAAAGGCTTCAACAGCAGTTGCAGAACGAGCAAGATCCTCAGCGTAGACAACAACTACAGCAAATGATTGATGATACACAGAATCATTTAAAGAATGTGATCAAACCAAATTTAGTGAAGATGGCTCTTGATATGGCAAATTTGCAGAAAGATATTGATGGGTTGAAAGCGCAAAAAGCACAACTTGAAGATCAGATTGCAAAAGCAAAGAAGGACTTTGCTGACAAACAAAAGACAACAAATCCAAAGCGGATTATTGCGTGGGCTATAGATCCTAATGATCCTAATCATATTATTGCCTGTTCAAATCATCCAAATTGTAGTTTCCCACCTGGATCTGATGTAAAGATTATGTTGCCGAGAAACTGAGTGGTTGCTTGGATTCTCTTGATTCTTGGTTTCTTTGTAACAAACTTTAAAAACATCTTAATCCAGGAACAGATATGCTGAAATTTGAATGGATGTGCCAGACTGCAACGTATCTTGTAGATGAAGGGAAGCCTGTATTAGTTCTATTTGGTAAGGGAAGAGATGGCAAAAAAATAATATTATTTGATGAGTGCAGGCCGTATGTGTGGATTAAGAAGGGTGAGTTGACTATTGAGTTAATTCAAGGATTGGGTGATGGACAGATTTCTATATTAAATATTGAAGAACAAAAAAAAGAGATTGATGGAAAGCATATTGATGTTTATCGGGTTGAGCTTGGGCAGCCTTCGATGGTTCCACAGCTTCGACAGAAATGTGATGATTTAAACATTATTTATTTTGAAGCAGATATTCTGTTTGTGCGAAGATATTTTATGGATAAAAATATTCATCCGTTTTCATGGTATTCAGTAGATGCAAGTGAAACTGAGATTCAAGGTTACAAAGGTTTCAAGATTCAGAGCATTGAGAAGATTGAAGGAGTTGCGAGTCAATTACGGGTAATTGCACTTGATATTGAGACTTTGTATGAGGAAGGCAAAACAATTGCCGGCCAACCTATTTTGATGATCGCGCTGTATGCGGATGATTGTCAGAAGGTGTTTACGTGGAACAAAAGTATTACTCACAAATATGCAATTGTTTTGAAAGATGAAAAAGAAATGCTTGTTGCGTTTGTTAAATTCATTAATGAGTATAAGCCCGAGGTGATTACGGGGTATTTCAGTGATGGATTTGATTTTCCTGTGCTGATGGAGAGATGTGTGCTTCATAAATTAAAACTGTCGCTGGGTGTGGATGGAAGTGAACCACGAAAAGGAAGAGGGATGAATTCTGAGATCAGTATAACAGGCATTGATCATGTTGATATGCACGCTGTTGCTACAGGGATGCTGAGAACAAGTCTTTCTACTGATGTGTATACGCTTGATGCGGTGGCTAGTGAATTGCTTGGGGAATCTAAAGTTAAAGAGGATGTTAAACAGATTGGGGCTGTTTGGAATAGTTCTGATGGGGAACGTCTTAACAGATTTGTGGATTATAATTTGCAGGATTCTAAATTGTGTTTTGAATTAGTAAAATCAGTTTCTGCACAAATTATTGAAATGTGCATGATTGTAGGGCTTCCTTTGCAGGATGTTACACGCATGCCGAGCAGCCAGCTTGTTGAATGGTTTTTGATGAGGAATGCGGCGGAGCGGAAAATAATAATTCCGAATAAGCCAGGGCATGAGGAACTTAAACAGAGAAAACTTGTCAGATTTCAGGGTGGAGCGGTATTTGAGCCTAAGCCCGGGCTTTATGAGCCACTGCTTGTGTTTGATTTTATGAGTCTGTATCCGACGATTATTGCTTCGCATAATATTGGTAATGATACATTCAGATGCGAGTGTTGCAAGAATCTTAAGAATCGAGTGCCTCTTGAAGGAAAAGATTACTGGTTCTGCGCCAAGAAGAAGGGCTTTATCTCACAAATGATTCAGCAGGTGTTTGAGGCGCGGATTCATGTCAAAAGTTTGATTAAAAAAGAGAAAGATGAAATAGTGAAGAAACAGCTGAATGCAAGGCAGCTTGGGCTTAAGCTTGTAGCAAATTCAATGTATGGTTACCTTGGATTTGGAGCGGCGCGATGGTATTCGTTTCCTTCAGCTGAAAGCACAACTGCATATGGGCGTCATTACATTAATTCTGTTATTAAACTGATGAAAGAGGCTGGATATACTGTAGTTTATAGTGATACTGATAGTATCTTTGTGACTACTGACCCTAAAAATGTTGCCGGAGTTTATGATGTGGTCAAAAAAATTAATGATAGTCTTCCCGGAATCATGGAGCTTGACTTTGAAGGCGAATACTTGAGAGGGCTATTTGTTGGAATAAAGGAAAAGCTTACTGGAGCCAAGAAAAAATATGCGCTGATTTCGAAAGACGGCACACTCAAAGTTCGTGGATTTACTTCGGTTCGCAGGAATTCATCATATCTGGCAAAGGATTTACAGCAACAAGTGTTGCGCATAATTCTTGAGAAGAAGGATGCAGAAGGAAGTCTTGCATATGTGCGTGATGTTATTTCAAAAGTCAGAAGTCATTCTATTGATGTCCAACAGATGGTGATTAGAACTCAACTCTCAAAACCGCTTGAAGAATATACTGTAGCTGGACCGCATGTAAAGGTTGCGCAGAGAATGAGGGATGCTGGAATTCCTGTGTCACCGCATACAATAATTCCTTATGTTATTGTTGCGGGAGGCAAGAAAGTAGGGGATAGAGCGCGATTTTTTGCTGATGTTGGTCAACAGGATTATGATGCTGAGTACTATGTAGAACATCAAATAATTCCGTCAGTAGAGAGCATTCTAGCTGTGTTTGGTTATGGAGTTGGAGATATTCAGTTAAGTCACAGACAAAAAAAACTTGATAGTTTCTTTGGCTGATTTTTCTATGTGTTTTTCGACGATATTTGCGACTGCGCAGTATTTGTGTTCTCAGTTAGTGTCTGGTATCTCACTAATTGAGTGACGAAAAGTATTTAAATTTTAAAAGCAGCGGTGTTTTTAAAAAAGAGGTAGATCATGAAGCGCAAACCATTCAAAGAATTTGGCATTTGCGAATGTTGCAATAAGCGCTTTGAACTTAAACATAGACTTAGAAAATATTGCGACTACTGTAAATCTGCTTAGAGGTGTGTTTTTGTATTAGTCTTTAGTTGTTGGTAATTTGTTTTATCATAATCAATAACTAAAGACGCATTTTGTTTCTAAAGATTCAAAAGTATCAATCGTAGCATTTGTACCAATTGTGTCAAATATGTTTAAAAGTACTGAGTCATTTATTCTTGTATGTTCTCTCGTGGACAAGTCACAACGGCGATTGTATTCGGGCTTCTTATGCTTTTTACTGCTGCAATTCTTATCTCTGTGCTGTTTGTGACTCAAAAATCAACACTTGAGCTGGAACAGAGGAAAGTGCAGGCGATGAATGCTGATGTGTTGTCTGCGATTCCTGCGATTGAGCAGTGCATTCGGCAGCAAACAGTTCTTGCGGTGTTTCTTGCGACACAGCAGGAGAGGGATCATGAATTCGGGTTGCCAGGTGTTTCTGAGTTTGAACAGGTAATTGAAGATCATCTTAAATCAAATTTGAGATTATGTCCTGATTTTTCCAAAATTCGAGGAGTTGAGGTTGTTTCCGGAGTGGTTGAAGCTGGGGTTGTACTAACTTCTACTGACATTATTGTACGAGTGGATTGGCCGGTTGCTTTTGTGCAGGGTGATATTACGGTGCGGAAGGAAGAATTCAGAACTGAGATTCCTATTTCTTTCCTTGATTTGTATGCTAAAGTTAAAACAATGAGTGATCATGATGTAGCTCTTGATATTGGTCATATAATGCAGCAGGATATTGATGTTGAGATTGCGGGGTGCGTTGATGACTTTGTCCGGCTGGTTGTGAATGATGAACGATTTGTTGTTGATAAAAATGTGTTGCGCTTACTGTTTCACGAGAAACTTGAGAATATAAGCTCGTTTTTTGAATTTGAAGATGGGTTGCGATTTGTGCCATATCAAATTGAGGGAAAACATGTGCTGAGAAATGGCCCGGGCGGTTCAAAAGTGGTGTTTGAGACTGATCAAGATGGACAGTTACTTGGCTGCTGGAAACAATTTGAGCACAAGTCTCAATATATATTTGGTCTTGTAGAGGGAGAAAGTGTGCCGCTGGCAGTTATTTCGCCAGTTGCTGGTAAAGTTGTGATCAAATCAGTTTCTGATGAATTGTATAATATTTCTGCTGATTTTGAATTTCAAAATGGACTGCTGTTATCCAAAAGGTTGTTGGGGATTCCTGAGCAATCTGTGAATGGAAAATGGGTGAAGCTTGAGTCAATTTCAAATGGAGGTTATTTGTTGAGTAACCTGACTTCAATTGGATTAATCAGATTTGAAAAACCAGTTTGCAGTGTTCTTAAGCAAGGGAAATTTAATATTGCCTTTGTGCCTTCTAGTTATGGAGACTTATCAAAATTTTATCTTGATGTAGATAGATTGTTTATGGATTTCCTGAAGGTTGAGCCTCTTCATTCGTACTCTTCTTTGTTTGGTGGATATGCTTACAATCAAGATGTTGGATGCGATTCGTGGATGAATGGCAATTGCAGCGAAAGTATGATTAAAAGCAGATTGCTGGAATGTGGTGAGATTGATTGGACTGTTGTTCTTGATAATGGTGGTCTAAGACAATTTGAACATATTACTGATGGTAAAATAACTTATGTTAATACTGCGCTGCAAGGGGATGAATTTTGCATTGAATGTAATATGCTTCATGAATTTGGTTTAATGCTTGGATTGAATAAGACTGAAAGCTTTAATTTGAGAGATTCAATTTCTGTTAGTGGAGTAAAAGGTTTGCATTATCCTTTGAATGAATATGTGCTTCCTCCTGTACTGGTTGTATGGAGCGGAGAGGAAACAATCTCAGGAGATATTCGAGGAGAGCCGATTGTTTTGAAAGGAGAGCTAAAAGATGATGGGGCGAGGTATTCAAATCTTGAATCTGATCAGTATATGTTGCATAAGTGGAATAATTTAACTTTGACTATTGATGGTGAGGTTGTGGTGAGTTCATTCTTTCCGATAAATGTGAGTAAACCTTTGATGCTTACCCAGGATGTGATGAGTCCGACTGTGGTTGGTTCAGTGCTTGTTTCTTCGAAACCTTACTTCAGGAAATCAGATACTGATATTTTAGATCTGATTTTTGAATCCTGGAAATGAATAGAGGATATTTGTAGTATTCAGTAGCGAAATGGTTTTAAATGTATTTTAGTCTATCGAGTAAAAAGGAGGTTACAATGACGGACACTGTATCTAACACAACAATTTCAGCTTTAGTGGTTGTGACGATACTGGTTACTATTGTAGGGACCTTGTTCTTTTTAGACACTGCCAGTGAACTAGTATTAATATTCCCGGGCTTAAATGAGAAAATCGGGGCTGTTTACTTGGATATTGAGCAGAGTTTGGAAGTACCAATTCAAGCAGTTCCCAAGCATAGTTCCGTATCGTTAGATGTGCTCTAGCTAAAAAAAGGAGGTAAAAATGGCAGAAGAAGTTTCTAATAAAACATTGGTCGCTTTGCTGGTGGTAGCAATTTTTGTTTCACTTGGTGGAACATTGTTGAGCCTCAACAAGTTGACAACTATTCGTGCATTTACAGGTGCGGCATCATCAAGTTCAGGTACTGCTGAATTAACGGTGGCAACAGTTGTATCAGTGCTCTTGACTGGAATTATCAACATTTCAGGTATCAGGGTAAACGGTACTAACGCGGCTGCATATGGTGTAATTGACACAAGAACAGGGGCGAAATTAAATATTACTGCGACTATTACAAGTCCAAGATTCAGAATTTACAATGATGGTTCAGGTACACGAATTAACGTTACTATGAATACAACAAAATCTGATTTCTCATGGATTGGTGGAAGTTCGGCAACTGCTGACGCAACCTGGTCTCAAAGAGATAGTGCAGATATAGCTCCTGGTGGAGGATGTATTGCAGACATAACAAATACTGAAGCTGATCCTGGTGCGCCTGTATCAATTTGTGCAAGGCTACCAGTTGGTGATTCATTCAACCTGACAGTTCGGGTTACAATCCCAGATAACGTATCAGCAGGTGTTAAAACAAATACTGTAACTGTATTTGCAGCTGCTACACCTTAAGGCCAATTTGGCTTTTTTCTTTTTTTTCTTATCTATTTCGAGGGAATTTGCAATGATTATGATCAAAAGACTTTTTTTGTATCTTGCTTGTCTATTGCTTCTCACAAGTTTTGCAAGTGCAGTAGGAATCGGAACACAGAAGTTTCTGCAAACGTATGATGCTTTTCCTGGAGATGTGCTAGTGCTGAGGTATGGAGTGTATCCTAATTCTGATATTGTTCAAGACTACAAAATAACAGTTTCAGGAGATATTGGAAAAATTAGTACAATTGAACCTCCATCACCAATTAAACAACTTTCTAAGGGAGATGTGACGCCTTTTACAGTTACAATCAAGATTCCCGAAGGTTTTCCTGGAGGGTTGTATCTAACTCATATAACTGTCATGGAGTCAACTCCATATGGTGGAGATTTCATTAATGTGCTTACTGCTGCATCAGATGATATTACTGTCAAAGTATATAATAAAGGGAAGTTCATGAAATCCAGGATTGATCAATTGCCTTTGAATGATATTGATACTCCTGCAGTAAAACTTGTGTATGAAAACTGGGGAACAGAGGCTATTCAGCATATTTATTCAGATGTTGGATTTTATACCTCTGAGGGTAAATTACTTAAAATTGTTAACAGAACCGGAGAAGTTCCTTTTCTTGGCACTACAATTGCTTCTGAGAATAGGGTGGAGTTTCCTAGTTTGAAACTTGCATCTGGTACATATCATGTGCGCGCTGAAATTCATGCAGCTGATGTGCCTACTCTTGTAGTTGAGAAAGATATTGTTATTGGAGAACAAAATGTTGTGTTGTTGAATTATACATCAAATATCGAAGTTAAGAAAATTAATCGCATGAATTTTACCATACAAAGTAAGTGGAATCATATTCTTAAAGATGTTTATCTTGCGTTTACGATACCTCAACTTGATGGAGTGAGAATTCAATCTTCCACTTTTGAACTTGGAAGGCTTGAAAAGAAAGATATAATTGTTTACTGGGATGTAGGAGAGATTGATCTTGGATTGTATGAAGGTTATGTTTCAATTTTCTTTAACAAAACAGATAAACAGTATAATGTAAGTATCATGGCATACAATGAAGCGCCTAAACCAAGGGAAGAAAGTCCTTTTAGCATGAATCTAAAGCTTGATCGGGCATTTGTCGGTTTCGGAATAATCATAATTTTAATACTTGTAGCTCTGATTTCGTCATACTGGATTTACAGATTGGAGAGGTGAATATATGAACTTTACAAAAAAACAAATCATTGTATTGATCATCACATTTATGATGATTCCAATTTTATTTGTTTCAACTGTGTGGTTTTATGATTTTATTACTGTTGATACTGTTCTGAATTTGCCAATGGATGTCGAATTTACTCCAATGGACCTGACGTTTAATGTTACCAAATCTGCACTTGATTTCGGGAAGATTCCACTTGCAGCTGGATACGCGGAAAGGAAAATATTTGTAAACAATACTCAGGACTATCCTTTGTATACTGAGTTTAAGGTTGATGGTTCAATTGTCCAATTTGTGCATATAGCTGCACCAGTCAGAATTGAGCCTAATACAGAAGGAACTATTATTGTGAGAGTTTCTACCAAGCCAGCAGTACTTGGAATTTATGATGGAACATTTACTCTTACCTTGAGGAGGAAAATATTCTAGTATGGCGAAAAGTAAGGCTGGTGTTGTGAGAAAGAGAGTGCAATTAAAGAAAAAGACAGCTTCAGTTACAAAAAAAAAAGTTACATTAAATAAAATAAAAGCTCCTTTAACTAAAACCAAAGTTTCATCATTTTCGCTTCAGCTTGTAGTTTCCAAAATAATCTTATTTGCTTTTCTTCTTGGTGTATTGCACATAGGGCTTTATGTTGTGAAATTATTTTTTATGCCTCTTTTTGAATATGCGTTCCACTATAATCTAATATTTGCTATATCGTTGTTTGCTTTCTTTTTTATATATCATAGGGATCAACTTGTAAATCAAAGGTTTCAATTTTCCCTGACTCAATTTTCCGGATTTTTTTCTCTTGGTTTATTGTTTAGTTTTGGATATGTGTTGGTGCGGTTTCTTGTTGGTCCAATGATTGCTTTGAATCATTTGTATATTCTTCTCTTTTTGTCCAGTTTCTTTTATTTCATGACTATTTTGTTCTTTTTCATGGCAGTGTTTCAGACTTCTTTTATAGCTGCTTATTATGAAAGTTTTTGCCTGTTTATTGTATTTGTTGGATTGTTTTATGAGCTTGGTTTGATACTGTGGAGTTTCAGGGATCAACTTGTAATTTATGCAGCAAAAATTTCCTATTATTTACTTGGAATGATTTATGATAGTCCGAGAATAAGGTTTGAAGCTGCTCCAATTCTTGGAGTCAGAGATTTTTCAGTAGCTGTCGGGGCGCCTTGCTCAGGAGTGGAGAGTTTGTCATTATTTACTGTGTTTGGGCTGTTTGTGCTTGTTTATGACTGGCAAGCCATTAATATGAGAAGATTTGCGTCTCTGTTTTTTGTTGGAGCAGCAGGTATGTATGCAGTAAATGTGTTAAGGGTAGTGTTTTTAGTTATATTGGGAACATATTATCCTAATCTTGCTTTGACTTTGTTCCATTCAAATGCTGGTTGGATGTTTTTTTTACTGTATGTTTTTATATACGGTAGAGTCTTTTATCCTATGGTGATCAGATGAGGCGGGAACTGAGAGGTGGACAAAGAAAGGTGCAATCTCAAGGGAAGATTTTGCAGCGGAAAAAAAATTATCTGGACATTTTCATAATCATTGGATTGATCACTCTTTTGACTGTTGTTGTTGTGCAGCAATCGGTTCTATATATAATTAGTGGATGGGCGAGTTCTGGAATAGCTTATTTAGAGATTCTTGGTAATGAGACTGAGGAACCTGCGCCTGTCGAGGGGGGAGAAGGCGGAGGAGGGGGAGGCGGAGGGGCACCAGGCCAAACTTATTGTGTGAGTGATTGCGCGTATGCTGCAAAGAAATGCATTAGCAATAAAGTCCTTCGTTGTGATAATTTTGATTCCGATCCTTGCGTTGAATGGGGTTTTGTTGAGACGTGTGGTGGAGAGGAAGTATGCCATCAAGGAGATTGTGTGTGTTCTGAAGCGTGGAGTTGCGGAGCGTGGGGACCGTGTCTTGGAGAAGGTCAGCAATTTAGAATTTGTACTGATGTAAGGCAGTGTGGAACTTCACGGGATCTGCCTGAGGAAGAACAAAGCTGTACTCCTTCGTGTTCAGATGGAGTCCGGAATCATGGAGAAAGTGGGATTGATTGCGGTGGACCATGTAAAACTTGTAAAGATGGGGAACTTAGGATGTCTAGAGGAATTAATCTTGGATACCAGCTCTTGATGATTAAGAAATTGTTCATATGTGCATGGTTGCCTTTATTCCTGATAATTGTCATCATACTTACCCAGATATTGCTTTATCGCGAAAAAGAAGGAGACGATGAAGAGGAAGAAGAGAAGATGAGAGACTTCTTTGGGTAAATGGGTAAGACTTGAAACTATTGAATTAAGTGTTTCTTAGTTTCTTAAGATTCTATTTGACACTTTTGTCTTTAAAAGATTTAGAAACTTTGTCTGACCAGAAGCTTGGTAATGTATTTGTTAAGAAGCCTTTGAAATGGTGGCTGTATACATAAAGAATTCCTTTTTCTTCTTCGTAGGCTTCGAATTTGTCTTTGACTTCTTCGTACATATCTTTGATTGCTTTTCTTTCGAATTCTGCCTGAAGCAATGAAGATGGTTTAAGCAGTAAATAATCTGACTGACGGATGACATTGATTTCAATGTTTGCTGAATTTTGTGCAATAAATAAAATGCTGACATCTTTGTGTCTTGCAATAAGGATTAAGTCTGATAATAAAGTGTTGGCGTCGCTCATTGATTTACGACTGCTGAAACTGATTCCTGATTCGTCAATTAATACAAAGGAATCATTCTTAATTTCATTTACGTTTGCAACAATGGAAATCCAGGATGGAAGTTGCTCTCGTTTAAAGCCCATGGTGGCGACAGGGCGATTGGTTTGAGCATGAATGTTTTCTAAGACTCTTAAGCCCAAGGCGGATTTTCCTGTGCCTCGTGCTCCTAGAATGATACCGATAGTGCTTTTCTTTTTTACCTGATCAAGGAATGTTTTGAGATTGCCTTTGATTTCGTCTTTTACTTCAAATTCCTGGTAAGTTGCCAGATTTTTTGGCTGCTGTGAGGTAATTCTTTTTTCTTCTTTCTGGACTTTAGCATGCTCTTTTATTTCGACGGTTTTTTCTGAGACAGCTTCTGATACGCCCGAGAAAATATAGTAGATGCCTTTTCCTATTGTCTTGAATAATAGCCAAATACCTAAGAATGTGTATTTAATGATGTACCAGATTCCGTTGATAACGCCTTTTCCGATGCCTTTTACTGCTGCTTCTGCTGAGCTTTCTCTTTTTCTGCTTGTTGTACGTTTCTTTGGCATATCTGGATGGATTGTTTGGTTATTTATATTGGTTTTTATCACTATATCATGTTGATCTGTCTTAATTGTGATTTACCAATGCTTATTTAAAAGGTAAAATATTCTTTATTTTATGTTGCGATGTATACTATTTGATTTTGACGGGTCTTTGGCAGACAGTTTACCAATTTTTCATGATACTGCGAATAAGACCAGTAAGAAATTAGGATATAAGGGAATTAGTGATGCGCCCGGTCTTCGTGATAAAAGCATTTATCGGGTGATGCGGGATGATTTGGAAATCCCTATTTTTGGTTTGCTTGGATACATCCGGACTTTTAAGCAGTTTCTTGCAAAGGATATTGAATCAGCCAAACTTGTGAGAGGATTACGAGGTGTGTTGAAAGAACTTCGTGCTACTCTTATTATTGGGGTGCTGACATCAAATTCAGAGGAAGCTGTTCAACATTTTATTAAAAGAGAAAACATTGAACATTTGATTGATTTTGTTGTTGCTGATGTTGCACCGTTTCGAAAACATAGGAGTATCTGTAAAGTTCTCGATAAGTATGGTTTCGATAAAGATGAAGTAATTTATGTAGGCGATGAATTACGGGATGTTGTTTCATGTAAGAAATGCGGGGTTCGGATTGCAGCGGTGACCTGGGGGTTTAACTCAAAGAAAGCCCTTGGTGAGTTGAAGCCTGATTTTATTGTTGATCAGCCCAAGGATTTATTGAAGCTGCTTAATTAGGTATTCTTTAGGTATTTCTAGGTATTGCATTATAATCAAATCCTACTGCCTGCAAATGCAAATAAAACATCTCGAGCATTGTGTGGTTATTTCTGATTCTGGTTGCATCAAAGAATAACATGTAACTGATTTTTCCTTTGAAATCCCGATCTGATAATCTTCCTCGGACTTTGTCAACTAAATCCTGGTATGTGCTGACACCAAGTTCATCTAAGACTTGCCTGATTCTTTTTACTGTGAAGTGTGACCTCTTAGCAGATTTTTCCATTTTTCCTATTAATTCATAATTGATTGGAGAATCATATTTTAACATGGCATCAGGGTGATTGCATACTGGTTTGCGATCGTAGTCAAATTGAATGTCTCTTAAGTGTTGCAGCAGTGCGTCTGTTGATTTCTGACCAATTAAAAATAAACCCTCTATGTATCGTCTATAACTTTCTTCACCATGAAGTTCATATTTTGAATGTTGAACAGCTCTTGCAAGATCACCATAGGTAACTATATTTCTTCTTTTCAACACGGTGTTGATTCTTGTTGCGATAAATAGTCTGCTTTGTGCTTCTATTGCTTTGTAATCTATCAGTTTATCATGAATTGGGAGAGGTTCTGGTATTTCTGATGGAAGATTGATTTTACTTAGAACTCCTTCTAAACCTTGGATAAGCTGTTGCCTGATTGGGCTATCGCCTAGTTCCTTACTCAATACTTCTCTGTCGTATAATTCTGTGATTTTTTTAATGAGGTCCATGTTGCACTTCCAGTTGCTTTGTTTCTTACGTTTCTTTGATGCAATTGGTTCTTTGTATCTAACTTATTACTAAATTGTTGATTAATTGAATACAATATGTGGATACAATCTATCTATACAATTTGTAAAGTTGACTTATTTCGAACTCATTATTTCAACTACTGATCTGTGTTCTAAAATGTGATCTTTTGCTATCGGCCTTTTTGTTTTGACATCCATTGCCTTAACATAACCTTGTCCGATATCAGAATGAATGCGGAAGGCGAAGTCTAATGGAGTTGCCTGAGGTGGCATTAAATAGCAATCTGGTAAACAATTTCCTTTGCTGTCTACTAAATTATTTATTCCGCCTGGGAAGATTGCTTTGTATCGTAGTAATTCGAAGACAGCTGCATTTATTGCTTTCTGGACTCCGGTGGAACCGAATTTGTCTAAAATAGTTTCTTTAATGTACTGCAGCGCTTTTGATTGTTTTTCTGTTAACTTTGATGGATCTTTGATTGTGAATGTACTGTCTCCTGGCAAATATGTAATGAGACTGTGTTTGTTGGCTTCTTTTAATGCGAGTTCTGAATCACCTGAACATGGAATCAACATGTGATTCGGAAATTGTTGTTTGAGGCGGGTGATGTTTTCTGCTGCACCCGGAATATCAATTTTGTTACACGCGATAACCATCTTTTTTGTCATCTGTCTGAGTTCTGATGCAAGCTTCATTAAATGATCCTGACTCCAGTTGATTGGTGGAAGATCTTGTAATTGCATTTTTCTGAGTGCAGCTTCTGCAATTTCTTCTGTTACTCCGAGCCCACTGAGTTGAGCTGAGATAACTTTTCTTGGTTCCTTTTTTTCCTGCTGAGATTGGCGGGCTAATTTTTCCCAGCCTTTAACTAATATGCCAAGGTACCACATGTCTAATTCAACTTCCAAGAACTTAATGTCTTCTGCCGGATCGTTAGTTAGCGGTTGAACAGGTTCTCCGCCTGCGTTTGTTGCACCGGCTGCATCAATGACGTGAATTAATGCGTCGGCCTGTCGTAAATCATCAAGAAATTGGTTACCCATGCCTTTTCCTTCGTGGGCTCCCGGGACAATACCTGCTACATCAATTAATTTGACACCCACAAATCGCTGGCCCTGGGTGCAGTAGCCTTCTCGTGGATTACATTGTTTTCCGAATTCTTTGCATACGCAGTCAATCCTTACATAAGCCATTCCTATGTTTGGCTTAATCGTTGCGAATGGGTAATTTGCAATATAAACGTCAGCCTGAGTTAAGGCTTTGAACATGGTAGATTTTCCGCAATTTGGTTTTCCAACGATGCCAATGATCATAGCGGTTGTGGCAATGTGATTGCTTTTAAATGTTTGGGCTTTGAGGAACTACTGGATAATTGCTCCTTATGTCCTCAGATACTATTGTTTCTATTTGTTTCTTTCTTAGATAGTCGGATGCTGCGGCAAATGCTTTTTTAGGCCATTGAGTGCTCACAATTCTGTTATACAACGGAGTGCTTCTGCATATGTCTAGTGCTGCGAGTGCGTAAAAAGTTGCGGCAACTGGAACTAGAAATTGCGGGTTGGTTTGTTCTGACATTTTTAAGCAGGTTACTCCGCACAAGCTGAACACAAGCCAGTTTTCGTAATGAGTTGATTTTGTTCTTCGCTGTGGGGATGGTCGCTGTAAATTTTCTTCAATTCCCATAGCCACTTCTTAGTAGAAATAATATTTATATCCTGTGGTTACTATTTTATTTTTTTGTAGCTCGTGAGGGACGGATTTTCGATATTGGAAGATGCGGGAAGTTTTAAATACCGCGATAATATCTTTTGGTTATGAAATTTGAGATTGATTTCTCTAAGGTATCGCACGACGATATTCGAAGGCTTATCAGAATGCTGGAAGCTTATCTTGGGGAACATAAGAATCATGTGCTGTCAGAATCAGACGAATCAAGTGTTTCTGTTCCTGATGCTACAGGTGGATTCTTTAATTTGTTTGATACAAGTACATCTAAGCCAAGCACAATTCAACAGGAAGAGGTGAAGGAATCAGTTTCAGATATTCCACGGGTAATTCCTTACTAAAATATGGCAGAGATGGTAACTGTGAGTGTATTTGTAGCGTTTATTGCAGGGATAGTTTCTTTTCTTAGTCCTTGTGTACTGCCGCTTGTTCCAGGGTTCATTGCCTATCTTTCCGGTACAAGTGGAAAGAAACATGGCAGCAGATTTGAATATTTCATGAACAGCTTGTTTTATGTGCTTGGATTTTCTGTAGTGTTTGCATTGCTTGGGGTATTGTTGCGGACTGTGCTGCTTCAAGTAAGTGGACAGGTAATACAATGGCTTTCTCGAATTGGGGGAGTCATCATTATTTTCTTTGCACTTATTTTGCTTGGACTGATTAGGATTCCATGGTTTGAGAGAGGTCATACTCTGTTCAGATCCAAAAGGTTTTCAGCAACATATGTTACTTCGTTTCTATTTGGCGCAGCTTTTGCTGTTGGATGGACGCCGTGTGTTGGAGCGCTTTTGGGAAGTGTGCTCGCCCTTGCGGTTACACAGCCCGGTCAATCTGTTGTGTTGTTGCTTGCATATTCTCTTGGGATGGGAATTCCTTTTCTGATTGTAGGATTGTTTACAGCTGAGGCTGTAAAATGGATTAAGAAGTCTGAGAAAATATTCAAATGGTTTAATATTGTTGTTGGTGTGCTTCTTTTAGTACTTGGATTACTTGTGTTTACACAGAAACTTGGAACAATAACTATAGTTGGGGCGGCTATACTTGAGGCAGCCATACCTGGAGCAGCCGTATTGGGGGTGCCTATATGCCTCATGTGAAGAATAACAAATTTCTTGTTGTGAATAAACCTTTGATTACTTTTACTCTGATCGCTTTAATTATTGGGACACTTGTTTACTTTGAGCTGAATCGTGAGGCTCTTTTGAAAGTTGAGATTGGAGATTCTGGATATGTGGTTGCACATGATTTTGTTGGGATCAGCGGGTGGATCAATAGTGAGCCTTTATCAATTTCCGAGTTGAAAGGGAAAGTCGTGCTGGTTGATTTCTGGACATATTCCTGCATTAATTGTCTTCGCACGCTTCCTCATCTTGTCCGATGGGATGAAATGTATCGGGATGATGGATTAGTTATTGTGGGAGTTCATACACCCGAATTTGGATTTGAGAAAGAACGTGAAAATGTTATCATGGCCATGGAAAAATATGGAATTAAGTATCCAGTTGCTCAGGATAATGATTATCGGACGTGGAGTGCGTATCAAAATAGATACTGGCCACATAAATATCTTGTTGACAAAGATGGATATGTTCGTTATGATCATATTGGTGAAGGTGGATATGAAGAGACTGAGGAATGGATAAGGAAATTACTCAGGGAAGCTGGAAGTTCGCTTGAGGATGAGATGAAGCCTCTTGAAGATAAGACTCCTCAAGTAAGGCAGACCCCTGAATTGTATGCTGGTTACTCATTTATGCTTCCGCGTGGACAGAATATAGGTAATGCAGGCGGGTTGAAACCAGATTCAGTTGCATCATATGTTGCTCCAGATTCATTTGTAAAAACTGATGTATTTTATTTATCTGGAACATGGGAAAGTACTGAGGATGGATTAGTGAGTGTTGGGAATGCGTCTATTATTTTGCCTTACATAGCTTCGGCGGTTCATATAGTTGCGAAAA
>CAZNVD010000002.1:68434-71150 GCA_964576505.1 uncultured Methanosarcinales archaeon
GTGTGCTGCTTGATGGCAAATCAATCGATGAAATGTTTAGTGGCGATGATGTAGTTGATAGTGAGATGAGTGTGGTTGAACCGAGATTGTATAATGTAGTTCGTGGTCAGTATGGTTCAAAATTGCTGGTTCTTGAAGTGCAGAATGGGTTTGAGTTTAATGCATTTACTTTTGGGTAAAATTGAAGATACTAAAAAGTTAATAATAGTTATAAAAAATTAATAAAAAAAGAAAATTAGAAAAAAAGAGAAAAACTAAATTTTATTGCACTGTTCATTGACTTCAGCCATGTAGCTGTCAAGTTCTCTGATCTCGTCTCTGATTTCAGTTACCTTGTCTTCAATGTCAGATACTTCATCTTCCTGACTGTCTACGTCATCAGCCAGATCATCTATGCTATCTTCAAGGTCTTGTTCGAAGCCTTTTAGTGTGGAGCTTGTTTCTGCTGTGATGTTTGTGATTCCGAAGTATTCATTTAGTTTCTTCTGATCTGACATTGAGACTGATTTTCCTTTGATTAAGGATTTAATCTGATCCTGGTAATCTTCTAGAGATTCCATTTCGTCATTCATGTCTTCGAGAGTTTCTTGTTCGTCATCTAAGTCTTGTTCAAGATCTTCGATGTCTTTTTTGAAGTCATCTATGTCCGACAAAATGTTTCGTTTTTCAGCTGAACATGCATTCTTTGTTGTCAAATGAGATGCTGACTGTGCTGAGGTGCTTGTTGTTGAGCATTGTTTTTGCAATTCTGCAAGCTCGGCTTGAGTTTCGCCCATGTCTTGATTAGCTGCATCAACTTTGTCTTCTTCACGGCTTACTTTTGAGTCGTGGCTGTCAATTTCATCTTCAAGTTCAGCAACTTCATCATCTAAGTCATCTCTAAGGTTTTCAAGTTCTGATTTTGGTAGATTTTTCAAACCTGAGATTGAAAAGTGAGATTCTAATGACGCGATTTCTTTGTCTGAAACTGTTCTTCCTGAGATAAGCTTTCCAAGAACATCATCAAGATCTTCTAGGATTTCTAAGTCATCTTCAAGGTCTGAAGCTTCGTCTTCAACTTCTTCTAATCGGTCTTCTGCATCTTCCAGATCATCTTCAAGATCTTTCAGTCTGCTGTTAAGGAAACTTATTTCGCTGCAGCTCGGAGCTGGGCTATCAAGTTCTTCATCATCAACTTGAGGTTGAGTCTGAGCATTATTCTTTAATTGTTCTTGTCGGATTTGTTCTTTTAATTGTTCTAGAGCTAGGCGTTCTTGCTGAATTTGCTGAAGTAGTGCCTGCTGTGAAGCTGAGGCAACTTTGTCTTCGTCTGATAATTCAGTAAAAGAAGCGTTGTTTCTGTTAGATATATGATAAACTGCTGCTGCTCCTATTGCAAGTACTAGGATAATAGAAATGCCGAGCAATATATTGGCTGTTTTGGTATTCATTTTGCGTCCCTCTAATAGTTATCGATTTAATTAAGGCTTTCCTGAGAGTTCCAACTCTTGCTACTATTTAAAAGTTACTACAGAAATTAATTTAGTTTATGGCGGGACAGTGGTGGTTGGAGCCAGAAATAGGGTACAAGGCTCAGGTATCTCATTTTGAATATATTTAAAAATACAGTAAATTTCAGATCTGATATGAGGAGAAAAGAAAGACTAGCGGTTTTATGGGTTGCATCAGGCTTTTTGCTGATGGCAACAGTGGTTCATTTTACCAGGTATTTTGCTGGTTGGACTCTGGTTATTAATGGGTTCTCTGCTCCTTTGGGAGTTAGTCTTGGATTCGGGATTGTAGCTTTCTGTTTGAGCGCATCTCTTGCTTCTGTTGCTTTAGCTTTAGATAAAAATTGAATAAAGAAAAAAGAATTCTAAATAGAACCTTTATCTAATGTAATTATCTGCGTCTTCAGAAGGTTCTTCATCTTTTTTCCAGCGGATTACTTTGTCTTCTACAATTTCTTTCCATTCTGGCTTGATTTCGCTTTTGTATTTTTTGAATAACTCTTTGAAGTATTCTGCGTGTTTTGCTTCATCTTCTGTAAGAAGAATAGTATTTGCTTCCAAAAGCATAATGTTCAAATGTTTGTAGAATGGGAATAATGCGTCTTTTTCCTCTTTTGTGTAGTAGTCTGATTCAAGAGAATCTGCCATTCCCTTAGGTTGGAATAAGGCTTCTAATGCTAGTGAGATGCGGTAAATGCGATTTCCAATGGCTGCGATTAATTGCTGTAGAACGGGAAATTCAGTAGTTTCGCTGCCTAGACAGAGTTCAATGTCTTCTAAAGATGGAAGTTTGTATTTCTTGCTGAATTTTGCAAATTCTTTTAGATAGCGATCTCTGCGAGGTTCCATATGTTTGATTGGCTGCCATATTATAAAAATGTAATGTAAAAAGTTTGAATCTTGTTGCTTTTGATTCAAATGTTTCCTGAAACTTGGCCACTGGCCTAGAGAGCGCACAATCTTTATAAACGAACTCAGTAGGGATGGTTTTGTGATTGACCATATTACTGAAGCCGGAAACCAGGAAGATATTGTAAAGATATTGCATCCTTATGTTAGAGAATGGTTTTTTTCTCAATTTGCGGAACTGAGCATGCCTCAGCTATATGCGATTCCACATATTCATAAGCGGGGAAATATTCTGGTGAGTGCGCCTACTGGTTCAGGCAAAACATTGACTGCATTTTTATCTATTCTTAATGAGCTGGTGATTCTTGCGGAAGGCG
>CAZNVD010000002.1:71160-73237 GCA_964576505.1 uncultured Methanosarcinales archaeon
AAGGCGGAAATTTGATGGATCAGATTTATGCTGTGTACATATCTCCACTTAAGGCATTGAATAATGACATTCAGTTTAATCTTGAGAGGCCACTTGAAGGAATTAAACAGATTGCATTGCGACATGGAAAAGAGTTGAATATTAGAGTCGGAGTTCGGACTGGAGATACTACTGCTTATGAGAAGTCAAAGATGCTTATCAAGCCTCCACATATTTTGATTACCACTCCTGAAAGTCTTGCAATTGTTTTGTCAAGCACTAAGTTCAGACACTTATTGAGTCAAGTCTGGTGGACTATTG
The DNA here is from genome assembly GCA_964576505.1 of uncultured Methanosarcinales archaeon. Taxonomy (GTDB): domain Archaea; phylum Nanobdellota; class Nanobdellia; order Woesearchaeales; family WJKV01; genus CAZNVD01. The sequence continues at coordinate 71,461 of CAZNVD010000002.1, forward strand.
TGGATGAAATTCATAGTCTTGCGGAGAATAAGCGGGGAATTCATCTGATGCTTTCTCTTGAAAGGATGCAGAGGCTTTCTGAATTTACTAGAATCGGATTGAGTGCGACTGTGGCTCCTTTAGATGAAATTGCCCAGTTTCTTGTAGGAGATGGAAGAGATTGTTCAGTGGTTGATGTCCAGTTTATGAAAAATGTTGATATCAAAGTCACCTGTCCGGTTGATAATTTGATTACGGCGTCTTTTGAAACCCGGCAGGACAAAATGTACAAACTTATTCAGAATCTAATTGAACAAAACAGAACAACACTGATTTTTACTAATACTCGAGCGGGAACTGAAAGGGTGGTGCATCATCTCAAAGATAAGTATCCTTCTTTTTACACAGTCAAAAATCCAGATGGAACAACTCGTGATTTGATTGGGGCTCACCATGGATCTCTTGGAAAAGAATTGCGGCTTGAAATTGAAGATGCGCTTCGCGCGGGAGCGATGAAGTGTGTTGTGACGAGTACATCGCTTGAACTTGGAATAGATATTGGTTATGTTGACCTTGTAATTTTACTTGGAAGTCCGAAGAGTGTAGCACGGGCTCTTCAGCGTGTTGGTAGGGCAGGGCACAAAGTTCATGCTACTGCAGTTGGAAGATTTGTTGTGATGGATCGGGATGAATTGCTTGAGTGCAGCCTTATTTTGAAGAACGCGCTTGAGCGGAAGATTGACCAAATTCATATCCCGCAAAATTGTCTTGATGTTCTTGCACAGCAACTATTCGGGATGTGCATTACTGATGTCATGGATGTAGAAGAATTGTATGCTACGGTGAAGAAAGCTTATTCTTATAGAAACCTGGACAGGGTGGATTTTAATCAGGTTATGTCTTATCTTGCAGGTGATTATGCTGCACTCGAGGACAGAAATGTTTATGCGAAAATCTGGCTGAAAGAGGGGAAGGCTGGTAGAAGGTCTGCGATGAGCAGAGTTATGTATATGACTAATATTGGGACAATTCCAGACCAGACTGCAATCAAAGTTAAATGTGGAGAGAGGATTGTTGGGACTGTTGATGAACAGTTTGCAGAGAAGTTGCGCCGCGGGGATATATTTGTACTTGGCGGGTCAACTTATGAATATCATAGTTCGAAAGGTACTGTACTTTCTGTATCTAGTGCGCCCGGGAAAAGGCCTACTGTGCCTAACTGGGTTTCAGAGATGCTGCCGCTGAGTTTTGATCTAAGTCAAAGTATTCAGGATTTCCGCTTTTTAATGGAAGACCATTTTGAGAGTTCAATGAGTAAAAATGATATTCTTGAATTTATTAAAAGTTATTTGTATGTTGATGATAATGCGGCGCTTTCGCTTTATGAGTATTTTAGGGAACAGTATTATTATGCTGTGATTCCGCATAAAAAAAGGATTCTGGTTGAGGAATATCAGGCTGAGAATGAAACTTATTATGTGTTCCATACTCTTTTTGGTAGGCGGGTTAATGAAGTGTTGTCTCGAAGTGTGGCGTATGCTATAAATCAACAGCAGAAAAGGACTGTATTGATTTCAGTTACTGATCATGGATTTGTGCTGACATCTGAAAAGCAGATTTATCCTTTGAAGGCTCTTGGGTTATTGAAGTCAAGCGAACTTGACCAGGTGATGAAACTTGCTCTTGATAATAGTCAGGTGTTGAGTAGGAGGTTTAGACATTGTGCTGGTCGTAGTTTAATGATTCTTCGTGAGTATAAAGGACGGAAGAAAAGTGTAGGTAAGCAACAGGTGTCTAG
>CAZNVD010000002.1:73247-79051 GCA_964576505.1 uncultured Methanosarcinales archaeon
ATGTTGCTGATGGCTGCTATTAAGCGAATATCTGATGATTTCCCAATATTGAAAGAAGCTCGACGTGAGGTACTTGAAGATCTCATGGATATTGAGAATGCAAAGAAAATTCTTATGTGGATTGAGGATGGGACAATTGTTGTTAGAGATATTAAAACAAATATTCCTAGTCCTTTTGCCTTTAACTTAGTGATGCATGGTTATAGTGATGTGTTAAGTATGGAAGACAGGGTGGAGTTTGTCAAAAGGATGCATCAGCAAGTGCTTGCTAAGATAGGATTGAAGAAAGGGAATCTTGTTAAGGAACTTGTAGAAAGAAAAGAAAGTGTGGCGTAGAAGAAAAGGAAGTGTTGCTTAGAAGAAAAATAGATTTCTGCTTTGAAACGTGAAGTTTCTAGAATCATGAAAATCAGTGAATCGTAAGAAGCATAGTTTCTTTTTTCAAGGAATTCTAACAGGCAGTTTTATAAATAGCGGGTTGCTTGTTTTGGCTCATGGGCTTGTAGTGCAATGGAAGCATACCGGGCTTCGGACCCGTTGATCAGGGTTCAAATCCCTGCGAGCTCATATTTGGTTCTAAATTATTATGATTAAAGAAATTATATTCTGAGCTTGCGGCATGACGGACGTGTTACACACGTCCTACGCGTGACCCCGGAGGCAACGAGAATTCTTCTAATTCTCGAGGCATCCTCGAGCAAGCTCTCGGATGGGCCAACCCCCGGACCGCCTTGCGTCACTTAGCTGGACAACTCAAGAATCTGAGAATCATTTGTTTCAATTGTTGCAATGATAAAGAAAAGAAAAATAATTTATTGGGTTCTGTTAGCTTATGCACATTTTTTTTTGAACCATCGGTCCAGTTTTCTTTTTTCTGCTGCACCTAAATTGTGTTTGGTTGTATCAAGCTCAAAATGTGTAGTGTCGAATTTGAGGACTATTTGTGGATAATAGCCTATGTGGTCAGGATTTTCTGGGTTACCACTGCATCCAGTTTCAAGCCAAATATGACCACCAGATAATTCGTACCCATTATCAAAAAATGGTTGTAGTATGTTTTGTCTTATTAATTCTTGATATCCCCTATTGGCAAGAGCAGGTATCTCTATTGTGATTAGGCTAATTTTTCCACCTTTTGCAATGTGCTCAAGTCCAGAATCTTCAGGGCTGATATTGCCTAATATGGTGCAGTGATCTTGAACAAAAACTCCTTTTCTCTCTTGATATTTGATTCCTAATGCAGAGTAAGGAATGATTCCCGAGGCAGTGCAGGCTGATTTATAATTTCCATCAATATCGTGTGTAGTGCAGCTAACACCTATAATATCTGTGGGTTGGAGTTCTAATCTAACATATCCTGGATCCAAAATAAGATCTCTTACTACATTAATCCTGGCTTCCTTAGACGTATTTTCCAAAAACAAATTTCCCATTTTTCCCTCCACATAACTTGTTATAATCGCTATTTTGCTCGATTATTTATTTAACTATTAGAAGTTGTATTTTCTATTTGGGCTGCTTCGAGGTTTCTGTATTGAGCATCTTTTATAGCTGCCATTTCTCTGAATACCAAGGTTCCATCAGATTCAGTTGTTCCTACATCCTGCCAGATCTGTTTGATGCCAGGGTAAAGCGATGCTTCGCTTGAAAGGATTATAGTTGGAACTTTTGTGATTCTGTATTTTTCAATCAGGCTCTTTCCCTGAAGGGTGCCGATGTCTACAGTTTTTTCTTCTGCTACATACACACCTAGTCCCTGTAGAATCTGGAGGTGGACTGCAGGATCATAACATTCAGTACATGAAGCGTCAACTATTTTTGTGACTGTGACAAGGCCTCGTAAATTGTTTTGGCCGACTTCAGTGTATGGAGGTGGAACTGAGGTTAATACATATTTTCCGTCATCTGCGATAATTCCTACTTCTTTCCATGCGTCTGAGATTGCTTTGTATGATCCGATTTCTTTTGAGAAAATTAAGGTTGGAATTTTTGTGATTCCATATTGCTTGACTAGCTTGTCTCCGTCTAAGGAGGCAGATTCTAGTGATTGAACACTGTTTACGTAGATGCCCATGCCTTTCATCTGTGAGATAACTTGGGAAATGTTGTAACATTTTGTGCATGAGTCTCTTGTGATTGCGATAACATCAACTTTTCCAGCGATTGTGCCTGTTGTTAAGTCAAGGTAAGGTGGCTGAAGATTAGTGAATACGAGGGTGTCATCTAAAATTTCTCCCAGCTGGTCAAGACCCGCTCTCTTGAATTCTTTTTCATCTCCTTTGATGATGAATGTTGGAAGCTTTTTTATTGTAAATTCTTTAATTAGCGCTTTGGCTTCTTCATCATAGAATTCATATTGCTGCTGACTTGTAATTTCTATGTTGAGAGTTTTTAATGAATCGACTAGAGGATCAATCTGGGTACACATTGAACAGTCTGAGGCAAGAATTTTTATTATTTCAACTTTGATTGGTTCCTGTTGAGCTTGAGTGTCTATGTTGTTATTGGTAAAGTAAATGTAACCCAAATTACCAGCCAGAATTAATACTAATATTGCAATAATATAATTGAGGTATTTGTCAAGGAATGATTTTCGTGAATGAGAATCCTGTTTTTTGTGAGGGGTGGGTTTTTCTGCAGATTGATGATTCTTGGTAGATGCTTTTGGAAGGTGCGCTGTCTTTGAATCATGAGTAACTTTAGCTTCCTTTGATTCATGGGTTACTTTGGATTCCTTAGGTTCTGCTTTTTTAACTGGCTTTAGCTTTACTGACTTCTCAGATGATTGTTTTGTTTCAGTAGAAAATTCTTCGTCCATTACCAATACCCCAGTGGTGCAAGGCTGTGATTACTTTTTAAATGTTTTGGGGGAGAATGGTGGAATGTTGTTTGCTTGTAGTAGTTAGTTGTTTTAGTTGTTTATGTGGCAGGTGTAAATAAAAAACTAAAGCGTTTTATACTGATTTGCCTTTTCATTTTCCATGGGGATATTTGATAGTATGCTCAAAGATAATGAGTCGTTGTTTATCAATGAGGTAGCGCTTGATTTTGAATTCGCGCCCAAAAAAATAAGATTCCGCGAGGCGCAGGTTGAACATATTGCGCTTTGTATCAGGCCCTTGCTGATGAAAAGGGATGGTTCTCACATAATTGTATATGGTCCTCCTGGTGTAGGGAAGACGCTGGCAATGTCGAAGATTCTTGAGGAGATTGAAGAAGTCTCACAGGATATTGTGCCACTTTATGTTAACTGCTGGGAGTACAATTCTACCTACAAAATTGTGTTGAGGCTTTGTGAACTACTTGGCTATAAGTTTGTGGCAAATAAACATACGAGTGAGCTTATGGAGGAAGTTGTGAGAAAGGTGAATAAAGGCGGAGTTGTGTTTGTGTTCGATGAAATTGATAAAGTTCAAGACATGAGTTTTTTGTACACGATTCTTGAACAGATTTATAGAAAATCAATTATTCTGGTTACTAATTATGTTAAAGATCTTCTGACATTTGATGAACGGATTAAATCTAGGTTGACACCTGATACACTTGAGTTTCTTCCTTACAATGGTGCTGAGACTGAGGAAATCTTGCGCGAGAGAATGAATCTTGCTTTTGTTAGAAGTGTGTGGGATGAAGAAGCTTTTCTGACAATTGTAGAGCAGACTGTTGCAGAGAAAGATATAAGGAAAGGGCTAGCTTTGTTGCGTGAAGCGGGAAATATTTCTGAATCTAAATCTAAAAGATCGGTGAGTGTTGCGGAGGCTGAGGCTGCGATTGCTAAGTTGTCCGGGTTTGCAAATAATAAAGATAGATTGAATGATGATCAGAAGCTGATTCTTGAATTGTGTGGTGAGAAGCAGAAAATTGGGGATTTGTTTACTGCATATCAGCAAAAAGGTGGGAATGCTTCGTATAAAACTTTTCAAAGACGGATTGAAGATATGGAGAAGAATAAATTTATTGTAACTGAGAAAACTAATGGCGGAAAAGATGGGAATACAACGCTGGTGAGTGCGAAAAATACTGTATCTAAAATAACTTAGTTTCTGGGTTGCTATTGTTTCAAAAAAGAATTCAAAGATTGTTGGGGGTCCTCATTTTTTTCAATTTCAACACTAATTGATTTAAGTGGAGCATGGATTCTTGCTCCTATTGTGTCATTTGTTTCAAGCTGTGTCATTGTTTTCTTTGCGTTTTCAATGACTTCTTTCGGAAGGCCAGCGATTTTTGCGACTTGGATACCGTAGCTCTTGTCTGTGCCTCCTTCAACTAGTTTTCTGAGGAATATGATTGAATCTCCTTTTTCGAGGACTGCGATATTGTAATTTTTGATACCTGGATGTTGATTTGCCAAATTGTTTAATTGATGGTAGTGGGTGGCAAACAAAGTTTTTGCTTTTATTTTTGAGTGGAGGAATTCGGCGACTGAACTTGCGATTGCTATGCCGTCATAGGTTGAGGTGCCGCGGCCGATTTCGTCTACAATGATGAGAGATTTTTCGTCTGCGTTGTTCAGGATGTTAGCGGTTTCAGTCATTTCGACCATGAATGTTGACTGACCCATGGTTAAGTCGTCGTATGCTCCTACTCTTGTAAAAATTCTATTCATAATTGGAATGTCTGCGTGGGTTGCGGGGACAAAGCTTCCAATTTGAGCGAGGAGTTGGATGAGAGCGACTTGACGCATCACGGTTGATTTACCAGCCATGTTTGGGCCGGTGATGATCATCATTGAAGTATTGCTATCCATTTTAATGTCGTTGGGAATAAATTGCTCTTTTGTGATGATTTCTACAACAGGGTGGCGGCTTGCTGTGATGAGTATTGAGTTTTGATTGTTGAATGAAGGACTGATGTAGTTTCTTTTCTTTGCGATTGCTGCGAAAGTTGTTAGTACATCTAATGTTGCGATGGCGCTGCTGATCTGCTGGTAGTCTTTTACATCTGTTGAGATGATGTCTAGAATTGAAAGGAATATTTCCATTTCAAGTTCGATCATGCGTTCTTCAGCTGTGAGAATTTTTTCCTCTTTTTGTTTGAGTTCTTCAGTGATGTAGCGTTCTGAATTCTTGATAGTTTGTTTTCTGATGTAATTTGAAGGCATTTGTTCTGCGTGCCTTCTCGGGATTTCAATATAGTAGCCATGAACTCTGTTGAAACCTATTTTCAGGGTTGAGATGCCTGTGATCTGACGCTCTTTTTCTTCGAGGGCGGTTATCCAGCCTTTTCCTTGTGAAGTAATCTCTTTGAGTTCGTCGAGTTCAGGATTGTAGCCGAGTTTAATTATTCCGCCTTCATTAATTCTTGTTCTTGGATCATCAAGGATTGCTCTTTTGATGAGTGAGATGTGTTCTGTTTTTTCTGGGAGATCTTTTATGTTGTTGAGGAGTTCGCTTTTGAACTGTTTGAGGCTTTCTTTTAGAAATTTAAAAATAGCCCGAATTAAACGGGCTATTTCCTTTTTTGGCTCATCACGAGCGTGAAACATCCATAAAGAAAGTTGCTGGAGGGTGGCTGATAATGCTATAAGGTCTCTTGCGTTTGCTGAACGTGTAACGACTTTTGTAATGAGGCGTTCAATGTCATAACATTTCTGGAGGCTTGCTCTCAAGGATTCCCTGTGGAATGAGGATGAAGTTATTGATTGGACTGAGTCAAGGCGTTTGTTTATTTCAAGTGGATTTAGAAGTGGTTGCTGAAGCCATTGCCTCAGTAATCTGCTGCCCATAGGTGTTGCAGTTTCGTTGAGCGCGAAGAATAATGTGCCGCGGTCAGTTTGATCGCGGATGTTGCGGAAAAGTTCAAGG
>CAZNVD010000003.1:0-8403 GCA_964576505.1 uncultured Methanosarcinales archaeon
GAAAACAAAACAGGACCTGCACGGATTTGAGCAACATTGAAGGTGCGCCTGTTCCTGAGCAGGAACAAGATTGCGAGATAACACCGGAAATAGTTACCGTGCGGATATTTAGCTGGTTCTATTTGATTCTGGCAGCCTTATTAGTCATTGGAAGGCTTTCAGAAAAAAGGCAATTACGATGGTTACGGTGGACAATGCTTATTTTAGCAGGCATATTTGTGGTATTGTTCTTTGTTGAGTACACCTTGGTTGAGCAAGGATCAGCCCAGCAATATTTTCTGAGAATAGTTTCTACTTTAGTGACCATAGCATTGCTTATCATTGTTGTAATAGAGAGAAGCATAGAAAAGTTTGATCAAACCTTGTTTAAAAAATCATCTGGTCTCAAATGATAATTCATTTATCCCTCCCAAGGCATTACTGATTATAATGTACGGTAGATATTTTTTAAATACGAATTGATGCTCCTGTCTGATGAAATATTCTTATCTATTTGTACAATACCAGGAACCTGCTTACTTCTCAATTCCTTAAACAAACAGCAATCCGTAGATTCTGTGTATCTTGTTTCATTTTGATTCTATTGTTTCTCAGCTTCAGGCAACTGTTCACACTGACGCATCTTATCTTATCTTATTTCCTCGAGGAAATTGGATATTCCCTCCAGATTCCAAATTAATACAATTGCTTCCGGAAACATTTTTCCAATTATTTGCTGTTGTTTCATTAATTATATTTTTAGCAATCAATGCAATGATTCTTATTGCAATAATCATAATTCAAAGACATAAATCAACGAAATCAACCAAATTATCCAAAGTTTTATAATCCGTATTTCGCTTTTTCTCCATATGAAGAAGACTATTGTGATAGAAGGCAGGGCAAAAATAAATGTATACTCTGACAAGAAAATTAGCAGGGAATTGCCAGTATTCTACAATCCAGTTATGGAGTTAAACAGGTCTCTGACTATAGAAGTCTTAAAAGTATTTGGCAAAGACGCTATGCAAATCGCCCTTCCAATGGAAGCTTCAGGAGTCAGAGCTATCAGATTTATCAAAGAGCTTCCAAAAAAGATGATTAAACTGCTTGAATGCAATGACCACAGTCCTGCAGCTGTCAAAGCTATGAAAGAAAACGCGAAGCTCAATAAAGTCGCTTCAAGAATGAAAATTTATCAAAAAGATGCAAACCAATTCCTTTTAGATGGCTTCGGCTACGACTACATCGATGTAGACCCATTTGGTTCACCAAATTTTCTATTAGATTCCGCTATGAAACGCATCAGCCGTGGCGGCATTATTGGAGTAACAGCAACAGACGCCGCAGCCTTAGCTGGAACATTTCCAAGAGCGTGCAAACGAAAATATGACTCAACTCCGATGCGCAATCACATGAAACATGAAGTTGCAACCAGAATCCTGATTCGTAAGATACAAGTAGTTGCCGCCCAATATGACAAAGCCTGCACCCCTCTGTTAAGTTATGCACACGAACATTATTATCGTGTATTCGTCAAATGCGAAAAATCAAAAACAGGAACAGATTCAATCATGGCACAACATGGTGAAATATCATACTGTCCAGCCCACGGAATGCACCAGGAAAAAACCCTGTGCTGTTCAAAAGTAAAGCATGCAGGTCCACTATGGAAAGGCGCCTTGTGGCACCCAGACATAAAAAAGCTTGATGACTCAAAGTCACTCATCGAAACCATGAAACGAGAGCTTCCAGATATAGTTGGTTTCTATGACTCACATGATCTATTCCGAAAATCCATCCCAAGAACAAAAGATATCTTATCATTCCTGAAAAAGAAAGGATTCAAGGCATCAGAAACTATTTTCAATGAACACAGCATTAAAACAAATGCTCCCTTGAAAGAAATAGTCAAATATCTTCAAAGAAAATAATAAACTTTCAATTATACAAATGGACATTGAATCATTTATAAAAGGGATACTCGATGAACTAGATGATCTCAATGTTATTATGAATCGAATTCTTGAATCAGAATCTCTATTGAAATCCCATCTTCTAGTAAAGTATGGTTTTGTTTTGCACACTTATGCCATTAAACCTGAAGCAGTATTACAGGGTAAAACAATTGACAATTTGCAGCAAGAGTTGTCACGCTTTGCAAAGCTGGAAAGAGATTTATTGTACCATGAAAAGGGGGTTGAATCAGCACTACTAACTTTTGAATATGACTATTCTATTTACAATGGCAGAAAACTTCCGCTGAGAAGCATACTTCAACAACAATTGAACAATGGTTATTATCTGGCCAGATTGTGTAAAGCTTCACTCGAGATTCTCAAACAAAAAATTGAGGCTGGAACCACCTTCAATCCTAAGAAGGCAGGGAATCAAATTCACAAATTATTGGTCACCATAGGAAATTTTCTGGCTCAGATGAAGATACTGGTGGAAACACTTGAGCAGGTTGCTAACAAAGTTAAGGATTTCAAGGCAGCTTCATATGAGCCAGTATCCAAGGGCTACGGTCGCGCAATGAGTAATTCAGAGGTAAAAATTACAAAGAGAAAAGATTTGCTAGTGGGATCACCAAAACGTCATGAAGACGACAATATAGGCGTATTTGATTGTCCTCGCGGATCCACCATTCACCGTAGATTATTAACAATACCTGAAGAGGGTAGAAAAAATTTGTTTAGGCAAATCGGAGTTGTAGGTGCCATAAGAATAGTGTTCTTTGAAACTAATCTAAAACCTGTTGCAGGACCGATTCCTCAATCAAATGGTTTGATGGAGTACCGGTTTCCTAAAGGCACACGAATTGAAATAAGAGAAGTTGCGTAAAGCAGAGTAACGCAGAATTAATATCTGCACGTTCCAAGAAGCATGATCCGATTTCTTTGTTCACTGTAACATCCTACTATTCGCTTGCTATCTGTTCTGTGGAACACAAGTTTCACAGATTTTAATTGAGTAATATCCTCGAGAGAATATTCGCTCAATTCAAAATCACTTTTGATTTCATCAATATGACGGTCCACGAGTGTGTGTACTCCAGAAATGAGTCTACCGTCGTTTCTTCTGAGGTAAAATATTCCATTCCTTCCACCCTGTGAGTATCCTCTAAAACCATACCTTGTTGCAGTTTCGTATCCTTTGCGCGCCATTCTATCACCGTCAACCATGTCGCGCATAAGATCATCCGAGAAAGTGCACAATACCTGCGCACCTTGGTGTGTAGTAATCTGTATTACTGGAACAGTACGGATACCCCGCAAATAATCTTCTGCATGATTATAGAAAAGTTCAGGATTCCTGGAGCAAGTATGCAAATATTCAGTTGTTGTGTTGATCATTAGTCATATTACATGACTGCAGAATTTAAAAATCTTATTATATAAACAAAAGTTTAAAAACAAGAAAACAACTTCAACCCTATGCCTCAGGATCCAAGAACAAAAGTTCTTCCGCTCTTAATCACCCCATTTATTCTGCTTTTAGCCTCATTTTTGTTTCCAATAAGCTGGCCACAATGGGTTCAGTTCTTTGTAATCTGGGCTTTTACAAGCATTGTGTTTGCCATAATGTGGCTCATAGTATTCGTGAGATTCCCAGACAAAGGCTTCTTCAGAAAATTCCTTGCATTCTATGCAATATGCTGGGTGCTTGAACAAATTCTTGCTTACTCAGTACCTGTTTTATTCGATCAGGCATTTCCATTCATGGGACCGTTTCTATCAGGCATGGCTGTTATTCCGACGCAGCTCCTATCTTCTGCTGGCCATTCTTTGCACTTCCGCCAGTCTCAATGTCTCTCATTGTAATATTCATTATCGCATTCATTATTCAATCAATTGCAAACAAAATGCCTGCTAAAAAACCAAAGCCTGAAACTACAATGGAACCTATAGTTCCGCACATGGCAGAAGAGCAATCAAAACCTGCAGCGAAACCAGTGCAACAAAAAGTAACTCACGATTCTAAGAAACCAGAAACACATAAAGTTGATTTAAAGAAAAAGAGTTCAAAGGCTTCTGAACCTTTGACAATTCCTGAGAAACCAGTGGATGACTCAAAACCAGACATATTCCAGGAAAAGCCGGCAAAGAAGAGTTGGTGGCCATTCGGTAAGAAAGCTGAGGACAAAAAGAATATTTAGTCAATGTGAAGCCCACACAGTAGAAATTCTTTATAGCGCAGATTAGCCGAGGAATATTCATTAAAGCTAATATGCGTCTTAAAAATTTCAAATAGTGTTTCAATTAGAGAAATTTTTATAGATACTCCAATTTTTTTCAATACATGACAAGAAACAGGGCTTTTTGGCTGCTCTCTGCTGCCACAACAATATACCTTCTGTTGATTATTCCATCAGTTAAATTCAGTTCATTCTTTTTTTATGTCCTTGCAAAAGAATGGAGTGTCCAATCAATGATGGTATCTGCTACATTCCTGTCTATTCCAGTATTGATCATCTGCGGAGCCTTGATTCCCTGGATTATGTATGTCAGATCAAATTACAAGCAGGCAGTTTATGCAACAGGCATTCCTCTTATCTCTTTGGTACTTCTTTCAATTACAATTGTAGCTTTATCAATTTCACCACTTTAATTGGTATTTTGATTCTCAAACAATCTTAAAATTTATAATGTCTGGCTTCTAGCCCATCATACATGGACGCAATACTAAAAAGGGCAGCAACAGAAACAGCTGAATTTCTGAGGTCATTTAGAGCTGTTACACTAGACGCGCTTCAAGAACCCATGCTTATCTCATCAACCCACCCAGAATCCTGGATTCAGCAGCAAAGAACACAATCAAACGGAGGAGCATGCTACACAATTTCATACGTAGTAAAGAATTATGGAGTTCCTCTAGAAATAAGATATAATACTCAATTCGCCTACATAAGATTCATTATTAAAAGCACAGACGAGATTGAAGGATTTAATACCTTTGGATCACAGGTGGATATAATATATGCAGAACGGGTAATACCCAATTCAACTCCATCAGACATCCTTCCATTACTTGAAGAACTTCTATTGTCAAAAATATAAAATTAAAAGAAGAATACTTAGTTACTTGTACCTACTTGTTTCTTTATTTCTTAGTTGCCTTTGCTTCAGCACTTGGCTCTGGTACCCACTTACGCCAGCCTCGAGTAACACGATCATAAGTACCATCTTCTTTCTTCCGTTTAGGGAACAATCCGCCACCGGTTTTATACTGGCCAAATGCAAGTTTTGCTCCGCAATCATCGCACTTCATTTCAAAGAAATCATTTCCTTCAACATTCCGCACCTGAAACTTGATATTTTCTGACTTACAGCTTCCGCATTTCTCTTCATCAAATATCTCTTGGAATTCCGCAAGCTGCTTAAACACATCCTTAACCTTATCACTTTCAATTTCAACAGCAAGCCTTGCATTCTTGGTTTCGTATGTGACTTTCATGTATATTATGAGCATTAATACTATTTAAACTATATTTGACAACTTTTCAGAAGTAAAAAAACAAGAAGATTATTAAAATACCAGTTAGCAGACGGTTGTCAATGACCTACATGGATTACAAAAATAAGATAGACTCGCAGAATACCTTTCATACAGATCAATTTGGATTATTCGATGATCTTGAAATATCAACAAGCCATAATTATCTTCAGAAGTGCAAACAAGGTGGCATGTGGTATGAAGCTGTAAAACACGCAAAAGAAGCAGGTATGACCTTACAGAGTTGTCAGGAGGCTGCAATCGCTCGTATCGCAAGACCATTAGCAGACATAAGCAAATCAACCCAATTAACAAGGACAGTAGCAGTTTATTTTCATGAAAAAAACGGCACTGATTACGTAGCTTTTGACGATTGCGCTCACACTGATCATAATATTCTGGTTCACAGACTAAGAACATGGTATGAAAAGCTGGTCAAAGATTACAATGAACTTGCAAGTTTCAAGTCTGATCCTCTTTATATGAATTACATGGTTCCTAGATTGTTCAATGACTCCCAACAAAAGCTTGAATTCTCTTTCCACCGTTCAAATCCTCTTATTGAGGCAACCATTCAGAGAGCAAAGCGCAGTAATAGAATAATTAGATTCCACGAACTCACTACAAAAATCAATATCCGCCATCCTAGTTTGGAAGATAAAGAAATTTTGCAAGCCATTCTTCCCGGAGCTACTGCAGAATACTTTGAACACCTTGAACCCCACCACCGACAGCTAATAGTACAATTTGCAAACCTTGATGAAGTTTCAGATCATGATCCTGCTCACGCAAACATATCTGGTGTATCTCTCGGTAATTTCAACAGCACACGCAATCAGTATAATGTAATAAACGCAGGCACTAAGCTAAATAATTCTACTGGAGTCTGCAGATTAGTCACAACAGATCCAATAAACGCTCTGGAGTATTGGTATCGTCTTAAAGCATTATCAGAGAAATTCGAACTTGTCCCTGATGATTTCAAAATGCGGACTCAATTAGCAGCAATGTACACCATGGCCTCGGGCAATTTGTGGGACCCAAAGAATAAGCCAGTCCTTGAAGATTCCCGACTACATGAAGAAATAGAACTCAGATGCCAGCTTAAAGCAATGGATCTTGATCACCTGTTTGATAACACTCCTCTGGATGTTTTGCTCCAATTTGAAGCAAAATTTGGGGATAGAGATGAAAAATTAAGAAAGAAACAATATTAATAATTTATAGTACATTTACCGCACTTATTTTTTAGCTCTCTCTTCCAACGACCTACTAACTTTTCCCGTATCAATATCAACAAGCCAGCCTCTTTCCCTGAGAATTTCTCGCCGTTCTTTTGCAGGACTAGAAATCTTCGCATTCCACACATAAGACATAGCATCCTTCCGATCAATCCAATAGATATCCCTAACTGCATGCCTTGAAGCACTATTCAAATCTTCAGCCGTAACATTAAATCTGTACGGACCATGTGGCTCATCAGCAATCACCTTCGACTTCATATAATATTCAACTACATATCTAGTCATAGCATTAAGATAAATTATTTCCTCTTAAACATTACTATTCATTTTTAAACAATTTGTTTTATGCAGACTACCAGAATTCTACATTTTGATTTGGAAATAATTTTTTGATTTTCTCCTGTTCACTGCTATCTTCTATCAACTCTACTTCTGACACAGGCTCCTTCCATCCATCCATTTTGCATTTGTACGACTTAATGTATCCTGCAACAACAGTTACTATTGGGTCGTCGTCAGTGTTTACATGATGATAATATAAGACATGTTGCCTAGAAACATTTACCACGCCCTCCACTTTACCAACACAGTGATTTCTTCGTACAATTCCTGCCCAATAATCAGCACTGAACTCAGGCATTGGTTCAGGGGTTAGGTTTCCGTCTGTCTCCCCTGAGTCATCATCATGTATATATAATTCTAAATTCCCCATAATTTGTCCATATTTCACAGAATTATAACTCTTTCTGCAACAATGCATCATAAGAAACGGGTAACTAAAGAATCTAAATAGTCAACAAATAAGTAAAAACCAATCAACAAAGAATTACCCAATACTTCTTCGAACATCTACACAATCGCAACCAGTAACTCCTTCAATCTCTTTAATCTGAGCTTCAAGGTCATCAGTTGTTCCAATTTTCTCATCCATTACAAATATTAATTTCAAAGCTTTAAGTCCAAACCCAATTGGTTCTTCAGAATGACGTCCAACTTCTCCACCGAATTCAGCAACAAGCCTTGTAGCTTCTGTAAGAATCTTACCCAAATCAGTCTCAGGACTATCTGGCATAATTTTGAATGTAATAACTACACTTGCCATTATTTAGTTAGGTCCCTCAAAACCGCAGGCTGGGCATTTATACTTAGCCACGATCTGTCTGCATGTATTGCAACGGACTATTTCATGTTTAGCACAACTTGGGCATTTAAAGAAAATAGTGCCTTTATCATTAGTTACTGATTTATGGCATGTGCCGCATGTTGTCATACATTTGCCGAATATGCACCCTTTTTTAAAGGTTTCTGTGAGCGAAATTTAATCCCAAATCATTTATAAACATTCAATGCTCATTAAGCTATATGACTCAAAGGTATAATGTCATTATAGAGAAAGGTGAAGATGGATATCTTATTTCTGAAGTAGTAGAGCTTCCAGGATGCCATACTCAGGCCAAAACCTATGATGAGCTATTAAAGAGAACTAAAGAAGCCATTGAAGTCATGACTGGGCAACATGCAGAGATAATATTAGAATCTGACCTGAGACTACAATACGTAGAAAAAGCAAGAATTATGTCTGATGAAAAATCGATCAAGGTTGGAAGTATTAATGAATTGAAAAAGAGATACAAATAATTCTCCCCAAAACCCTTTTAAACTACTTCATATTTTGAAAACATAT
>CAZNVD010000003.1:8413-13595 GCA_964576505.1 uncultured Methanosarcinales archaeon
CAATAAAATAAGTATGCCAATGAGTGGTGGCGGAATTACAAGATTCTCAAGCGATTCAGCCTCAAAAATTGAAATAAAGCCTCAGATTGTAGTATTTCTTTGCGCATTTGTAGCAATCCTCATTATTCTGCTTCACATCCAAGGTAAAGCCTTGTTTGGATTATAATCATATAAACAACGAACAACTAAAAACAAATAACTAAAAACCAAACACAAATTACTACTACTCAAAATGATACCAGGAATGAACCCTCGACAGGCTAAAAAAATGATGCAGAGAATGGGCATCCAATCCACAGAAATAGATGCTACTGAAGTTATCATCAGAACAGCAGATTTTGATTTAGTATTCCAGAATCCAGAAGTTTCTAAAGTAAACATGATGGGTCAGGAAACATTCCAGATTCTAGGCTCACCAGAACGCATTGACAAAGAAGCCCAGGTTAATATTACTGATGAGGATATTGCAACAGTAGCTGAGCAAGCGAAAGTATCTGAAGACGAAGCAAAAGCAGCTTTAGAAGAATCAAAAGGCGATCTTGCTGAAGCAATTTTAAGTTTGACAAAAGAAGAGTAAATTTCTTAGTACAATAAATTAGTTTACAGACATTATCTTTATAAATAATGTTTACATATAAATTTCATGAAAATAACAATAATACTCGAACTTGCTGAAGAAGGTGGATACACAGCATATGTTCCATCATTACAAGGTTGCATTTCTGAAGGAGATACAAAAGAAAAGGCAATCAAGAATATTAAAGAAGCATTATTTATTTACTTCTAACCAACATAATCCCAACAATAATAATACTTAAACCAATCACTGCAATCATCCATCCAAATAATCTGATTACTGGAGAGCTTTCAATATCAAATACTGACGACAATGCAGCTCCCGTCGACTCAGAAACTTTTGTCACATTAGTTTCATTAACACTCTTTTTTATTTCTGGTGCAGCTTGAACCTCTTGATTCACTTGACTCACTTGCTGCGCTTGAACCTGAGGTTTCAATGTATCAGCCTCTTTTTTCTTTTCAGGACAAGCACCACACACTCCACCACAATCTACACCAAGCTCATTATCATCCCGCAATCCATTGTTACAATTTACAACAGGTAAACAATCCTGAACAAGCACAGGCTTCTTTAAACTTGACGCACACCCATTAACATCCTCACATTCTCGAGTTTGCCTTCCGAATGAAGAACACATTGACCATGCTCCACATTCCCAGGTCTCAACACAGAAGTGTCCACTGAAATTATCAGTAATTGGAGGCGAAAACGTACTCTGATTTCCAATCAATCCAGCACCTGATCCTGTTACATTGCTGATATTGTAAACGCTTCCAGAAACAGCAACCAGTATTCCTGATAAACGCTTGGGAAGAGTTCCATTAAAAATAAGAGAACTGCCAGTTCCACCGCATCCATTAATCTTAACATTAGAAACTGAGTGGCTTCCTTTGCACACAAACACACCTTTACCTGCATTCTCATTTACAAGAAACAAACTTTTGACAGCACCAATTCCACTAACATTCCGCACATCAACCGCAACCGAATAATTAGCATACTGAATCTTAAGACTCCGCATATCAACAGTAGAATTACCAAATAATCCAAGGACACTCACATATTTTAGTCCATCTGAGTTTTGAAACGTAACATATTGCGTTTGATTAATCTGCGATCCATTAACAATCAACCCACTAAAAGAACCAACCGCAGTCAACCCGCGTGTAAACGCATCATTTGCATCCAGAAATCTGTGATTCACAGATACTATCGGTCCATAATCAACCACCCCATCAACATTCCCTCCACGCACCCTGGAATATGGATAATCATCTCCACCATCACCAAACCCGTCTCCATTAGAATCAGTTATCGAAAAATTAATCGCATCATCCCAATAGTTCCCTTTCAGAACACCCGAGAAGTTAAAAAAAAAACTCCCACCCCCTGTGGAATTGGCATGAACGCCATTTTGTGAAAATGTGTTAAACAGAATTTTAACTTTGCTAGAAGAATCAACTTTAATTCCTAAATCATTTTTCTCAAAAAGTGTCTCAAACAAACTTCCATTAGATTTTACACTTGAAATTCCGATTGAATTATTTACAATGTAAGATTCAGTAATGTTGCTTTGAGTTGAATAATTCAGTAAAATTCCAACAGCATTCCCCTCAACATTAGAATGATCAACAATAACATCACCATGTTCAGCTTTTATTCCAATTGAAAAGTTAATAACATCACAGTTTTTAACCGTCACATCAGTATGATCTCCTACGTCAATACCAACACCAGATCCATCACCCACAATTGCTCCATCCCCCTGACATTCAATTGTAATGTTGTCAGAAGAAACCGTAAAACATGTACCAATGGAATAAGTTCTTTCCCATACAATTGCACTTGCTCCAATATCCATTCCACACAAAATATCCTGTGGAATACCTGCAATTGCTCCTCGCGTCACATTTGAAACAACATAATTCCATCCAGAATTATCAACAAGCCATTGCCCATGCTGAAGCGGGAATGGATACCAGATAAAACTAATATTAGGACAGAACAATCCAACATCAGAAATTGAAAGAGCATGCGGACAAACATAAATTCCCTTTCCACCATTTATGTTAGGAACATACAATTTGTATCCACTCCAGATTCCGGTAGCAGAAGAGAAATCAGCTACCGTTTTATCATCAGTACCATTTACATGAACTCCACTAAGATTTACTGTACTCTCATTAAACAGTCCAACAAATGATACCCGTTTCCCAATCTCTTCATGAGTCAACTCCACCCATTGTCCACTGCTAGCTTCTGATCCATAAGGAATACTTCCAGAAACAAGACCATTAGCACTAAATTGAGAAGTAAAATCCTCAACAGGTCCAACGAGTAAATTAGCTTCCGCATAACCATATTTAGAAAACTGGCGAACCATAAAACTGAACACAGATCCAACATAGCTTTCATTAAAACAAACAATATTACAATCCTGCATAACCCCATTATTTTCAACCATTGCAGAAACATGATGGGCTTCAACATTTGTGAAAGTAATCTCAGCAGTACTATTAAATCCAGGAGCAGTCGATGAATCAACTTCAACAATTGTCGATGTTATCTCAATCACAGATTGCAACAATTGATTCAATGCAACAATTGTATCCACGAATCTAAGACTCGTACCAGAGTTCTCAACAATCACAGGAGATTCAAATATACCATCAAGAACAACATCAAGAGTATCTTTGACATGAACATTTACATCATTAATAAGGTCAATATCTGAAAGTGTCGCACTTGCATTTACAATCTTAACGCCAACATCAAATCCTGAAATTGAACAATCTGCAATCTCAACATTATGAGCATTGCTAACAGCAATTCCCAAACCACTATTTCCAGTTATGTTTGCATCATCAAGACATGAAACAGAAACATTAGATTGTGAAACAACAAAACATCCATCTCCTCCTTCAACAGATCCCGCAATAAATCCAGACTCACTTATACTACCACAAGCTGACTCCAGAGCAATCGAAGACATCAAAGGAACCGTTACATAAATTGAACCATTCTCCCTGACGACAGTACAATCCCCGCAAACTGATCCATCTTTAAGAGCCACAGAATTAACTATAGACAAATCTCCAAACACAACAGTAGCAGGTTTAGCAAACTGTGGACAAGCTCCTGTATCTACTGAAACACTAGTTTCTTGAAACGAAACGCAACCAGTAACATTTTCTTCACTCACATTTTCACTAAATCTTACTTGATTTCCAGTAAGCGGATGAATAATTGTATTGTTAACAACATAAGGAATATCAAGCAAAGCATTATACACATTAATACGAGGAATACTCAGCCCATTTCTGCTGTCCAAAATCATTTCACCGTTTCTAACAAGAAGATCAACAATATAATCATCACTCAAATACTGTCCAAACATTCTCAATCCATAATCCTGCAACAACGCAACAGCTCCAGCAACATGAGGCGCACTCATTGAAGTCCCGCCCATGGCAGTAAACCCACCTTCTCTCCACACTGAAGTAATAGGATCACCAGGTGCAAGCAATTTAACAAGACTATTTGAATTGGAGAAACTACTCACTGCATCGGTACTTTTCACAGATCCTACTGGAACTACTCCGCTCAAACAACCCGGCGCACCAATATGAGTTGAACTTCCATCATTTCCAGAAGATGATATAACTGCAATACCAGCATCCCGAGCCGCATTAATTGCAGTTGCAATCGCCGGATAATCACCATCGCACGCACTGTCAAAGAAAGCAGGAGTTCCGAGACTCATTGAAATTGCCTTAATATTGTAAGTATTTCGATCACGAGTACACAAATCCAAGGCAGAAAGCAGATTACTAAATGATCCTGAACCAAAATTATCAAGAATCTTAGCAGCAAAAATATTTGCTCCTGGACTTACTCCTTTATACCCTGAATCAGTTGACGCAATAATCCCGCTGACATGAGATCCATGTCCATGATCATCAAAGGGATCATCATCCATATTAACAAAGTCATATCCACCTACAACACGATTGCAACTAGTCCATGTAGTTGCATTACGAATCTTTGTAGCATTAAATCCCCACCAATTCTGCTCTGTATCACTTTGAAGAACAAGTTCAACATAATCTCCTGGTATTGGAACACTATAGAAATCCCAGCTGTTACCAGTCAAATTCTGATAAACAACTCCATCTCTGCCACGAAGTGCAAGGAAGTCATACCCATATTCAAGTGAAACATTATCAAAGTAAACTGAAATTGAAGTATACCCTGTTCGATTTATAACAAAAACTTGAGTTGTACTTGCATTGTAAGGATGACTGGACTGAACATTAATATTTTCAACCAGATTACCAACTGGACCACTACAAGAAGGACTTCCAATCGCAGGATGATAATATGCAATCCCTGTATCAATCACACAAACTCCTACATCAGACCCATCCACACCCGACCCATTAACAGAATAAGCCTGAACAAAAGAAGCTCCAATTTGAGACAGACTTGTTGCAAGATCAGTTTTAACAATTTCATCAAGCTCTATGCTGGATATGCCAGCAATATCTTGTATAGCACTATATCCATCAGGTGTCAGCACCCCTGTAACAACAGAAAAACGTT
>CAZNVD010000003.1:13605-22764 GCA_964576505.1 uncultured Methanosarcinales archaeon
AAAAAACCACTCAAATATTTTGAATCAGCTCTAAATATAACCCCAAAAGGCACCTTGATTTTAGGTATGGTTAGTAAATTAAAACCAGAACTGAGGTAAGCTAAAATCTCAAAGCGAAAAGTGTAAAACTATAGTTATTTGAAAAAAAGATTTTTTCAAATTTCATTAATTTTTAATTTTGCATTTTAAATTTTGAATTTTTACTAGCCCTTCCAACTTCTCTATATCATAACTTGCAAACCATTGCCACCAACCCAAAGATTCCTTGGCTTTCAATTGTTCAACAACTGCCGCAGGATCTGAAACAACCATGATAACAGGCACCTTCATTCCCTTGGAAAGAGCATCAAGCACCCGACTATCAACTTTCATATCCTCAACAATCTGCAATTCTTTTTTCTCGTCAGAAAGCACAGAAACATCAGCCGAATTAGCAAATAAATCAGCATAAACTGCAGGTAACACTACCAATAATAGAAGAACAATAAAAACACCTCTTTTTCCCACCATCTTTAATCTTTCAAAGATCACTTCTTCTTTATAAAATTTAGCAACCTGTCAACAACATATGCAACTACGTAACACCTGAATCTATGGAATTAAAAAACCAATAGAATAGATTAGACAGAGCGGCAATAATCACTCATTTTACTAATAAACTTTAGATCTTTTATCAATATCTGTAATGAGAATTTCCTTCTCCTTTTCAAAAACAACGTAAAGAATTCTGTGTTCACCAAGTCGCACCCTGAATGTTTTAACCTTTGTCTTGGAAACTACCCTCTTTACATCCGAAGGAAACGGATGCAACCCAAGCTCGCGAATTCGGTGCAAAAGTCTCTTGTAGAACTCACGGTCACATTTCTTTAGAAATCTTTCTGTTGGCGGACCTAAAATTATTTTGTACATTATCAATCATTAATTTCTTTTTCAAAATCATCAAGTGGAGTGGCCTTTCCTTCTTTGTAAGCGATTAAGCTTTCTTGCAGCCGTTCTTCCTCCTCGACAGTCATGATCATATCTATATCTACCATATGATCTTTAATATAATCTAAATCCTGTCTAACCTTTTTCATCTCAGACAAAATTTCTTTTATTTCAATTACTTCTGCCATTACCTTCAATGTGTGAATTTGCCTATTTAAATGTTTCGAACATCCTGAGATCTACCAGCTCCTTGAATCAACAGAATCAACAGAATCAAAGAATCAAGAATCTTGATGCAAAAAGTCTAAAAACAGTGCTTCCCAAACCGAATTATGCAAACAAAGATTCAAGTCTCAGACTTCAACCTGGACAACACCTTATTTTCAGGCCAGTTCTTCTATATTCAGTCAGAGCCCGATGGCTGGCACAGGCTCATCACAGACACTGAGTCAATTAGAGTTAAACAAGAAGGAAATACCATTGAAATAGATGGAAATCCAGAATTAGCAAAAGAGCTTCTCAACATTAGTCAAGATTTCGCTCCCATCAAAGCCCACCTTGAAAAAGATTCACTGACATCAGAAGCACATAAAAAATATCCTGGAATCAGAATAATGAAGCAATCTCCATGGCAATGTTTAATAGGTTTCGTTTGCTCATCCGCCTCAAACATCCCTAAAATCAAAAAGAATATCTTGCTTCTAAGCAAAAATTTTGGGCAGCAGAATGGAGATCACTTTTTGTTCCCAAAAGTCGGAAAAATAAACAACCTTGCAACAATTGAATCTTGTGCAACTGGTTTCAGAAGTAACTACATTTACCAGATAAACAGTATAATAACTGAATCATGGCTTAACTCCTTGTACAATCTTGATTATGAAGAAGCAAAAAAAGAATTAATGATACTTCCGGGAGTTGGAGAAAAGATCGCAGATTGCGTCCTTTTGTTTGCTTACGGTAAACAAGAAGCATTCCCTGTTGACATCTGGATTAAACGCGTTATTGAAGAACAATATTTGAAATCCGCAGCAAACAACAAAAAGATTAAAGAATTCGGGCAAACTAAATTTGCTCCATACGCTGGTTACTCGCAACAATATCTATACCAATGGCGTCGTCTACAAAAATAATGGAATGTCTGGAACTCCTTCGTCAATCCCCAGCCTACACTATGTTAGGCACATTTAGAGAGGACCAAAAAGATCCATTCTACATGCTCATCGCAACCATTCTAAGCGCAAGAGCCAAAGACGAAACTACTATGCCAATCGCAGACACTCTTCTCAAAAAATATCCGACACCTGAGAAACTGGCAGTAGCAGATGAAGAAGATGTCCAAAAAATCATAAAGAAAATTGGTTTCTACCGAAACAAAGCATCAATGGTAACCAATGCAGCTAAGATGCTGATTACTGACTTCGACGGAAAAGTCCCTGAATCTATGGAAGACTTACTCATGCTACCAGGCGTTGGAAGAAAAGTTGCAGGCTGCGTCAGAGTTTATGCTTTCGGTTTAGACAGCATTCCTGTTGACACCCACGTCCATCGCATTTCAAATCGCTTGGGCTGGGTCAACACCAAGACTCCAGAACAAACCGAGCAACAACTAATGAAGAAAGTTCCAAAAGATAAATGGAAATACATTAATGATTACCTTGTCCACCATGGAAAAACTGTATGCAAACCCATTGGTCCTTTATGTAACGTTTGCATCTTAAGAAACAAGTGCAACCATGCAGCTAAGAATCTTTAATCCTCTTTTTCAGGTATTTCTATTGGCTCTGCTTCATATGCGTGTTCCAATGCAACAAAAAATTCGTTTCCTCTTCCTGTTTTAACAATACTGTAAGTTATGTCATTTGACCTACTTTTCCCTTCTGGACATTTTATAGTTCTAGAAGAACAACATGGTTTGCCACTAGGAAAAGCGCTCGACGATGACTCAAAAAGATACCCTCTATTTTCCCATCGAATAGTTTTTCCAGTTCGAATAACTTCGTTAACAATATTATCTGGAGTTTGAACCATAAAAAGACCTTGCAATTCCACAACAACACTTCCATCTTGCACATATGCATCAATTGTTTTTCCTTGGAGTAACCAATTATCAAGATAGCTAGTTGAATGTTTTGATCCAGTTAAATAATGTGGTTTCAATACACCATAAATTTCCTTATACTGAGATCGCCCTCCAGCAATAAAATCTTCATTAGCATGAGATAATGCATCATCAACATTTGGGTGTTCACCATAGCCTCTGCACTTATCTTCTTTTTCAATACGAATTACTCTCAATCCACCACCAGACCTAAATCCTCGTAATCTGCATCCTTCTTGTAACGCTCTTTCAATCCCTTCTAACTTCATTTTAATTCTCCATATAAATTAACATATGTAAATTGTTCATTTATAGTCCACATTTCCCTGCTGCAAAATCCCTTGATAATGTGACATTGGATTAACAACCATCCCATCTTTCGCAGCAACCACTGGGACTTTAGTAAGCCTTTGAATATCCCTGGCTATTTGAAGCGGTCCTTCTTGAACAACTTTAGAGCCAAAATGAGTAATAATCACAAATTGTGGTTTTACTTCCTGAATAATTTTAACCGCATCATCCGCATTCAGATTACCTGCGCTCTTCCGATCAAATGGATCTTTAACATTCAAAATCAAAATGTTACTTCCCTTATACTCCTCAGAAAGCCCTTCAAAGTATTCAGTATCACCTGAATAAGACAGCGTATAACTAGGCGTTGTCATTTTGAAACCAACCGCACTTTTATCAGTATGTTTAGTTGCAGTTGCCCGAATCTCAACTTTGTTAATTCCAATATTTTTACCAGGTTCTACAGTAATCATCCGTTCAACACATTTTTGATGAAACTTTGTTAAGATGGAATGCCCTGCCTCATCAGGCTCAATTAAAGATTTAGATCCAACAAGAACAGCAGTACGATCTATACCTGTATGGGTGCAAGCAGCAATCAATGCATTAACATCATTGCAATGCGCAAGATGTGCATGAGAAACAAGAATTGCTGTAGTCTCACGAACATTTATTCCACACTGACGAGCACGTGTCAGAGCACCCGGGCCTGGATCAATATGAAACTGAAGTCCTGAAGTTCTAACTACAATCCCGCCAGAACAATATTCCTGCTTTCCAACAACCTGGAAATCTCCTCCTACCCCGAGAAAAATAATCTTCTCATCCATCACAAAAGCACCGAGACTTTCTCCTTAATAAGTGTTTTGCAACTGAAATATGAGTCTCAAAATCAAACACAAAAATCCAAAGAGTCAACGAGTATAAGCTCCAGAATCATCATTAGCAAATTTGTCAACCAAATTGTGACAAATCTTAGGTAACATTTCCTTAAGAGAGTAAACAGCACCTGCACTGCGTACTTGATACTCCTCAGGACTTATACGCGAAGAACTAGCTCGAGCTCTTCTCACAAAGTGATGTACAATTGCACCCACCGCCCTCTCAAGAAACTCAGGATGTGCAATGGCAGCATATCCCAATCTGAACGCTTCATCTTCCCTCCAATACAGCAAGGTGTAAGCCATGAAAAAATCGCTTGCAAAAATTCCTTCTTTGAACAATCCATCTCTTTCCATACATTCAGCCTGAAAATCCATGAAAAAGAAAAATCGATTGACAATAGTCTTTTCTTTATCTCTCTCTGGCCAGATTACGCCAGACGAAGACAAATCGTCAATAAGCAATGGTTCACAAATTTTTGATATGTGGTGAGCTCGTTCATCAGGAAAATCCAGGCTCAAAAATTTTTGCTTAATAACAGTATATGTAGACAACAATCCCGCTCCCTTAAGCAAAGGATATAAAGCACCAAGCGCATTATACAAATGAACATATGTAATTCTGCCATCCTGACTTCCAGCATACTTGTAATCATAGGCAAAAAGCATAGCTTCTAAATCTTCAATATGTCGCAATCCTTCATCTATCAAATCTGGACTTAATCGTTCTTTAATTCCAGCTCTTGCCAATGTCTGAGCAAGTTCATTTAAATTTTGTCCAGACGCCATTCAATTTGTTAGACATTCTGAGTATTTATTATTTACGAATCACTTGTTTCCTGGAATCAAGAGAAACAATTGAAACCAACATAAAGAACAAAAATAAAAATAATAAACAAAAAAAAGAGATAAGAAATTCCTAAAACCAAAGTTAAAGTTAATGGAACTGAGTGTAATCAGCCCATCCTTGGCCACTTACATGCTCATCGACAGTCTTATGCAATACTGCAGGAAGAAATTCCTTCAACCTGGCTGGTACCTTGGCTCTCCGCTTTTCTCCTCCAGTATCTTCACTTCTTCCGTAAATATGCATATACCACCATACGTATCCTTGAACTACCCTATCCAGGAATTCTGGGTTGGCACACTCAGCATACTTTTCAGCAATATGCCTATTCTCATTGCGTAACAAAGCATACCCCATAACAAAATCACTTTTAACAGTTTCTACTTTGAATAAACCATTACCATTCATAAAAGTCGATCTCAGAGTATCAAATGATTCATGCTTAGATAAAATAGGGTTTACATCATCAGTACCAGGCCACCATACACGTTTGATTCCACCAAGTTCTGCAAGCAAAAGAGGCTCACGAATGTATGCAGTATGATTTGTTTGAACATGATCATCTCTGATACCATACAGTTGCCGGAAGAACGCAGTTAACACCTGATTTTTTTTATCACGCTCAAGAATTGGATACAAAGCTCCAATAGCATCATACAATCTGGAGTCAGGCATAAAATCATCCCCTATTCCTTGCACAAAAGGAGGTCTGCAGTAACTCAATCTTTCTAAAAGATCATCAATCCGTCCAACCCCTTCATCAAGGCCTTCTTGATTAACTCTTTCTTTTATTCCCGCTTTTCCCAGAGTAATTATCAATCTGCTCACAACATCTTTATCATTCAGAATTACAACCATGAGATCTCCATGTTCTCCATGTATTTATATTTAATTTATCCCTCAACAGCGACACAAGATACCTAAAATTTCAAGAATCAAAAAAGAAAAATAATAAAAAAAAAAAAAGAAATGAAAAACCTACTTGCCTCCAAACGCCAGTATTCCTAAAACAATTAAGTTAACAATTGGAATCAACATAAGTAATGACCACCAGCCTGGTTTTCTGACATTCTCACAAATCTTCCACCACCACCAGACAACAACTACCATGAAGGCAATGCTTCCAACAGCTGGAATAAAGCTCAGCAAGAAAGCGAACATTGTCCACCAGGCAACACCTGCAACCTGAGTTATCAAGTACAAATTAGCAATTGGAATAAACGCAAGCCAACCATTTGGTGTTCGAGTTTTACCAGCAATTTTCATTAAACAAATTGCTCCATAGACATAAAGTACAAGCACAGATGCTAATAATATTGTTAGAAGTGAACCCATTGCTGCCAATGCAGGAACTGCTGCCAATAATTCGGGCGGCAAGGATTGCTGAATTAAAAATACCATTTTTTTCCTCCTTTTTTTTATTAATTGTCCTCAAACTAATCACTAAAGACAATAACTACCTGACAATCAGACTTCGATTTATATAAATATTTCTGAATTATAGTGAGAACAGATCTTATTAATATGGAATTCCTCCACTATATTCGGGAAATGTAACATTATTACATTAAGAACTTTACATTCTCCGTTATACAAAACGATTAAAATAAAATTTGAAGAATACATTCTAAACTGGACCTTGAGAATGATTCATCCCAACACGATATGCTCTTGCCTTCTTCACACTATCCATAAATGCTTTAACTTTATGCTTATCAACTTTGTTACGGGTGTCATTTCCAATCTTAAAACAAGATCCAACAATACAGCCATCAGCAACAATCAGTTGTTCATACGCATTCTCAGGAGTTAGACCTGCACCAACAACAAGTGGGTAGTCGCCAAGACATAACCTAAACTTTTCAATTTTATCAAATGGAGTCTCTACTCCTGTTCCATCACCTGTAACAACAATTGCATCAGCTCTCAACTTCCCAGCACGAATGTCGCTCTCTAAATTTGAGCCTTCAACTGGATGATAATATTTAGGCCAAACTCCACCAAGAACCAGAATATCGGGATGAGCAGTCCTCACAGGCGCATAATCCACAAACTCAATAGCATCCTCCTCATACCTTCCTGCAACATGGTCCATCTGCACAAAGTCAAACCCAAAATCATGAGCCAGAGTAAAAGAGTTTCTAAATGGATGATTAAGAATATTTACTCCAACACATACGTGTGGTCGAGATTTATAAATTTCACGAAGAGCAGAAACCACATCACTAAGATCACCATGGTAATTTTCCACAATCACCCCAGTCACACCTTCATTCTCATAAATAGTTATTTCTTCAAGTGCCCTACTAACCTTTTCCCGCGATGAATCACCAGCAAGATGGATCATTCCTATTACTGGAATATGCCCAAACAACTTAGAATATTTGCTTTCCCCATTCATAGCTTTTGCCGTTGCATTTCTAGTTATTAAACATTATGAATTGAAACGCCATGTTAACATTTCGTTTACTCTGTTCCATTTACCATTTCATTTCTGAACCGTTCAACCATATATGAAGGAATCATGGATGACTTTGCAAGCTCTTCTACTTTCTCTTCAAGATTGATAATAGTTCTTGCCAAATAAAGAGAATCCACGAACTTGTTAGCCATCTTTGTAAGTGAGGTGCAACAATGCCTGAAATCAATAAGCTCTCCTTCATCAACCATGGAATGCAAATTTCTAATATCTGAGTCATTCTCAAGCAAAAGAGACTTAATCTGTTGATGGCAAAAAGCAGCAGCACAACATCTGCAAACTCCATCAAGTAGCAGATAGTCAGAAGGATAGCACATCAGTCTCTGATAAAAACGCTGACCTTCCACCCTGTCGC
Source organism: uncultured Methanosarcinales archaeon (assembly GCA_964576505.1). GTDB lineage: Archaea > Nanobdellota > Nanobdellia > Woesearchaeales > WJKV01 > CAZNVD01. The sequence continues at coordinate 21,484 of CAZNVD010000003.1, forward strand.
GATCGCCAAAGTTTTCCCGCATGTAACCAGGATCAATTTTTGACTTATGAGCAACAACTACAGGAGGTACACAATCACCATGACCAAGATTAAATAATCTAAAATATATTTTGAGAATTTGCTCATTTCCAACTTCTTTATCTGGTACAACTATTTGTACGTCTCTCAAAACCAAACTCTTCATGCAATTCAAGCTAAGTGACTATTTGATAAATATTTCTAATCATTGATAACACATTTAAAAGAAAGAATAACAAATTGAATTAGCACCCGCAACCTTCTCCCTTTTTAATCGCCTTTTGAACATAGTGCAATAATCCGCCAGACAGCAACACCTGCCTTTCTCTCCGGTTCAAGTGCAACACACCTTGGATTTTTCTTCTTCTGCCTGATTTGCCAACACAAATAATGTCAATTTCTTCTGCATTATTTACTGCATAATGTACATTTTTAATTTCAAGCATATCTCCCTGTTTAATCTTATTACATTCCGCAGAAGATAATTCAATCGGCAAAATCCCGAAATTAATCAAATTAGAACGATGAATGCGCGCAAAAGATTCCGCAAGAACTGCTTTGATTCCAAGATGCATAGGTACGATTGCAGCATGCTCACGTGAACTTCCCTGTCCATAATTTTTACCAGCAACAATAAATCCTCCCCTCGCCTTCTCAGCCCGCTCAGCAAATCCAGGATCATAATAATGAAAAATAAACTTGGAAATCGCAGGAATATTGCTCCGCAAAGGCAATATGCTCGCACCAGCAGGAAGAATATGATCAGTAGAAATATCATCTTCAGCTTTAATCAACACAACCCCTTTCATGCTGTTGTTAAGAGATCCATTATATTCAAGCCGTTTAATGTTTGGTCCTCTTCTAACTTCGCTATGAAATTTCGGCATCAGCACCATTCCATCATCAATTACAAATTCTCGAGGTGATTGAATCACAGGATACTTAATACCAAGATCACGTGGATCTGTTATCTCGCCAGTAATCGCACAAGCAACTGCAGTTTCTGGACTTGACAAATAAACAAGATCATGATCAGTACCACTCCGCCCTTCAAAATTACGCGGAAACGATCGAACAGAAACAACTTTCGTTCCAGGCGCATTACCCATTCCAATACAAGCATTACAAGAAGGCTCAGCAATACGTGCACCTGCTTTAAGTAGAGGTATCAATCCCCCATCCCTACTCACAGTTTGCAGAAGTTGCCTGCTTCCGGGAATCACATGAAACGATGTAGCACGATTTACCTCAAGACGAGAAACC
>CAZNVD010000003.1:22774-28220 GCA_964576505.1 uncultured Methanosarcinales archaeon
ACCATTGCAGATGCAACCATAATACTTTCATAACTTGAATTAGTAGAACTTCCAATCATCGCCTGCATAACCTCGACACCAGCAACATCAGCCACAGCTTTAACTTTTCCAGGAGAATGAGGCAACGAAATTAGCGGAATTATCTCATCCAGATTTACATCCATCGTGGAATCATAACCAGCTCCTTTTTCAGCAGCAAGCGGTTTGTAATCCTGAACCCTTTTCTGAGAACTGAAAAATTCTTTAGTTTTTTTGTCAGAAGGAAACACTGCAGTCGTCGCACCAGTCTCAACAATCATATTAGCAATAGTCGATCGCTCAGCAACAGATAAAGTATCAACACCAGATCCATAGAATTCAAATACCTTTCCCTTCCCGCCACGTACACCAATTCTTTGCAATATCTCAAGTATAACATCTTTCGCAGTACACCAGCTTTTCAATTTTCCACTTAATCTTACCCCAACAATCTCAGGCATAGTAAAACAATAACTTCCAGTTGCCATTCCAACTGCAACTTCCATCCCACCTACACCAATTGCAAGCATTCCAGATCCACCTGAAGTGCAAGTGTGGCTATCACAACCAATCATTGTTCCACCTGGAACCGTAAACCGTTCTTTATGGATGTGATGTGATATGCCATTTCCAGGCAAAGAAACACGAGCTCCATACTTTGAGCCAATAGTCATCAGAAACAGATGATCATCCATATTTTTGTTATCTGTCTGAATTAAATTATGATCAATATACTGACACACAAGTTTCGGTTTAACCTTTTTAACGCCCATTTGCTCAAACTCAAGCCACGCGAGTGTACCCGTAGCATCCTGTAGTAAACATTGATCAAGTTTCAATAACACTTGATGTCCAGCCTCAATCTTTCCTTCAAGAATTCTCTTTTTTACAATTTTTTGTGTAAGATTAAGTCCGCTCATTCATACAAGAGAAAGGAAACTACATTTAAAACAGTTTTGTTATTGGTTAACCCATAATTATTGGGTGTTTTCCAACCTGCCACATAAGTGCATAAGGGAAAATTATTGTGCTGACAATTGTCATGGTAAGTAGTGCAGTATAAAGCTCAACAGGCATTAATCCAGCTCTCAAAGCAATCAAAAGAATAGTTAGTTCTACAGCTCCCCTACTATTAAGCCCCCATCCAATTATCCACAACTGACTCCAGTTAAACCTGACAAAGTGACTGGCAGCAAAAGTTCCCAGCAATTTTCCGGCGATAGCAACAGTAATTGTCAAAAGTACAAGTAATCTGTTGACATGAAGTACATACGCATTTGCCGCCAATCCCATGCTGATAAAGAAAAACGGAACAAGTGTATGAAACAATATAGATTCAAATTTTCCAATTGGAAGATGTCTGTGATGTTCTCCTGCCTTAAGTCTAAGAACGTGGTTTTTGATCCACATTCCCACAAATAAAGCAAGAATTGCCCCTGCGACAAGTAAATCTTCACCAAAAGAAACTACATTAGCTGCATACATAACAACAAGGAAGAAAATTAAACCAAAGACTTCATCAATAAGACCTGCCTCAAGAATTGCAGCCCCTACCTTTGTATTAAACATCTTAGCCTCAAGCAATATCCTTGCATTAGTAGCCTCTGCACTTATACTAAGACACACTCCTGCAATCAGTGATTGCAAAAAACCAAAATCCAGCATAAAAAACAGCAAAAAACCAAGCACAAAAGGAAATATTCCAGCCATCACTGAAATTATTAATGCATCATGCCTTTCTTTCTTCAGAATTCTTCCATTGCTTTCAAGTCCGGCAACAAACATCATACATAGAAGACCAATGTTTCCAATAACAGCATAAAATTCTTCATGAGGCCCGACAAAAAAACTTCTCATATCAGTTGATCCAATAATTACACTGCCAACAATCATGCAAACAACTCCTGGAACACGAATTTTCTTGCCAAGATACATAATTCCATTAAGAAGCAGCAAACACGCAAGTGTTGAGACAAGCAAATTCATAACAGACAAAAAGGAATTAATCTTAATAAATGATTTGGAATATTTTTCTACCCAATATTCTCAAACGTAACAGAAGAACCTTTAGAAATCCCAATCTTACTGGCAAGTCCTCCGTTAATTTCAAGTACATAATGGGCAGGATTATGTGATGAGTAGCTCGGGCAAATAGTTTCACCACATACAGAGGCATTATTCTCAACATAAACAACTGTATGATTAGAATTAATCCAAATAATATCAAGTGGAATTTTTGTATCCTTCATCCAGAATTCATAATATCCATCTTGATCAAATACAAAAAGCATCCCAGCTTCTTCATCAAGATCAGATCTAAAACTCAGTCCTTTACTCCGCTCACCAATCGTATCAGCAACCTCAACCTGAAAACATATGTCCTTAAAACAAACTTCTGCCTGATTCAGGAATCTGACAGTTACTATTGTTACAATTGCAACTACAACAATAACAGCCATCAAAGTTAATAATCTTCTATTATTCATTCCAGCAGGTGTGCTTTAGCTTTTTTATACTTCAAAAATTTAGCAATCTCCTTTGGTATAGGAGCAATTTTCTTGGTTTTAACAACTATTCCCCTATTCGTAGGAGAACAAATGATTGACTTATGCCACCCTTTCAGGGTACGAGGATAATCAGTTCTGAAATGCGCCCCCCTACTCTCTTTACGTGTAAGTCCACTACGAATTATCATTTCACAACAAGGAATCATATTTTGTACATCAAGATAAGCATAAAGTTTTCCATTTCTAGTTAATCCACCTGTTACTTTCATAGAAACTGAACTAATAGATTTCAACAAACGAATCCCTTGTTCCATAAATTTCTTGTTACGAATTACACCAACATGTTTCCACATCATTTGCTGTATCTCTTTCTTAACAACAACCGGATCCTTACCTTTTTTATTAGCAAGAGTTTTTCCAATCATTTCACATTCAACATCAACCTGCTCACTCTCAATTTTTAGCCATTTCTTCATTTTCTTTGCAGACTCTGCAACATTTCCACCAGTGAGCCTTCCAAACACCATTATCTCGGCAAGACTATTTCCTCCAAGCCTATTTGCACCATGAACTCCTGAAGTAACCTCACCGATCGCGTACAATCCCGGAACAGTAGTAGCTCCAGATGTATGATCAACATAAATCCCACCCATTGAATAGTGTGCTGTAGGTGCAACCTCCATTTTTTGGCGAGAAATATCAACTTTGCAAAATTTCTTGAACTGCTCATACACTTTTGGAAGCCTTTCTAAAATATACTTTTTTGGCTTCTGGCTAATATCAAGCCAAACCCCACCATGTTTAGTTCCCCTTCCCCCTTCAATCTCATGATAAATCGCCCGTGCCACAACATCCCTTGCACTAAGTTCCATTCTTTCTTTATCATACTTGGACATAAATCTCTCACCTTTGGCATTAGTCAGGATTCCTCCCTCACCACGTACTGCTTCAGTCACCAATATTCCTTCAGCAGCCGCAGGCCACAACATTCCGGTTGGATGGAACTGAAACATTTCCATATCCATAAATGAAGCACCAACATCATATGCAAGTTTAATTCCATCTCCATTGTTTTCCCAGAAACGAGACGAGCTTCGGCTAAACATGCGTGAATGTCCGCCAGTTGCAAGAATTACTTTTTTTGCATGGAACACAACGAATTCTCCTTTTTGAATATCAATCCCAAAAGCGCCATTTACAATACCATCTTTGTTCAGAAGCTTTGTAATATATATCTCGCTGTAAAATGGAATTTTTCTCTTAAGTACCTGCCCAACTAGAGTATTAAGAATAACAAGACCTGTATGATCTCCAGCAAAACAAGCTCTTCGATAAGTAGCAGCCCCAAAAAATCGCTGCATTATTTTTTTAGATTTTTTATCACGAGCAAACTTTGCGCCCCATGAAACAAGTTCTTTCACAGCATAAGGTGCATTTCTACACAAAATAGAAACTGCAACAGGATCATTAATCATTCCACCATCACGGATTGTATCAGCAGCATGCAATTGCCAGCAATCTTCAGGATCCATATTTCCAAGTGCAGCATTAATTCCGCCAGTTGCAAGAATCGTATGAGCATCACGTTTTTTACACTTTCCAACAATTGATACATTGCAACCGGATTTATCAGCTTCAATTGCAGCACGCAGCCCTGCTCCGCCAGAACCAATGATAAGAACATCACACTGAATAGTTTTCAATAATCCACCTCGGAAAAAGATAAATGTGTCATACATAAAAATCTTTGCAGACAAAAAGTAATACCCAAAATTTATAAAGTAAATTGCGTTCCTTCAATGCATGCAAAAATGGGTGATACTTGCAATTATATTTCTAATTTCAGTAATCCCATATACTCTTGCAGATCATGGCGAAGATGAACAAGTTAATGAAATGACTGACGAAAGCATTAATGTTTCTGACATTACTTCAATAATTACAAGTAGAACAATCTCTGCTGCCTTGATTGGCACATTCCTCGTCCTTTTCTTCTGTATTCTCGCAGGTCTCCTAAAAGAAGAATCAGAATCAATGAAATGGACTTTCTTTATTCTTATTGTTATTGTGACTCTCGGAGTAACTTTTTACATAACAGCATCAACTCTTTTCCTCAATTCACTTTCAATAACAAAAGGCCCTGTGCATTGGCACACTGATTTTCAAATGTTCGCGTGTGGCAACAAAATTAATCTGAAAGATCCGACTGGCTTCTCAAACAGAATTGGAACTCCTATTTTTCATGAGCACAATGACTTCCGGATACACATTGAAGGTGTCATTATCAACTACCATGACGTTGATCTGGGCAATTTCTTCAGGGTGGTTGGCGGACAGCTAACTAATGAACAGATTATCATTCCAACAAATGATGGTGAACTGGCTTTCAAAAATGGTGACCTCTGTGATGGAGCCCCGGGTTCATGGCAGGCTTTCTTAATTAAAACAGTTAATCCTGATGCCCCTAAGGGAGAAATGCGATACTCTCAACAAAAGTTAGAAAACTTTGAGAACTACATTCCAGCTCCGCATGCTTACATTCCACCTGGAGATTGTGTGATACTTGAATTTGGTCCTGAAAAGCAAAGAACTAAGCACATATGTGAAAGTTACGAAGCAGCAGAAAGAAGAGGTGATATCCTTGGCAGTTGAAGCTTATATTCCAACATTAACAACAGTAGTCACTACTGCTGCAATTGACGCAATCAATCCTTGTGCAATCGGAGTATTAATTTTAATGCTATCAGTTCTCATGGCAAGCCACCGCTCGGCCATGAAAATGTTTGCAATTGGAGGTCTTTACATTTTCTCTATATTTGTTACCTACTTGGCAGCCGGATTTGGGCTGTTATATTTCCTCGCCAGGGTTCCCCTTGTGATTACAGAATATATTTCAATCACAGTAGGCTTGTTAATCATAT
>CAZNVD010000003.1:28230-41848 GCA_964576505.1 uncultured Methanosarcinales archaeon
TTTGCAGGACTCTTGGAAATAAAGGATTATTTCTGGTATGGAAGATGGTTCTCCCTTACAATTCCACCTTTCCTTGCAAAGAAATTGCACAACTACACTTCAAATGTAACCTACTTTGGAGTTGCCATACTTGGAGCTTTTGTTGCTGCAGTAGAACTTCCATGCACAGGTGCCCCTTATCTTGCAATCATAATTCTGCTTTCACAATACTTTGACTTAACTGCTTTAATTATGCTAATTATTTACAATATAATTTTTGTAGCTCCATTGTTAATCATTTTACTGCTCGTATGTACGGGCAGCAAACTTCACGAGATTAAACAATGGAAACACAAGTCAAGACCATTCATGCGCCTGCTCATAGGCTTGTTATTGGTGGGACTTGGATGGCTCTTAATGTTGATAGCAAACGGAACTATTAATTTCGGATAAATAGGTAAAGAAAAATGGCAAACAAAAAAACACTCAAAAAAACAATCAAGAAATCACCAACTGCTCGCTCATCTAAACCAGCAGCAAAGAAATCAGTAACAAGAAAGGCATCAACTACAAGAAAGAGTGTTGCCGCAACCTGCACCGCAGATAAATGTGTAGTAAAGCGGGCAGGACATATGGAACCATTTGACGAACGTAAAGTGTACGGTTCAATCTACGCTGCATGTTATACAGTACTTCTAAATCATCGTGCCTGTGAGGCTGTTGCAGACAAAGTCACAAAAAAGGTTGTTTCTCAACTGAGAGCTAAGAAAACTATAAGTTCAAAAGATATCATGAAACTTGCAGCAAAGTTTCTCAGGGAAGAAAATCGAGACATGGCATTTATGTATGAATCACACATGGATATATCTTAAAATTATTTTATTTTAGTTTTTTTAATTTAGTATCTACTCATTAGTTATTTTATTCTTAGTTTCTAATACTAGTAACCCAAATTAATATTTAATTACTACCAATGTTTTGATCAAAACAGTCAAGTGTCAATGTTTTGTCAAGCTGAAGAATGTTTTCTTTGCATTGAAGCTGTTTAAATCCCGCATCAAGGTAATAGTATTGCTTTTTATTAGTAAGGAACCTATAAACAGGAACACCTTTTTCAATTAACGAATTCAAGCATGTTTTAACTTTGTTTTTGCTTACTCCGCTTTCCTCTTCTACATCACTATAACTCATTGCTCTATCTGTATTATAGAACAAAGAAAATATTTTTTGTTCTGCCTCTGTAATTCTGATTTTCTTGAACTTGATTTTTTGTTCCTCATGCTGTTCTTTATCAAATATTTTAATTAATTGTTCGATCTTTTGTTCCACAAGTTTAAGTCTCTCATTAAACGCAAGAACATAAGAATAATTTAATTCAATTTCTTCTGTATTCTCATTAATAGCAACAAGATGATCATCTAATTCTTCACGCATAGACTCTATAACTTGATTAACATCAGAAACAATGATTTGACCACTTTCATTCGCTTTCATTTACATCATTGAGATTAGAAAACAATATATAAAAATTATGGATTCACCATGCAATAGCAATTATGTATTACAATTGATTGATAAAGTATCAAAGTCATGAAAAGATATTAAAAATCGACGACATTAGAGAATTTAATCACTATGCAAACACAGCCAAAGTCAAAAAAGGAACTTGAAAAAGCCTTGTCACGTCTAGCGACATTCAGGGCTGCACAGATTGACCTTAAACAGTATTCAACCCCTAGCGAAATTGCAGCTGATTACCTCTGGCGAGCCTACATGTTAGGTGACATCCAGGACAAGCATGTTGTAGATCTTGGAGCTGGTACAGGCATCCTCGGACTTGGTGCAGCTCTGCTAGGAGCAAAGAAAGTCACCATGGTGGAAAAAGATGCTGATTCTGTTGAGCTAATCACTCAGAATATCTCAATTTTGAACTTTGACTCTGATTCTTCAAAAAAAAGATTCAAAATACTACAAAATGACATCACTTCCGAAGATTTGAAACTAAAAGCAGATACTGTAATCATGAATCCGCCTTTTGGTACAAAAATTCACAATATTGACAACAAGTTTGTAGAAGTTGCAATGTTATGCGCTCCCGTAGTTTACACTTTGCATAGACAACAATCAGCTTCAGCAATCGAGACACTATTAATTCACAACCTTTTCGCTGTATCTCACCCACGCAAGTACACCTGGCCACTCAAAGCAACCATGGAATTTCACTCAAAGATGCAATCATTCATAGAAGTTGTTGCTTTTCGAGCAATCCGAAGAGAGTAAAAATCAAATATAGTGGAGGACATATCTTGTTAATATGAAATTCCTCCATTATATTCGGGGGACGTAACAAATTATAATATAGAACTTACGTCCTCCGTTATGGAATTTGTAACTTGTTATCTGATTGCAATGTAAAGTAGCAAAACAATGAACTTTAACTCAAAATTTTCTTCAAAGAACAAATTTCATCTATGAAACAGTTTTTTTTTCAAAGTTTCAAATTACCATTAAACATATGTTAAATGATTAAAATTAACAGAAAGATTTAAAAAAGGAAAATACATTTTTACAGAAAAACAAAGGGTGATAATAACAAAAATGGTACAAAGAAGAAAAGCACAACGACCTGCTTCAAGAAAGGCAGCATCAAAAAGAAGTAGTGCTTCAAGGAGACCTGCTAAAGCAGCAGCAAGAAAAGCACCTGCAAGAAGAAGAAAAACAGGCGCACGTAAACAAGCAGCAGCAAAAAAGGCTCCAGCTCGTAAAGCTAAAGCACGAAGAAAAGCTCCAGCAAGAAAAACTGCAGCAGCTAAGAAACCTGCAAAACGCAGAACTTCAGCTAAACGCTCAGCAGCTCGTAGAGCAGCACCGAAAAAATCTAAGAGAAGATCTCGAAGATAATTTTTTATGTGTAAAAAGGGGTGGTGTATTTTTTAAGATCATTTCTTAGCATATGCCACTCGCACATTTTTCTTTACAATGTCCTGTTTTATTTTGCAGGCACACACTATTTTTTTGAATCATGGTCCTGATAATAGACGAAAAAACTGCGACAAAAATCAGTCAGGCAGAAGTAAATTCTATAGTTGAAAAAGCATTTGCTGCGTATGGTTTAGGAAAAGTTGAAATGCCTGCAAAATCATACTTGCATTTCAAAAAAGGTGATTTAAGATGCATGCCTGCATTTATCAACCTTCCAGGAATGCAAATAGCAGGAATGAAAAGTGTTAATGTTCATCCACATAATCCTAAATTAGGTTTGCCAACAGTAATGGCAGTAACTCTTCTTGTTTCTCCTGATACTGGTCAAACATTAGCAATTATTGCCGCATCTGGATTAACTGCAAAGCGTACAGGTGCTGCAGGAGCATTAGCAACAAAATATCTGTCAAGAAAAGACTCACATTCATTTGGATTCATCGGCACAGGTGTTCAAGCTCGTACACAATTGGAAGCACAAAGTTTAGTCAGAAAAATAAAAATGATTAAAGTTTATGATAAATTTGCAGAATCTGCGAACAGGTTTGCAAAGTGGGCAAAACAGAGATTTAGGGTTCCAGTTATTATTTGTAAGAATCCAAAAGACGCATGTGATGTAGATGTTTTGACAACAGCTACTCCTTCAACAAAACCAATTGTAAAAAAAAGCTGGATATTGCCAGGCACTCACATTAATGCAATAGGTGCAGATGCAAAAGGAAAGCAGGAATTAGCTCATGATCTAGTTTTAGCATCAAAAATTGTTGTAGATGACTGGACTCAAGCCTCTCACAGCGGAGAATTAAATACACTTGTGGCAAAGAAAAAGATATCTGAGTCAATGATACATAGCAACCTTGGACAAATTGCAGCAGGAAAAAAGAAAGGAAGAACAAATGATAAGGAAATCACTTTGTTTGTATCAACAGGCTTGGCAATTCAAGATATTGCTGTTGGTTATTCAGTCTATAAGAGATGTTTAAAAAAGAAAGAAGGCAAAAGTATTAATTTGTAGTTTCACAACGTATTTAAATCATGTATCATTAGTTTGTTCAATGAAGAAAAAGATACTTCTCATTTCTGAATATTTTCCAGCAAGCGATAAAGTAGAGATTACAGGAGGAATTGAAACAAGAGCATACGCATTCGCAAAGGAACTTGCAAAGACATACGACGTAACAGTCATGTGCAGCAGAGAGAAAGGTTTGCCTAAATCAGCTGAATTTTCAGGATTCAAAGTCATCAGATGTGGATTCCAAAGAAAATACATCCAATCTGGATCTATCATTTCCCGTTTCTCATTTATATTTGGAGCATTTTTTGCAGGACTACGACTCAGACCTGACTTAGTTGATGGTTACAATTATATTTCTTACATTCCTGCACTGTGGATAGGCCAAATCCTGCGAATACCTCGAGTTGCAACATACCACGACGTCTGGGTAGGAGAGTGGACTAAACACATAGGATTTATTCCAGGTTTAATTTGTGAAGTAATGGAGAGATACATTTTGTTATTTAAAGGAAGAATGTGGACACATTTCATTACAAATAGTCAAACAACTAAAGATAAATTAGTAAAATACGGTGTAAATGACTCCAAAATAACTCCTATCTATAGTGGAGTATTTCTCAAAGACTATGAAAAAAGGTCAGTAAAGAAATTCAAAAATCCCACTATTACATTCATCGGTCGGCTAGTTCCCTACAAGAGGGTTGATGATCTTCTCAACGCAATTGCCAAAGTTAAAGACAAAATCCCAAACATAAACTGCATAATTATTGGAGATGGTCCTGAACGTGGCAAACTCGAGGCATTATCAAAATATCTATCTTTAACCAAATCAGTTAGTTTCACAGGTTATCTCAATCATGCCCAAGCTATGGAAATGATGCGTAAGTGCCATGTATTCAGTCTCCCTAGTGCAGTAGAAGGCATGGGTTTAGTCACAATTGAAGCAATGGCCTGTGGAGTTCCTTATGTTAATTCTGATATTCCTCCAACAAGGGAGATAACTAAGAATGGTAAAGGCGGACTCCTATTCTCTGTTGGAGACATTGATAATTTGGCTACAAACATTACTAAAATGATCAAAGATGCATCTCTAAGAAGCAAATGTATCTATGAACATAAGCAACTTGTTTCTCAATTTGACTGGAACCATCTTGCAGATTTGGTCAAAGATCTTTACCAGGCTCTATTAAACAAATAGATAAAACCCTTAATTTGTGTGTTCTGAACACTGTTTCGTAACCTTTATATATCAAACAAAGGCAGTAATCCTTGGTGTAAGATGATAATAAGGAGCAGATCGCCCGTTAGAATTGGTCTTGGTGGAGGAGGAACTGATGTCTCTCCCTACACCGAAGAATATGGTGGTGCAGTTCTTAATGTTACCATTAACAAATATGCTTGGGGAAGTCTGGAGTTTACTGATGACAAACAGGTACACATGCATTCTCACGATTTTAACAAGACAATCAGCCTGAACAATCTTGCAGACATAAAATTGGATGGTGACCTAGACCTTTTGAAGTTAGGTGTAAAAAGACTCTACCACGGAACAAAAGGATTGCAATTATTTCTCAGGAGTGATGTTCCCCCGCGGAGTGGACTAGGTGGATCTGCTGCTGCTTTCGTTGCCGTTGTTGGCTTATTTAATGCAATAAAAAATGGGAGCGACAAACTCAATCCATACGAAATAGCAGAACTTGCTTATGAGATGGAAAGGAAAGATATGGGAATTCATGGTGGACGTCAGGATCAATATGCAACAGTCTTTGGTGGCATGAATTTTATGGAATTCAAAGGCAATGATTTTGTTCGCGTAACTCCAGTTAAATTAAAGCAGGATTATCTTTTAGAACTTGAAAAAAATCTGGTGCTTTGCAGAGTAAACATTCCACGTCCTACTGATGATGTATTGACAGATCAAAAGAAAAATGTATCTGAAGGAAAATCTCTGGAAAATATGCATCAAACCAAGCAAATTGCCTATGATATGCACTCGGCATTGCTACGTGGTGACCTTAATAGATTTGGAGAATTATTACACGAAGGATGGCTCCAGAAGAAACAATTCAGTTCATTAATCTCAAATCCTCACATTGACAATTTGTATGACTCTGCTAGAAAAGCTGGTGCAATAGGTGGTAAAATTTCTGGTGCTGGTGGAGGAGGACACATGATATTCTATTGTGCTCCCAACAGTGAGATGGCCGTACGAAAATCCCTGCAAGAAAACGGTGCAACTCCTGTTGATTTCAGCTTTGAACATAGTGGAATGCAAACATGGGAGGTCAATTAAATGGATAATTATCTTGATGACATCAGACATGAATTTAGGGAAAGTATTCTAGTAAAAGAACAGTCAATAAACTTGGCTCCAAAGATTGCATCTGCAAGTACTGAAATTGTCAAACGCTTAAAATCAGGTGGCAAAGTTATTCTATTTGGGAATGGCGGAAGTGCGGCCGACAGTCAGCACATTGCTGCAGAGTTCATTAACATAATGTATAATAAAAACAGAGCAGCTTTACCAGCCATTGCTCTCACAACTGATTCCTCAGTTCTCACTTGTATTTCAAATGATTCAGATTACACTAAAGTATTCAGCAGGCAAATTGAAGCTCTTGCAAGTAAGAACGATATCATCATCGCCATAAGTACTTCTGGTAATTCAAAAAATGTAATTCAAGGGATAGAAGCAGCAAAGAAGAAAGGAGTATTTATTGTAGGACTGACTGGACAAGATGGCGGACAGATGAAGGACATGGTAAACATCCTGTTGAATGTACCATCATCAAAAGTTTCAAGAATTCAGGAAGTTCATATTACAATCGGCCACATAATCTGTGGTCTTGTTGAACACGACATGTTTCCCTAAAAATGAACCAGGCAATTTTCTTCGATAGAGATGGTGTACTTAATGAGCAGCCCAGAGGTAAAACTGGAAACGAAAGATACGTTTGCTGTGTTTCTGATTTCCACTGGTTGCCTGAAACCATTGATGCGCTCCGGATTGCTCGTAGTTCAGATTTTAAGTTAATAGTTATAACAAACCAAGCAGGCATAGCAAAAGGATATTTTAGTCTGGAGTCTTACTTACAAATTGAACAGCGCATAGATGAAGAGCTAAAAAAGGCAGGACTATATTTAGACGCAACATATTACTGTCCTTATCATCCTAGTGCTACCAAGGAAGAGTTTCGTTTGGATTCTCGGGATCGCAAACCTGAAACGGGAATGCTTGAGAAAGCAGCATCAGATCACAAGCTTGATTTATCACGGAGTTTTCTAATTGGTGACAAAACATCAGATATTCTGTGTGGAGTACGAGCAGGATGCACCACTTATCTTGTACAAACTGGATATGCCGGATCTGACAAACAATATGTTGTTACTCCACATTTCATAGTTTCAAATGTTTTAGAGGCAGTGAATCACATAATACAACATCATCCATCAGAGGTAAGCACTTGCAAGCTTTAATTTTAGTTGGAGGTCTTGGAACCAGATTACGTCCACTGACAAACAACATCCCTAAACCAATGGTAGAAGTCCATGGCAGAACATTTCTAGAATATCAATTCGATTGGCTCAAGAAACAAGGAATCACTGACATCATTCTCCTCACTGGGCACATGGCTGACAAGTTTAAATCATACTATGAAGATGGCAAAGCATTTGGGGTATCAATAAGTTACACTGGAACCACTGAACCTCTTGGAACAGCAGGTCAAATTAAGCCAGCTGAAAACATGATACACGGACCATTCATTCTCATAAATGGAGATACATACTTTCCAGTAGATCTTCACAAACTCACCAAATTTCACAAAGATAATGGAGCACAAGTAACCATAGCACTGACAGAAATTGAAAACACAACTGGAAAGGGCCTCGTTGTCACAAACTCAGTTGGAAAAATTACAAAATTTTTAGAAAAAGACAATCACATTCCAGGTGTAAATACCATTAATGGTGGAGTATATGTTGTAGAGCCATCCGTAGTTGCAATGATCCAGCAAGGGATTTCAAGTCTTGAAAAAGACATTTTTCCACAACTTACCTCGATTTATGGGCTGCTGTGCAAAGAGTACTTTGTTGACATAGGAAGCCACGACACTTATGCACAATTCATTAAGGACATGGATAAGGTAAAAATAAAATGAAAGTCGCAATATTGCATGATTACTTTGACAAGGAAGGAGGAGGAGAAAGACTTGTCCTTGCTCTCGCAAAAGCATTTGATGCTGACATCTACACAGGTTTTATTGACTACAAAAAAACATTTCCTGAACTAGCACAAAGAAAAGTTACACAAATAAGCAAAGATACCAAGATTCCAGGAATCAGGAATCTGAAGTTACTGAGAGACTTCTCAAAATTAAGACTTTCGGGATATGATTTATACATATTTTCAGGCATTGCATGCATCAGTGCAGTTGAACACCATAAACCAAATCTGTTATACTTGCACACTCCTCCGAGATTCGTGTATGATCTTCGAGACTGGTTTATGCAAGAAGCAAAATTGTGGCAGAAACCATTCCTTGCTATTCTAAGATGGTATTGGAAAAAACAAGATCAAAAATACATGAACAAGTTTGATCATATTATCTCCAATTCTCAACACGTGAAGGACCGAGTTAGTGAATATTACGGTGAATCACTTGCAAAAAAAACAGATGTTGTATACTCCATAGTAGACCATGCGGCATGGACACCAGGAAAAAAGGGCACATACTATGTAAGTTACGGCCGTCTGGATTCCTTAAAGCGCATAGATGTCATCGTTAGATCGTTTCAACAAATGCCTGATAAAAAACTCATTGTTTTAGGCGATGGACCTGAAAGAGAATCCATAAAGAAACTATGTGAAGGTTACCCAAATATTACATTTATTGGTCGACTACCTCAAACAGAACTAAGATCTTATGTAGCCAATTGTATTGCTTCAATTTATCTCCCGATCAGAGAAGACATGGGTTTAATCCCATTAGAGTGTGCTGCAGCTGGCAAACCTACGATAGGTGCTAATGAGGGTGGCCTAAAAGAAATGATCAAGCCCGATAAAACAGGCCTCCTTATTGAGCCAACTGTTGATGCATTAATTGAAGCTGTAAATTACCTTGATGCTGATAAAGCTGAATCAATGAAATCTGATTGCATCAAGTGGGGCAAAAGTTTCTCAGAAGAAAATTTTATGAAAAGGGTTACAAAAATTTTGAAAAAAATGAAAATGTCTCCTTAATTTTCTCAATTAAATACTTTAATTATTAATTACAACTTACTAAGTATATTTCTAAATACACATAACTAAAACATTTAACCATTAATTAAAAATAAAGCACTAGAAATTCTGCGAATTAACAACAATAAATCTCAATTTTTTCAAGAAATTTAGAATTTCTTTTCAATTTTATAATTCTAGAAATTTTTTTGCTCAATTTTCTTTAGAAAAACAAATAATTTCGCTTAATATACATTAAGCGAAACGTTTTCTGTTGATTTTGGGGTTATTTTGCTAGAAAAGCCTGCCTTTGGATGGGGTATTAAACAAGACGCCTTCCAATTCTTCTTTGATCTGCGATATATTTTATTCCTTCTTGATATATTCTGACAAACACAAACTCTATTGGAGGAGTTATACTGCCTGCAAGCTGGGTGTTTGGTGTAGAAATTGCTGGTTGGAATTGACTTGAAAATCTATTCCATATTTCATTTCCTGAATCTGGCAATTTTGCTGCTTTCGCTGCAATATCTAATTTTTCTATTAGTGATTGAGAAATGCCTTGGTATGCTTCATCAATTTGTGGGTTATTTGGGGTATATGTCATTGCTATCTTGGCTCCATCTCGAATTTAGATAAATTGATCAAAAGATTTATTCTTTAATCTATATTTTTAATTCTTAGATTATCTCTCAATTTATGATCATTTATTAAAGGTTTTGATTGTTTTGTTGGGGATTTTGAAGACTAATTAGTATTATTAATTTTTAGTTGCTTTATTTTGTGTTAATATTTCTAAAAAATACATTCATTTCTCAAACTATTTAACCTAAAAATAACTAAATTAACTAATATTTAATTAAATATTTTAAAATTAATAGTTACTTCAGAATTTAATTAATACTTAAAATAATTAATCTTTTAGACAACTAAAAAAATAACAAATTAATCAAAAAAATTATGCTAATTTTGGCGGTTTTTTGTTAAAAATAACAGACAAAAAATCAAAAATGTAATATTTTCTTAAAAAAAATTAGAAATCAAAATTTATCCTACATATCTTGGACTTTTTTCCTGTGCCATTTGCTGAGCTTTTTGTCCTTCTTCCATAAGTGTTCGGACTTTCTCCTCAAATTTCTCAGCACTCTTCAAAAGAGGTTTAGGATCAACATTTAAATTTAGCAAATCATCAATGATCTGAATAATTGTAGCAGCAGCTCTACTATCAGGCATATTGGAATGAGTCTCTGCAAAAATACAAGTAAGACAACAATCCATTGACAACATAAGTGCTCCAGTAACTCCCATCACAATTCCTTCTTTTAATGGTTGCAAACCGAGCATTTCCAATTCTTTCTTTCTCTTAGGAACATTGGTAAAAAAGAATCCTTTTGGTTGCTTGTAACCAGCCGGCAAATTACCTTGAACACCAACACTTTCAAGACTAATAACTTCACCTTTTAATTCATTGGCCTTGGCCTTCACAAGATTTGAAACTTCCCATTCAATACCAGGCACTGGACTCAGTACATGTAAAATAAGTATATTTTTCTTTTCAGCATAATACAAACCCATTGGTCTAATGATTTTTCCACCATGCACTGCAGCAAGTGGAGGAACTGCTGCTCCCATAATCATTCCAACTGGTACTGCATTCATATGTTCTATTAGAAAATCTGTGGCGATACTGCCAACCAAACCCAAGCCAGGAAACCCATCAATTATTTTGACTCCTTTCTTGATTTTTTCAAAAATTATTAGTTTCAAACTATCGTTTTGCATTAATATATTTAAAAAAGAAACGTTATTTAAGCCTTATGGGAGTCCAGAATATATGTTGGGATTGCTCCAAGTATATAGAAGGAATTAACACCTCATTTTTTGATCTCAAAAACTGAATTATGCCCTACACTACACCTTAATTCCTGTTCTTTAATGGTAATAAAAACCCAATCCAAAAGTATATAAAGAAGTGTTTACTTATTTAGAGCATCACCTCTTTTTCCCCTCCAAAGGCTTTCGGGCTTCGGGAGGGGTTTATACTTCTAAATTTGAGTCAGATTTTTGATTTTGAAATAATTAATTGTTCTTCCTCATTTTCTTTTACTTGAATAGTTATTATTTGAGCCCTGGTTAGTTCATTTTTGCCTTTCTGTACCAAAAACCTTATAAACACCACTCAGTAGTGATCAAAATACAGTAATACAAATGAGGTAAACAAAAAATGCAAAAAATAGACCACAAGACCAACGAATACTTGAACACTTTAGTAGGCGAACTTTCGCATCAACATGATGTTGCTCCAATTAGCAATCACAATATTGAAGACGTAGTAGATGGATTATCACTTATTGTTGTTCAACCAGTAAAGACTCCTGCAAAAAATAATCTAACTAAACAAGATCGTGCATTTTACTTGAGTATGGCACAAGCCTATGCAAAAGCAGATCTTTTTTCAAGTCTTGAATAAGAATTAATTTATTTCTAAATTTATTTTTCAATTAATTTTACTGAGGACATTCGCCTTCAGTATAATAAGGAACATTTTCATTCTGACAAGCTACGCATGAATTAGAATAAGTTGAAGCACACGGATATCTGATACATTGTATTTTCTCAGGATCATTCCAACCACACACTGGTTTATACAGTGTAATACACATTTCTGCATTCCTTGATTCAGGACTACATCTAATTGCTCCATCAGGTAATCCTATTGAATCTTTAGTTTCATTTGCCTCATTAGTATCAACAGCAACATAACTATAATATGCAAATGCACCTAAAACAATCAACAGTGCAAGAAAAAGGTGTTTACCATTCATATTCCTTTAAAGGTGGTTCTTTCATTTAAATATATTTAACTACTAAATAAGAATTAATTACAGAAACCATTAAATAGTAGCTACAAAAGACATAGTTTCTATGAGTACTCAACAATATAGAAATACAGGGATAAATGCAAGTAATGCAGCAAGTAAAGCAGCCAAGTCTGTTTCAGGTAAAGGAAGCCTTGAAACTCGAGTAGTAATAGGAACACGATCACGTGCAATGAGCAACGAGATTACTCGGGCGCTGGCGCAAAAGGACCTACTAGACAAGGCAAGAAGTGCACGTCAGCAACCCCAAACATCACATTTAAGTGGTATACACACACCCCTTCAGTACGCACTGGCAATCATGGCAATTGGATCAGCATTATATGCAGGATACTGGGGACTTAAGGCTTATGCGAATGAAGCTAGTATGGCAGTTCAACCGAAAATTACTCAAACAAACAACTACAAAAAGTAATTTTTCCCTTTTTTCTTCGTAATTTATCTAACCAATATCTTTATAAATCACCTCCAGTTTCCGTAACATCTGGAGATTTTCTAAGAAAATCCCAGTCATGCAAGCGGTTCGGGTGGACCAGGTGTCCTAGAATGACCGCTTTACCAAGACAATGGGAAAAGCACATCACCCTCGAAGAGGTTCAATGCAAATATGGCCTAGAAAAAGGGCCAAGAAACAAGTAGCGAGAGTTAGAGTGTTTAGAGCTGAAAAAAACAAACTTTGCGCATTTCTCGGTTACAAAGCAGGCATGATTTCTTACACATGTAAAGATACAAGAAAAAATTCGCCTACTATTAATGAAACTATTACATATCCGGCAACCATTATTGAATGTCCACCGGTTCGCATTTTCTCAGTTCGATTTTATGTTCAGGCATATGGAGGCCTTCAGGTCTCAACCGAAGTTCAAAATTCTAATCTTCCTAAACAAATGCGTAAGTATTTAATTAAAACAACAAAACAAAATCCTCTTCCAACATCAATGGAAGGCATTGACCACATTCGCTTGATTCTTGCAACACAACCTTATCTTACAGGAATAGGCAAAAAAAGACCTGATTTCTTTGAAGTTCCATTAGCTGGAACATTAGAAGAACAACTTACCTTCGCAAAAAATCATTTAGATAAAGATATCTCAATATCACAAGTATTCCAATCAGGCGAGCTTGCAGATGCTCATTCAGTATCTAAAGGAAAGGGATACCAGGGAACTGTTAAAAGATTTGGCGTTATGATTCTATCTCACAAAGCTGAAAAAACAAAAAGAGGTATTGCATCTCTTGGTCCTTGGACTCCACACAAAGTAAAGTACACAGTTCCACAGGCCGGACGAATGGGATACCACCAAAGAACAGACTACAATAAATTACTTCTTGCAATTCATCCTAAAGAAAAGGCACCTGCAATCCTGAAAGCAATGGAACATTATGGTGTAGTAAAAAATGATTTCATAATTGTAAAAGGCACAGTTCCTGGAACAGAAAAAAGACAAATCACATTAACAAAACCAACAAGATTAAACAAAAAACTTGTGTTTAGCACACAACAAATACTACAATGAAAATACCACTATTAGACCTCAGCGGAAA
>CAZNVD010000003.1:41858-43424 GCA_964576505.1 uncultured Methanosarcinales archaeon
CGGAAAACAGAAATCTGAACTCGAGCTTCCAAAGCAGTTCAAAGAACCAGTACGCACAGATTTAATTCAAAGAGCGGTTCTGGCTTTGAGATCTGCTATGCGACAAGTTCAAGGACTCATGGAAGGAGCAGGAGAAAGACATGCTGCAAAACTTTCCAGAAGAAGGAAAAATTACAAAGGTGCTTACGGAAAAGGAATTGGTAGATGTTCTCGAAAAACAATGAGTCATCGTGGTGGACAATTCAATTGGGTAGGTGCAATGACTCCTAACACTCGTGGTGGTCGTCGTGCTCATGGTCCAATAACTGAAAAAATTTACAAAGAAAGCATCAACAAAAAAGAGAAACGAAAAGCTCTTCGATCCGCAATGTCAGCATCAATGAATGTTCAGATTGTGGCTGGAAGAGGACACAAAACACCATCACATTATCCTTTTGCTATTGAGCAGAAATTCGAAGGATTGCAAACAACCTCTGATGTTAGAAAAACATTTGACGCTCTAAATTTAACTGAAGAAATTGCGCGATGCAGCGTTACTAGTATGCGTGCAGGTAGAGCAAAAATGAGAAGCAGAGGTCGTAAAGTTAAGAAAGGTCCACTAATTATTACATCTGGACCATGCGCTGCTGAAAAAGCTTGTCGCAATATTCCTGGTGTAGATGTTCAGCATGTTGACAGTATTAATACTCAATACTTTGCTCCCGGTGGAGATGCAGGCCGACTAACAATCTGGACTGAATCTGCTTTAGCAAAATTACAGAAGGATAATATGTACATATAAAATGGTAAAAAAACAGACTACTCAAACTCCTGAAATTGCAGCAAGTAAATTGGAAAAGGCATTTACATTGCACAGCAACGACGTAATTAAATATCCAAAAGCAACAGAAAAAAGTGTAAGACTAATGCAGTCTGAAAACAAGCTTCATTTCATTGTTAACAAAAGATCAACAAAAATGGATGTTAAAAGAGCAGTTGAAGAATTATTCAATGTCAAAGTTGTTTCAGTCAACACATATATATCACCAACTCAGGAAAAGGGAGCATTCATTCGACTAGCTCCAGAATATCCTGCAATTGAAATCGCAACTGACTTAGGTTTAATGTAAAATGGGAAAAGACATAATTGCACAAAAGCGTGGATCAAGTCCTCGCTACCGATCGCCAAGCTTCAAGTTCAAAGGAGCGGCAAAGCATCTTCCTAGTAAATACACAAAAGCAACTATAGTTGAACTTGTGCATTGTCTTGGTCACACAGCTCCACTTATTGCTGTTAAAACTGACGACAATGAAAGACACTTGATGATTGCACCATTAGGAGTATCTGTTGGTCAAGAAATTTCATATGATGCAACACAGCCATCAATAGGAAACTCATTCAAATTGAAAGATCTTCCTGAAGGAACGCTTATCCATAATATCGAGCTTCGTCCAGGAGATGGCGGGAAATTTGCCCGGGCTTCAGGAACTGCTGCTCGTATTGTTTCAAAACAGGAAGGTACTGTCGCAGTAATGCTTCCATCAAAGAAAAGATATCAGGGTATACGGTTAGTGATGCTATCACCA
>CAZNVD010000003.1:43434-46549 GCA_964576505.1 uncultured Methanosarcinales archaeon
ATGAAAACTAGAACTTTCCATTATAGCAGCGTAGAAAATTGCATTGCAACAGTTGGTACAGTGGCTGCTGGTGGAAGACTTGAAAAACCTCTTCTGAAAGCAGGTAACTCATTTTACAAATACGCTCCACGTAGAAAACTATGGCATAAAACCTCAGCTGGTAAGATGAACGCAGTTAACCATCCGTTTGGTAATACTCGTTCCTCGAAGAAAGCTAAAGCAAGACCTGCTCCTAAGTTCGCACCGCCTGGACGAAAGGTTGGTAAGATCAGACCTAAACGCACAGGTATGAGGAAGTAAACATGGCAAGAAAAGAATTTACCTTTCACGGAAAAACAGCTGAAGAAGTTCAGAAATTATCTCTGAATGAATTCAAAGAGCTAATTCCAGCAAACTTGCGAAGAAGCCTCGAAAGAGGTATGACTTACTCTGCAAAGAGACTTTTAGTTAAGCTCGAAGCAGGGAAAGATAAGGTTAAAACTCATGCTCGTGAACTACCTGTTCTTCCAATAATGATTGGAAAGCAAATTGGAATTCACAATGGTAGAGAATTCATTTTTGTGACAGTTACTGCAGAAATGCTTGGCCACAGACTAGGAGAATTTACTTATAATCGAAAGAGAATACAACACAGCGCACCAGGTATTGGTGCAACAAAGGGTACTGGACACGTTTCAGTGAAATAAAAAATGGCACAAGCATACAGTTTCACAACAGACAAACCGCACGCGAAGGTATTTGGAAGAGCATTAAAAATTTCCACAAAGGAATCAGTAGAAGTTGCTCGATTTATTCGTGGAAAGCAAGTAGGCGCTGCTATGCAAATCCTTGAACGTGTAATCAAGCTGAAACAACCTGTTCCCTACAAAAGATACATGCACAATGTTGGTCACAGACCAAAAATGGGACCAGGGCGTTATCCTGTAAATGTTGCTAAACAATTCCTGATATTGCTCAATAGTGTATCAAAAAATGCTCTTGATCTTGGGCTCAACGAAAAAGTATTGGTGATTACGCACGCTAATGCTCACAAAGGCCACGGGGCCTACCACTCAGGTAGATCAAAACCAGGCCAACACATGAAAGTAACTCATGTTGAAATTGTAGTTACTGAAGCTGAAGCGGACGCGGAACCAGCAAAATCTAAAAGGCGGATACGCGGACCTAAAAAGGAAGCTGATAAAAAATGATTGAAAGAAAATTCATCCGGGAAAAAATGAAAGAGTTCCTTGTAGAGGAATTTATTGACAAAAGGATTCCTGGAGCAGGTCATAGTAGAACTGAAATAAAAAGAACTCCAATGGGAGAAAAAGTAATCATTCATGCTGCAAAACCTGGCTTAGTCGTCGGAAGAAAAGGTCAAAATATTCGTGACTTGACAGACCAACTAAAACGACAGTTTGAAATGGAAAATCCTCAAGTGGAAATTAGTGAAGTAGAACATGTTTACTTGGATCCTAATATTGTTGCTGAGAGAGTAGCTAATGCACTCGAAAGATATGGTCCTATGAGATTCAAAAACATCGCTCATAATATGCTTGAGAATGTTATTGATGCAGGTGCACTTGGTATTGAAATTTTAATATCAGGAAAAATTCCTGGTGCTAGGGCAAAATCATGGAGATTTTTCCAAGGATACTTGAAAAAATCGGGAAGTGTAAACCAGAATGACATTAAGCACGCAAAGAAAACAGCTTTGCTTAAAACTGGAATTGTTGGTATTCAAGTTAAGATTATGACTGCAGATGTTGTTCTGCCTGATCACATCATTATTTTTGACGAAGAAGACAAGAAGAAAACACAAGTTGAAGAATTAAGGAAGGTTGCAAAAGCCACACCTGGTGCAAATATTGATGCAGCTGAAGATAAGCCTGTAAAAATAGAGGAACCAGTGGCAGACCAGGAAATTATTGTTGAAGAGACAGCATCACCAGTAGAATCTACTAAGGATGAGAAACCATAAAGTTTAAAAACAGAGTTTAAAAATGAAATACAAAGAAATCGCCCAATTTGGAATCGAAGAGCAGAAGAAAAAGCTCGCTGAATTCAAGAGAGAACTTTTGAAACTAACAGCTCAGGTTGCTTCAGGTACAACAGCTGAAAAACCTGGTCGAATCAAAAATTTACGACGCGATATTGCTCGAATAAAAACATCACAAAACACGAAACAACAATGAATATATGCACCATATGTGGCTTACCGCAAGACCTTTGCGTCTGCGAATCAATTGCTAAAGAGTCACAACAGGTGACTATCACGACCGAACAAAGAAAGTTCGGCCGGAAATATACTGTCATTCGCGGAATTGACAGTGGCGACATTTCCCTTGAAGCATTAACAAAAGTGTTAAAATCACGTTTGGCATGCGGCGGGGCAATTAAAGGAAAAAAAATAGAACTTCAAGGTGAACATCTGAAGAAAGTCAAGGAAATCTTGATTCAACAAGGATTTCCACCAGAAACAATTCAGATTTCATAATGACGGAAATTACATCAGTTCCTTTGATGGGCAAAATCGCAACAATAACATCAGCCACAAATCCAGCTCTTGTTGGATTGCACGGCATTATTGTAATGGAAACAAAGAATAGCTTTGTTCTGAAAACAGAACAAAGCATCAAACGAGTGCTCAAGGCACACGTTAAGCACATTACTTTTGATCAGGAAGGTCTTACTGTACATGGAGATAATCTCCACGGAAGGCCTGAAGATCGAATTAAGAAAAAAGTACCACTGAAAAAATGAAAAAAAACATCGGAATCAACGTTCCAGTACCAGAGCACCCATGTACTGACAAGAAATGTCCATTCCACGGAAGCGCATCTATGCGTGGTCGTGTACTTGTTGGACAGGTAGTGTCAGCAAAGGCTCCACGTTCTGCAACTGTAAGGAGTGAATGGAAATATTTCATTCCAAAATACGAGCGTTATGCAAAGCGTCAATCCAAAATTAGAGTTCATAATCCTCCATGCATTAATGCTGCAGAAGGCGACACTGTTCGCATTATGGAAACTAAGCAGTTAAGTAAAACAAAACATTTCATAATTGTTGAAAAAATAAAATCTGGAATTATTGAAACAGAGATTGCTCCGGAAGTTATTGAGCAAGGCAAAAA
>CAZNVD010000003.1:46559-70765 GCA_964576505.1 uncultured Methanosarcinales archaeon
AACCAAAAGCAAAATCAAGCAAAAAAAAGCAGGACACTGAAGGTACTAAAGAATGAAATCACTCAAATACTACATAACACCAGGATTATTATTAGGATCACGCATTCCAGTAATTGATAATTCTGGAGCAAGTATGATTAAGCTTACAGGAGTAAGAAATAAGAAAGGAGTTAGAGGACGAGTGCTTGCAGCTGGAGTCGGTGACATGGTCCTTGGTTCAGTAATCAAGGGTAATCTTGACGTAAGGAAAACAGTTGTTTACGCAGTAATAGTTCGCCAGAGAAAAGCATACAAGCGCCCTGATGGAATCCGGGTAAGCTTCGAAGAAAATGCTGCAGTCGTTTTGAAAGATATTAAAGGTCAACCAAAAGGTACTCAAATTAAAGGAGTAATTGCAAAAGAAGCTGCTGAACGTTATCCGGACATTGCAAAAGCAGCAAAAATCATAGTTTAGAAAAAAATGAAAACACAATTTTCAACAACCTGGAAGGCCAGCGGCCAGAGAAGGAAGCAGAGAAAATATGTAGCTAAAGCTCCTTTACACATTAGAACTAAATTCATGGGAGCAAACTTGTCAAAAGAACTCAGAGAAAAACATGGCCTGAGAACTTTACCAGTTCGTGTTGGAGACAAAGTAAAAGTTCTCCGTGGATCATTCAAGGGACAAGACAGCAAAGTAGAAGCTGTTGACAGAAAAACAAGAAGAATTACACTAAGCACAGTTAAAACTCGTGGGTCTGATGGCGCAGAGCGATTTGTTCCAATTCATCCTTCAAATGTGCAAATTGTTGCACTAATATTAGAAGATAAAAAAAGGCTGAAGGCAAAAAGTTCAGTTCCAGAAGTAAAATCAAAGAAAGGAGTTTCGGTTAAAAAATAAAATGGGAAAAAATCATATTAAGCGGATTTCAGCACCAAAGACTTGGCCTCTGAATAGAAAGGAAAATACTTTCATCAAACGTCCACATTCAGGCAACCAGTCTTTGAATTACACAATAAGTGTATCATTCGCACTAAGAGACATGCTAGGAGTGGCAAGAACATCTAGCGAAATCAAATTTATCTTAAGAACACACGATATCACAGTTAACGGTACTAGGGTACATGACGAAAAACGTCCACTTGGATTTATGGATGTATTAAGCATACCACTTGTAAAACAACAATATCGTTTACTGCTTAACAAATACAACAAACTATTCCTGCATGCAATTGCAGAATCTGAAGTTGATACTCTTCCAAGCAAAGTCAGGCACAAAACAATCCAACAGAAAAACAAAATATTAGCGCATTTACAATCAGGACACAACGTAGAAGTAAAAAATTCAGTAAAGCCAGGAGATCTGGTTGTGCTCAAGAAAAAAGATGGCAAATTCAATGAATCATCACATGTATCATATGCTGAAGGAAGTTTGGCATACATAATTGGTGGTCGCAACGTAGGATCTGTTGGTACAATTAAACAAATAGTTACAAGATTGAAAATGTCAGATCAGGTAAGATTACAAGTTGGTGACAACTTAATTGAATGCATAGAACCACAATTATTTATCATTGGCAAAGACAAACCAGTAATATCAATTCCAATACATGATCATAAAGTAGAAGAGACCAAAAAATGAACCCAATGCAACAAGTTAGGATAGAGAAAATTACCTTGAATTTCGGAGCTGGCTCAGATCAGCCTCTTTTAGAAAAAGGTTTCAAACTACTTGAAAGATTATCAAAAAAGAAAGTGGTAAAAACAGTTTCAATGAAACGTATTCCAAACTGGAATATCAGACCTAATCTACCAATTGGAGCAAAAGTTACCTTGAGAGGAGCATCAGCATTGGAATTCCTTAAGGCTGCATTACGAGCACGGGAAAATAAATTACCTTTACGGTCAATTGACAAAGAAGGTAACTTTTCATTTGGAATAAAAGAATATATTGATATGGACACTATTGAATACGACTCAGCTCTGGGAATACTTGGATTTGAGATCGCAGTTACAATGGAAAAACCAGGCTTCCGAATAAAAAGAAGAAGTCATCACAAAAAGAGTTTACCAAAAAGATCAATAATTAAACCACAAGAAGTAAGTGAATTTATGAAAAATACTTTTAATACTTCATTTATTTCAGAGGATGATGAACAATGATTGGAATATTCAAGAAAATATTGCCTGTTTTGAAAGATAAACCAGGAAAAAGAAAAAAATTCATGAAGCATTCCACACCTAAAAAAAGAAGTTGTGGAAGAGCAACAAAACCATGCAGACGTTGTGGACGAACTGCAGGAATAGTAGGTCAATATAATATTCGCTTGTGCCGACAGTGTTTCCGGGACAATGCAAAAAAAATAGGATTCAAACAATACTCATAATAAAATGGTACTAAACAACATCGTCGCAAATGCTTTGAACAAGCTGAACACATTTGAAAGACTGGGAAGAACCCAGGTAGTTTTACAACCAACATCAAAAGTGATGATTCAACTACTGGAAATTCTTAAAGAAGAAGGGTTCATCGGAAGTTATACTGTTGAAAATAACACCAAAGGCGGACACATCACAGTTAACCTGATCGGCCGCATCAACAAGTGTGCTGCAATATCACCTAATTTCCCGATTAAAGTAGTTCACTTTGAGAAAAGAGAACGTCAGTTCCTTCCATCAAAAGGATTTGGTGTACTAATTTTGACAACACCAAAAGGAATCATGAAACACAAGATCGCTCTTGAGAAAAAAATAGGAGGAAAGCTACTAGCCTTCTGCTATTAAACATGACAAAAACTAAAACAGCAACAGACAAGAAGCAACCTATTGTATTCCCAATCAAAATACCTGAGGGTATCACAGTAGAAGTAAAAGATAGATACAATATTGTGGTAAAGAAAGCTGACAAAATGCTCTCACGTAAAATGGCAAACAAATTAGTTTCATTTGCAATTGAAAATCATGAAGTCATATTCAAAGCGGTAGGCGCAACACGCACAGAATTCAAAGTTATTCGAACATTTGAAGCTCACCTGAGAAATATGTTCAGAGGAGTATCTGAAGGGCACACCTACAAATTAAAGATTTGTAACAGTCACTTCCCAATTAACGCAGCAGTTAATAATGGAGTATTTGAAGTTAAGAATTTCCTCGGAGAAAAATTCGCAAGATTATACAAGCTTAAACCAGGAGTATCAGTAAAAATTCAAGGAAGCGAAATTACTGTACACAGTAATGACAAAGAACTGGCAGGATTAACAGCTGGTGCTCTTGAACAACTTACAAAAGTGAGAAATAAAGATCGCAGAGTATTCCAGGATGGAATTTACATAACAATCAAAGACAATAAGGCAATATAAAATGGCACACGATCCAGCAAAACTACGGAAAGCGCACAAGGCAAAAATGCCACGCAAGTTTATCAGACAGGATTCTCCTAAACATAAGAAACTGGATGTTAAATGGCGCAGACCCAATGGTTTACATTCAGCATTAAGAAGACAGTTTAGAGGAAAGCGAGCTCTTGTTGAACCGGGATACAAATCTCCTCGAATCATCAGAGACTGCACACCAGATGGCAAACTTATTGTTCATGTAGCAAACATGGCTCAGCTTAACACTATTGATCCTAAAAAACAAAGCGTTGTTATTGCATCCTCTATTGGTTTCAAGTACAGAAAGGCAATGCTGGAAGCAGTAGCGAAAAAAGGAATTTCATGTTTGAACATCAAAGATGGAGCTGCATACATTAAGAAACAAGAATCTGAACGCGCTGCCTCAAAGAAAATACAAAAGGAAACTGAAACAAAAAAGGCTGGTAAAAAGCAACAGGCAGATTCAAAGAAGGAATCCAAATCTACAAAAACTGAAAAGAAAGATAATACTGAAAACGTGCACCAGCACGATCAATCAAAACAAGCAAAAAAGGAAACTCCATTACCAAAAGGAGAAACAAAGACTCACCAGCCTGAACAACACAAACCAACACAATCACAAGCTCCACGAAAGGAGGTTCAAAAATGAGATTAACAATCCAGAAAAAATTGGCAGCGCAACTTTTGAAATGCAGCCCATATCGTGTATGGATTAATCCAGAAGAATTAGACGATGTTAGCCAAGCAATCACAAAAGAAGATGTTAAAGGCCTAATTAAGCAAGGCGTAGTAAAGAAACATGCTCCTAAATTCCAATCACGTGTTCGTGCTCGTGCTCGTGCAGTACAGCGAAGAAAGGGAAGACAAAAAGGACCTGGTACCAGAAAAGGTAAAGCAGGTGCGCGTCTTACTCAAAAGGAAGGTTGGATGAACAAAATCAGACCTCAACGAAGATACTTGAGAACCCTGAGAGACCAAAAGCAAATTGAACTTCCAACTTACAGAGACTTGATAAAAAAAGCAAAAGGTGGTTTTTTCAGAAGCAGAAGACACATTTCATTATACTTAACAGAACGTGGTTTGGTGACTAAGAAATGAGACATACCCCAATTACAGTACAATTCAGAAGGCAGCGCTTAGGTAAAACTAACTATGGTCGCAGAATCGCACAATTGAAATCAAAATTGCAAAGACTGTTCGTAAAAGTTTCACTTAACAACATTGATATTCAAATAATTGAATATCAACCTGACGGAGATAAGGTCATCATGTCCGCTAGTTCAAGAGAACTTTTGAAAATGGGATGGAAAGGTCATAGAGGAAACACATCTGCAGCATACTTAACTGGACTTATACTTGCAAAGAAAGCTAAAGGCAAAATAACTCAATCAATAATTTTGTCATCAGGAAAACCATCATTAACAGCACAGTGCGCAACATACGCTGCAGCAGCTGGAGCAATTGATGGCGGTTTAAAATTAATAATTGACAAAGAAGTTTTGCCATCAACCGATAGAATTCATGGCAAACATATTGCTGATCTTGCTAAGAAAATGCATGGAAAACCCGAATACGATAAACAATTCGGAGGATATAAAAAGAGAGGTCTTGATCCTCAGAAACTACCTGAGCACGTTCAGGAACTGATTAAGAAGATTAAAGGATAAAATGGAAGAACAAAAAAATATGTTGGAAGATTGGAAACCGCGAACTGTATTAGGTAAACTAGTAAAAAGCGGCAAGATTACTCATATTAATCAAATTACTGACAAGGGTCAGGTTATACTAGAGTCAGAAATTAGTGAAATGCTCATTCCTAATTTAGAAAGTGATTTCCTTATGATTGGACAGTCAAAAGGTAAATTCGGTGGCGGTCGCAGGAAAATTTTCAAACAAACACAAAAGAAAACCTGTGAAGGTAACCAGATATCATTCGCAGCTCAGGCAATTGTTGGAAACAGAGATGGTTACATTGGACTAGGCGAAGGTAATGCTAAAGAAACTGTACCTGCTCGCGAGAAAGCATTGCGTCAGGCTAAAATACATATTGTTAAAATAATCAGAGGATGTGGGAGTTGGCAATGTAATTGCGCAACACCTCACTCAATTCCATTCGAAGTAACTGCAAAATGTGGTTCAAACGAAATCACTCTTATTCCAGCACCAAAGGGAACTGGGTTAGTAGTACAAAGAGAATGTCAGAAGATTCTTCGTCTTGCAGGAATTAAAGACATATGGTCTACAACAAAAGGGCAAACAAGAATGACTGTTAATCTGGCACGCGCATGCATGGACGCATTGCAGAATGCCGTTAAAATGAAATGTTCGACTGATAACAAAAAAATGCTAGGATATTGTGAAGGAAGTACAAATGACCGAACAGACAACTAAAACGGAAGCTAAAAAGAAGCCAGTATCAGCAACTGGCAGTAAAATTGCAGTTATACTACTTAGAGGTTGGACTAAGTCACAACCGGATGCTATCCGAACCGGCGAACTCCTTCATTTACATAGTAGAATGAATTGCAGAGTTCTAGATGATACTCCAGTAATTAGAGGAATGCTTCAAAGAATCAAAGATTACATTGCATTCGGTCCAGTTTCAGCTGAAACCGAAAAGTTACTTGAAGCAAGACGTAACAGGGATAATTTCACACTTCATCCACCACGAGGCGGATTTGAACGCGGTGGCATCAAAAAACCATGGGTTAGAGGCGGAGCACTTGGCTTACGCGACGAAATGGACACACTGATCAAAAAAATGTTATAATGTTTACAACCATGAGAAGAAAAGAAAAGAAAACACGAAGAATGCGGGGTTCCATGACCCACGGATATGGTGCAAAAAAGAAGCACAGAGGTAAAGGTAGCCGTGGTGGTAAGGGAATGGCTGGTACTGGTAAGCGTGCAGACGTAAAGCGACCATCAATCAACCCAGCAACTTACTTTGGAAGACATGGTTTCGTATCAAAGACAGGAATAAAAAGAACTCCAATAAATGTTTCAGATTTAATCAGCATTGTTGATAAAGTAGGTTCAGGAAAAATTGTACTTGATCTAAATTCAAAAGGATACAATAAACTACTTGGTTCAGGAAAAGTAACTCATGCCTTTGATGTTACAGTAGCGCTTGCAACAGAAAAAGCAAAAGCAAAAATAACGGCAGCAGGAGGAAAAATTACAGAAACTGAAATGCCATCCTCATCTACTAAAGAGGATTCTGAGGAATAGGCACATGGGATTTTATCAGAATCTGATAAAACTGATACCTGAAGTTCAAAGGCCTCAGCAAAAGTATCTTTCTTTCAAGCAGAAGCTTACCTGGACAATCACAATTCTCCTTAGTTTTTTTATTCTTGGAGCAATTCCTTTATTCGGACTTGACCCAAATTTTCAGTTCAAATTCGAACAGCTTTCAATTATTCTTGCACAGAAATTTGGAACCATCATTACCCTGGGTATCGGTCCAATTGTAACAGCATCAATTGTTCTCCAATTGTTAAATGGAGCAAAAATTATCAATTTTGATTTGCGATCAACAGAAGGAAGAAAAACTTTCGAAGGAACCCAGAAACTTCTTGCATTATTCTTTGTACTGTTTGAAGCATGCATTTATGTATTTATGGGAGGTATAGCTCCTCCACAAACTCTTCAAGGTACATCATACTTTATGTACGAATTAATCCTCATAGCCCAACTAATATTAGGTGGAATACTTATCATGCTAATGGATGATGTTGTAGGAAAGTGGGGATTCGGATCAGGTTTAAGTCTCTTTATAGTCGCAGGTGTGGCTGAAGAAATTTTGACTCAGGCATTCTCACCACTTGACGCCTCAGGCCATTGGGCATTAGGCACAAGTCAAATACCTATTGGTCAAGTCTGGAGTTTTTTCATATACATTAGTCAAAGTCAAATGACTAACGCAATATTGGCAGCTGCTGCAATAATTGCTACAATTGTTGTATTTGCTATGTCTGTTTATGGTCAAGCGATGAAAATCGAAATTCCATTATCTTTCGGCAGAGTCCGTGGTCAAGGAATGCGATGGCCTCTCAAATTTATGTATGCTTCCAACATTCCAGTAATTCTTGTAGCTGCATTAATTGCCAACGTTCAATTATTTGCCCAGTTGTTTGAGTCGTGGTCAATAAGATCAGGAAACAGCATTGTAACTTTCATATCAGTTCATTTACTTGGTCAAGTAAACACAGCAACTGCTGGTGGAGGAATCATGCAATTCCTTCAGGCACCAAATATAGTAGGTAACTTGCTCACCGGAACATTTACTTCAACAATGCTTATCCAAAGTTTAGGATACATAATCATGATGTGCGCAGGCGCAGTATTATTCTCTGTTCTCTGGGTCCAAACATCAGGGATGGATGCTCGAGCTCAGGCTAACCAGATTATTTCTTCCGGATTGCAGATTCCTGGTTTCAGAAAAGATCCAAGAATTCTTGAACAGATATTGAAAAGGTACATCAACCCACTTACAGTACTCGGTGGACTTGCTGTAGGAGTTCTTGCAGCTACAGCAGATCTGAGCGGAGCTTTAAGCCGAGGTACAGGAATTCTTCTGGCTGTTACAATCATTTACAAGATGTATGAAGACATCGCAAAGCAACATATGATGGACATGCATCCAATGATGCGTAAGTTTATGGAGTAAAATGGTGTTAGATGCATTATTCAAACCTCTACTTGGGTTAGACCCTCTGATTACTATCATTGGAGTGTCACTTGCTATAACTATTGTCAGCACTCTTGCAGCAAAATATACTACAGATCAAAAAAGAATTAAGCAGCTAAAAGAAAGATCAAATGAACTGAGAAAAGATCTTCGTAATAAAGAGATTCAAGAAGACAAAGAAAAATTTGCCAAACTTTTCTCAGAATCTAATGCAATTAATCTGGAAATGATGCGTAACAGCATGCGACCAATGTTATTCACCATGCTGCCAATTCTTATTGTTTTTGCATGGCTCAGCGGCCACCTTGCATATGAACCTATTCAACCAGGCGATATCATAAATCTTACTGTATTTACAATTCCCGAGCACAGCGCTCCCATTACTCTAACAGCCGGCAGCAATATTCAGATTTTAAATTCAAACAGCACAAAAACCCCGCAAAACGGGCAAACAAATTGGCTTGCCAAAGCCGACAGAGATGGTCGTTACATACTTAAAATTACAAGTGGAACTAATTTTGAAGAAATCCCTGTTTTAGTTACCAATCTTCAAGAGTACGAGTCAACCTCAAAAGAAGGAAAACCACCCTTCCAAAGCATTACATTAAATATGAAGAAACTCACCCCATTGGGTAATTTAAGCCTATTTGGCTGGAAGCCTGGGTGGCTTGCAATATACTTTATTACTTCAATAGTATTCAATATCATATTCCGTAAAGTTATGAAAGTTCACTAATTAATCAATGAAATTTTTTAGTGTTCTAGCAGAGTTTTTAAGACAAATAATTAATAAGTAACAAGCATCAAACAAAAAGAAACCTTTATAAACAAGCCACCTGTGCTTTAACACCACATATGACATCAGCTAGACAACGAACATCACGATGGAGACGCATGTCAAAACGCGTTACTTCTGGTCCTAAATTTGTATTTATAGAGCGATCAAGTAAAAAGCCAAGTTGTTCTCAATGTAAGAAAACATTAGCAGGAATTACAAACTCAAGAAAGGCAAGCAAAACTGACAGGCACGTTTCACGTCCATATGGCGGAAATCTTTGTACAACTTGCATGAGAAATAAATTCATTGCGCAGGCACAGGAGGAACAATGATAAGTGTAGGAACTCTTTGTCTAAAGATTGCCGGAAGAGACGCAGGTAAACGTTGCATAGTTCTTTCAGACATCAAAGAAGGACACGTTCTTGTCGACGGTGAAACCCGTAGACGTGAAGTAAGCACACGACACCTTGAACCGCTTAAGAAGTCTGCTGCAAGTGTTAAAGCTAATGCATCTCACACAGATGTTGAAAAAGTGTGCAAAGAATTAGGATGGACTGCATTTAGTTCAAAACCAAAAAAAGCTGGAGCAAAACCAGTAAGGCAGAAAAACCAAAAAGTAAATTCTGAATCAAAGCCAAAAAAAGCTCCTGCAGAACAAAAGGAGAAAGTAGCAAAAAAGATACCTGCCTCTAAAACCGAAAAAACAGAAAAATCAAATAAGTAATTTTTTATATGTTCTTTATAGCACCTTAAAACAGAAAACTATATAAACAATCGATTAGGACTTTACCATTAATCAGTTGTAACAATCATGAGGATGATGAATATGTGCTGTATTATGGAGGCGACACCACGCAATGACCACTGCTTTGAAAAACAGTACATTTTTGAACAAACTCAAACAATTCGGACTTAACAGCTATCAAGCAAAATTATGGATGGCCCTTCTTTCACGGGGTGTTGCAACTGCTGGAGAATTGTCAGATATTTCAAATGTTCCACGTTCACGTGCATATGACGTTCTTGAAACTTTAGAAAAAAAGGGATTTATTATGATGAAGGTTGGAAAACCGATTCAATACATCGCAGTTCCACCAGAAGAAGTTCTTAATAGAGTAAAAGGCCGTATTAAAGAAGAGTCAGATCGAGAAGCTCGCCAAATTGAAAAGCTAATGGAATCAGAAGTTATTCACGATTTAACTGCACTGCACGAGAATGGAATTTCAAAGGTAGAACCAAATAGCCTTGTAGCAGCAATCAAAGGTAGAAAAAATATTAATTATACTATCTCAAGATTAATCGGAGAAGCAAAGGAAGAAGTATTCATCACAACAACATCCGAAGGCTTCGCACGAAAAGTAGACACACTACGAAGGCACTCAAAAGAATTAAGAGGAAAGAACGTAAAAATTAAAATCGCATGCCCTATGTCTCCAACAATTCAAAGACTAGCAAGAGACATTCGCGATTTCGCAGAAGTCCGTGAGTCACAAATAAGAGCAAGATTTGTAATAATTGACAAAAGTAAAATGATATTTATGCTCGAAGATGACGAAAAAACTGCACCAAGATACGATTCAGCTGTAAGCCTTGATTCTGATTACTTTACATCAAACATGGTAAAGTTATTTGAATTTCAATGGGAATCTTTACAGAAGATTAATTAGTACATTTTTTCTTTATTTAATTATTATCTAATTTTCAATTCAAGAAACACATGATTCTACCGACACTTAGAAACTTGAAACACAGAAACTTACAATAAACCCGCGGCAATCACATCAGCAATTTTCTTAATATTTTCTTTGCTAATAGTAACAGCCCAACCTTGACTTATAATTTTAATTTTTTCTTCAGAAGTGGCATGCAAATCAACCATCTTCACAATATGCTCATCAGTCAATCGTGGAACTTGCAATTCGTGTACAGCCTTAATTACCTTGTCAACTTGTTTAACTGTTTCGGGAGTCATTTGATTAAGGTATTCAGCAGTCCTTTCAGCCCGAACACCTAATCCCTGATCACGTTCCTTAATCCGTACAAGCTCTTCCTTTACATGAGCCATACTAACAGGTACCTGAGAAACTATGTTAACCTTAGTCATTATGTGATAACCTTAAGGTGAACTGGATGCACCAGAACAGACTTATGTTTTCCCCCATCTTTTATGTTAACAAAATAGCATGATCCTTGTTTACTTACAACATTACCCTGAAGTCCGTGGAATCTGGATGCATAATGACCACCCTGATGAGCAGGCTCCATTTTAAGAACAACCCTGTCTCCTTCTTTCAAGTCTCTAAAGTAATCTCTAATGCTGATTTTACCTTTTCTACGGTAATTTTTAGAAAATTTATGACGAGATCGTTGCCTTACTCCGCCTCTGTTGTCTACCATGAACTCGGTATATAAGACCTATTTTTAAACTTATCTCTCACGAATTGTCAATTATCTGAAGCCAGAAACCTTTGATTCTGGAAACCAGGAATCTTTAGAAACCCAAGGTTCTACTCAAGAATCTATATTAACTCTCTATCGACGACAATTAAGTAACCAGCCTTTATCTAATGAATAAACGCATAGTTTCCAATTGATAAATGTTTTTAAATGATTACAGCTTATTTAAAAATAAAAAAAGAGGTGTAAGTAACAAATGCCAGCAAAAAGAAAACCAGCTGCCCGCAGTCAGAAAGCTGCAGCACAAAAAACTAAGTCAAAATCAGCTCAATCCAAAAAAAAGAGATGATTTGTACTAAACGTGGGCATTTTGCCCTCATTTTCTATTTATTCTATTTCTTTTAATTATAGTGGAGGGCATATCTTATTAATACAAAATTCCTCCACTATATCCGAAGAGCTTTACAAATTATTATTAAAATTTAAAGCTCTTCGTTATAATTAAAATCAAGGCTAGAAAACACAAAAAATCTACTCTTTTTCAGTTCTAAACATATTCAAATTCTTCTTGAGCTCATACTTCAAATCTTTCATATCCTGGACAACAGTCTTTTGGAATTGATCCATAACATCTCCAACCACATATTTCTCATAAATATTCTTAAACAGATTTCTCCAGGGTTTGCCTTCCCATTTGCCCTCAATATCGGATTTGATCGTGGCTCCCATGTTTACACTCACTTTAGCTGTTTGAAGTTTACGATCTTTCCCATCCATTTCAACAACCACATCCTTAAATTCTTCCACATCTATCGCCACCACAATAACAAGTTCAGTATTATTCGTAGCCTTCTTATCAGCCGTAAATTCAACAGCAAATTCCTTATGATCTGGCTTAACTACTTCGCTATACCCAGATTCCTTTACTCCATATCCACGATCAGTCAAAAATTGAACTACTCCACGCATAAATGGAGTAAAATCCAACACTCCCTCATACTCAAATTTTACTCCTTCCGCGACTTTTCTCTTTTCAGGCATTCTAAACGTGTGCTGAAAGCACTCCTCCCTTCACATTCTCATATAATTGCTTGGTTAGAGCAACAAGAGTATCTTTTTGCTTCTTAAGTTCCCCTGTAATAACCAGTTTATCTCTCACCTTGACAATAAAAGATTTCCACTCTCCTTCCCATTCCTTGCGATAATCAGTCTCCATTTTGGAAGTAATCTTAACACTCAAAGCACCAGATGACATTCCCTTTTCCCCAGATTTAATATCCCAGGCTTTTAGTACAACCTCAACAGAATATTTAACATAATAAGTAGGCTTGAGATCAGCAGAATATTTTATTTCCCTTTCACTCCCTTTTTCAGCAATCTCTGATTCCAGAACCTTGAACCCATTTTTCTTTAGAAATTTAGCAGGCGCGCTAAACACCTTATTCACATCAAACACTCCTCTCTTCCTAAATGAAAGCTCACTTACTGTCTTTTCAGGCATATCGGAAAAAGAGTGATTACCATTTATATAGCTATTGTCGATTTGACACTTAGACCACAAACCTTTAAAAACAACCATATCCAGAATTAAATCACAGAAACCAATTATAATCAAATTACAGAGACCATGGTTAACAAAGAACATTTTCCAAATTCATTAGAGGCAATTCAGGCATTCAATCAGGAACTCCTTGAATTCGCCATAAAAAATCCTTCAAAAACCAGGAAAATAAACAGGAAAATCAGACAAGCGATCGACAGAGAGATTTCAACTGACAACCACCTGCCTGATTTTACAATTCAGGAATTACCAGATTATTTGTCCAACGCAACTAAAGTATCAAGTCCTTCTGAAAGATTTTACTTAAGAAAAAGAAGCTTCAATATACTTTCAATCCCATTTACGAGAGAAGTAAATGTGTGGACTGCCCTAGTAAGAGCAAAAAAATACTGGCTGCAAGAAAATCTCAAAGAAAAAAGCAGGTTGACCACCTCGCCAATTGACAGCACTGAAAGTTTACCCGAGCCATGTGATGAAGTTGAATTGGAAATTTCTGAAACATACCACAGAAAAATGGTTGATTGCATTTATTCAATATCTCGAGACCACCCGCAATCAACATCACCTCTTTCAATGGCAGCGATAGCAAAAACTGCCGCCCAAACATGCGGATTAGAATCATACATAATTACAGGAAAAGCATATGACAAATTTATGATTATGGATTCAGCATGGGTTGTAATAAATTGCAAGCAAGGTGAGCAAGAGTACAAGTTTGCAATTTATCCGCACCTAGACCAAGTTGTTGACATTACGTCTAGACCAAAATCAGAAAAAGAAGAATTATCAGAGTACAAACAAGCCAGAAAAAGAACCTTGATATCTTTGCTAACCCAAAACAACGATGAATCTTTCAATGATGCTCTATTAGCACAACTCTGGCGGATAAACCCAGTTTCTGTTATGGAAAAACAGGTAAAGACTGACCCACACAAACTTATTGGAAAGACAATTATTACAGAAGCTGCAGTTGACCTGGAAATTGAGTTAGATAAAAATAGTGTGGCAAGTCCAACCTACCTACCACACAGTTCAACTATAACTTGTTCTGAAAAAGGTACAGAGTTAAAAATTGAAATTGATAAAGAAAAATGGCATGATCATCTCACAGCTGCAAAAATTATAGCTAACAAAAATAAAGACAAAAAAACCGCAGCATCAGAAATAATTCAATATTCAAGCAGCATTTACACAGACAAAACTTCATTAGAAGCAATATGTTTTACCAAAGTTTTACTTCAGACAGCAGGCATCGAAAGCTTCCTTAAATTTGGAGGGCCTGCACTTTGTCTTGACCAAAACTATATGCTGGAAATTAGACTAAGCTTTGACAAAAAGAAAGAGCATACATCAACAGGATTGTACGATCCGTCAACATCAGACCAACTAATGCCTTATCTATCTGAGTCAACCAGAACTTCCCAGCTACCTTTTAAAATCAGCTCAAACTCAGAAAAATCAGATACTAACCATGAATTAACCAATGAATTACATCTGCCCTACGACTACTTCAAAGAAGAAGAAAAAGAATCAAGCCTGTTATCCTGGAATCGAATAAAAAAAGGTATATACGTATTAATGGTAGCATTACAAGGAATGGGGACAGCCTACGGATTATTCTATTTTGCAACATCTCCAACTGTTTACACACCAGTTACTCCTGCTCCACACTCAATAACTACTGAGTTTGGAACCCTTAATTTTGTTGATCAAAAATTTATTGGATTAACAGTTGGAAAAGATAAAAAATTGAAGTTGTACAATTCAGGATGCTTCACTGAAGATGAAACAAGGTATCTTCAAGACAATTGGGAAAAAGTCTTCAAAGACCGAAAAATAGACTCAATAGAGCAAATGTCTGAACTTCAAAAGGCCGAGCTAATTTCAAGGTGCAATAAGATGGAGTCATACAATAACGAGTGCAAACTTTTCTATCACTTAGCAATCCAGCAGCTAAGAGAAAAAGACAAAAAGAAGTCAGAATAATCAAAATCTGCTAAATAAGATAAACCATTAAAGTTCAATCCTTCTTGAGTGTTTGTTTCACAATCTGAACAACTTCATTAATAGTTTGTCCTACGCGCACTCCATGTTTATTTAGAAACACAATTTTATCTTCGGCTCGCCCTGCACTACCTTGAATAATTGCCCCAGCATGACCCATTGTTTTTCCCGGAGGGGCACAACGACCGGCAACATAAGCAACTATTGGTTTAGTAACATTTTTCTGAGCATACACAGCAGCCAACTCTTCCAGATTTCCACCAATTTCACCAATCATTACAATGCATTTGGTTTCAGCATCTTGTTCAAATAGCTGGAGAACATCTGTGAAATGCAACCCAGTTACTTGGTCACCACCAATTCCTACAACTGTACTTTGACCAACTCCTGCCTTTGAAAGCTGCAATGCCATCTCATAAGTAAGAGTACCTGACCTTGAAACAATCCCAACATTGCCCCGAGTAAAAATCTGGTGAGGCATTATTCCAATCTTGGTTTCTCCAGGAACAATAATTCCGGGACAGTTTGGTCCAATCACCATGCGGCCACACTCTGCTGCAGTTTGCATAATCAAAACAGCATCATGAACTGGAATATGCTCAGTAATAATAACAATATGAAGTTCATTATCAAGAGCCTCAAGCGCAGCATCTTTTGCATGTTCGGGTGGAACAAAGATAACACTCCATCCAGCATGATGTTGCCTGCACGCTTCCTCAACAGTATTATACACCGGAACCCCGCCTACAGTAGTGCCACCTTTCCCAGGAGTTACTCCAGCAACAATATTTGTACCAACATTTGACCAAGATGGTAACTTCCATGCTTACCTGTAGCTCCTTGAACAATAACTGGAGTATGCTTGGTGATAAGAATACTCATATCCCTCTCCTCCCTTTAGCAATAATTTCAGCAACACTTTTAGCAGCGGCATCAAGATTATCAAGGCAAATAATTCCAGCTTCTTCAAGCAAAGCTCTTCCTTCCTTTTCACGGTTGCCAGTAAGCTTTACAACAACCGGAATTTTTAATCCCTTTTTCTTTCTAAACTCAAGGAAGCCTTTAGCAATTTCATCACAATGAGTAATTCCACCAAAAATCACAATCAACAAAACCTCGGGATCTCCAGCCATGACAAGTCTCATGCTTTCCTCCATTACATCTGCATCAGTACCACCACCCACATCAAGGAAATTCACAGGTTTAACACCATAATACTGCAAAGTATCAAGAGTAGCCATCACAAGACCAGCCCCATTTCCAATTACTCCAACAGTTCCATTTGGATCAACTTCAACATATTGAATTCCTTTCTTGGCAGCTCGAACTTCAAGAGCAGTTCCAGTTTCATTTTTTAGTTCAGCAATTTCTTTCTGTCTAAACAAAGCATTATCATCTATAATTATTTTACAATCAACAGGAATAAATCCATGTACTGTCAGAGCAAGAGGATTTATTTCTACCAAGAGAGCATCCTTTCTTTTAAGAATTGCAAACAGCACACGAGCCAATTCTACAAGTGAAGCATCCCGCAACTCCTGCTTAACTTTCCGCTCATCAAATTCATAGAAACATATTTTCTTTACCTTAGATCCTGCGGCTTCAACATCCATCCCGCCAGAAGGGGAATACAACAACATGTAAGATCGAGTCTCTCTATCAATAGTCAGTGCAAGATAATGTTCTTCACGTATTGTCTCTTTTTTCTCAACAAGAACGCAAGGTATAAATTTTCCGTGGACTCTTGTTTTCAGCATATTCTTTACAACGCCTTTCAATTCAGTTCTATCTGGAAAAAGAATAAGTCCTTGCTTTCCTCTTTTACCTTCAAGTATCTGTGCTTTAACAGCAAAATTAGGTACCCTCATCCATTCCTGAAGCAGCCTGTCAATTTCCCTGACATCATAAATAAGCATAGACCTGGGAATCCGGAGAGCGTGCTCCCTTAGAATTTCTTTTGCTTGATATTCATATAACCTCATCTAACTTCCAAGAGCAGAACTCAAGTCAGCTTTAAATAATTATAGAAAATACGCAACATAAAACTGAACCTTATCTAAACAATGAATACAACCAGTCAAAAAAGCGTACAACCGAAGATTGTTTTCTTTCAGTTGACGGAAATGCTTCAGTTGATTTTGCAATAAGTATCTCACTTGCAAAATATACTGCTTCGCTTTCACACATAGATTCCCTGAGAAAACCACGCTGAGCCAACTTATCCAAATCATTCTCAGCCTTAACCGCGTAATGTGCCCAGCGGACATTTGCTTCACTGAAATATTCACTTCCATCATAAGAATCTAAAACCTGATTAAATCCATCATAGTTTAAACCCCAGAAGTTATCAGAATCACGTGCAACTTGCAAGAACAAATATAAAGCAACATTTGTTCCACAATCATTAGTAGGACCAAATGGAACTTTTATTTTAGAGCGATCATATTTTTGTCCCAATGATATTGCTAAATCATCCAAATAATAAGTAATTCCATTTTCTGTTAGGGTTTGCATAACTAAGATGTGAGTTATTTAGTATATAATTCTTTAGAAAAAAAGTAAAAGTAGAAACACAAATATAATTTAAAATCTAAGCTGCAGGTGCAGGAGCAGCCTTCTTCTCAAGACCAGTACCAAGACCTGCATCAGTCATTGATTTGACAATAATATTCTCAGGAAGCTCAGCAGCTTTCAAAGCACTGCGAATTGCAGCATCTGTTTTACCTTTATGGAATTCAATCAATTGCTTAGCCTGAGCCAACATTTGCAATTGTCTATGAGCCATATCAGCTTCAAGTTTCTTCTTTGATTCTTCCATTTGTTTCCTTTCTTCTGCAGTAATTTCTGTCTTTCCAGAAGAAATCTGAGAATCAAATTCACCAGCATTAATTCTTTTAATAGTATCAACAGCAGGAGTACCTTCAATCATAACTCCCATACTGTTACATGAACCTGCAATCTCTTTAACTTTGTTCTTCATATCTTTGCCCATTAGACCATCTTCCTTCATCTTAGCAATCTTAATTATCTGTTCAATCTTAATATCAGCCACTTTATCCATCAGCGGATTACCAGCTCCCTTCTGAATTCCTGCTTCCTTCATAATAAGAGAAGCTGCAGGAGGTGTACCAACAGTAATTGTGAAATCTTTAGTATCTGTGTCAATAACAACTGTGACAGGAACTTGCATACCCTTGAATTCTTGGGTTTTCTCATTAATTGCGCCTACAACCTTTCCAATATTAACTCCCAAAGGTCCCAAAGCTGGTCCTAATGGAGGTGCAGCTGTAGCCTTACCGCCTTCAACTAATGCCTGTATCTTTTCTAGACCCATAAACACTGCGAAGAAGCGATTAATTTATAAACATTGCGGACAGAGCCCAGCAAATCAATCAAGCACCACAGAAAAGCCAATAAAGTGATAAAAATGGCTCAACAAAACAACAGACTCATTGCAGGTATAAGGACAGGCAAATTACAACCTATCTATAAAGCATGTCCAGATGGCCAAAGAATACTAAAAGGCCACGAATCCAGCCCAGACAATTTCAAATACCTAGTTATCCAGAATTCTTATCTATATACCCTCGGAATTGGCAATACACCAGAAACTGCAGTCAAAAACGCAGAAAGTGCCAGAAGACAGAACTTTTATGGCATGCGTCCTTTAGATCATTTTTGCATATTCTATAAATCCTGTACTGGCGGATTTGAAGCCCAGGTATTTTGGCTTCCAAGGAAATACGAAGAGGATCTCATCAAGCGAGGCATTGATACCAAAGTACCAATAGACACAAATGAATCTGAGCAACCAGAAGCCAAAATAATTGAATCTTACCAAATAACAGAAAAACCATTGCCTTACGGACTAAGACAAGGAGTTACCTACTACGGAAAACATGGCTTTGAGCCAATTGAACCTACCTACAAAGTGCCAAGACTTGCACGTTTTTACACTCAGGTAGTATCGATAAAGAAAAATGAAATCCTGGCTATTGCAGACGCACACCAAAAATTTTCCAGGATGTGCAGGCAGGAACCACTTGACACTTTTTATGTCTCATATCAAAGCCTAGGAAAACAAATCGAAGTTGTAATTTACTGGCTTGATAAGAAACATGCTAATTTGCTAAACAAAAGAGAGCAAAAGAAAATTGAGGGCAAATCACTTGACCTTCTTCTCATCGAGGATAATCCAGACATTGCAATCAACCTTAGCAACACTTTGGCAGGAGAAGATCACACTATACTAATTGATGACTCAGCAAGTGACATTGTTTACAAATTTCACATAACATCGCCCGATGTAGTTTTACTCAACGACAGTCTAAATGTAAGCGCCCTCAGGAAAACAGGTGAGCTAATGGATGCCATGAAATTTACCTCAACGCACAGACCTGTCTTAGTTTACACATACAATCGCCTTGACGAGTACGTCCTCAGGGGGTATTTCAATGCTGGTGTTTCAAGAGTAGTA
This sequence comes from uncultured Methanosarcinales archaeon, assembly GCA_964576505.1. Lineage (GTDB taxonomy): Archaea > Nanobdellota > Nanobdellia > Woesearchaeales > WJKV01 > CAZNVD01. Next base: position 65,824 of record CAZNVD010000003.1, read on the forward strand.
AAATTCAAAGAGGGAGAAGAAGCAAACAAAAAAAGTACCCTGATAAAAATAATCAATGATTCCATGGATGGGATAAAAGGAACCTGGCAGAAGGATTTTATTATTTAGCAAGTAACCACATACAACAACTATATCCTGAACAAAACAAAGCTTTTTATTTATAGCTTAATTCTCGAAAAGTGGTGATAAGATGAAATTTGAATCTCCAAAGGTATTTGAAAAATTAAACATTAGAGTCGCTAAAATTAAAGGAATTAAAAATCATCCAAAAACAAAGGATTACATTCTTGATCTTGATTTAGGCATTGTAGAAAGAGATTGTCAAGTAGTCGCTGATCTCGCAGGATCGTATAAAAAAGACCAGCTTATTGGTAAATCCGTTGTCTACATTGAAAACATAAAACCAATTCAAGTTCAAGGCATCAGCAGCATGGGCATTATATTGATCGCTCACCACAATGGAAAACCAGTGCTCCTTGCTCCTCAAGAATCAGTAGCAACAGGAGTCCAGGTTTCAGGTTTAGACACAACAGAACATCATTATCATTGGATCGCAGGCGAACACGGAGGAGAGTAAATTTGTTTTTCACACCACTAACAGATATTGGATTGCTTGTCCTGAGACTTACATTAGGTATTATTTTCATTTTACACGGATTTCCAAAAATTAAAAGTCCAAAATCCATTGGAGAAAAAGTATTCAATGGCAACACAATTCTAGGGTTTGCTCTTGCATTCACAGAATTCTTTGGTGGACTTGCAATTTTGTTTGGTCTTCTAACACAACTTGCATCTTTCGGCATTGCAATCGTAATGATTGGTGCAATGTATTACAAAATTACAAAGTGGAAATCGCCTTTCTTTGCAATTACTCAAGCTGGTTGGGAATATGACCTTGTCCTATTTGGAATTGCAATTACACTAATTTTAATGGGTGCTGGAAGTTTGAGTCTGGATTCACTTTTAGGATTCTAGATTCAATGAAACTCCGTTACTGAGATTCAAAAACTTTATAAAAGAACCCTTTGTAGATCGCTCAATGGCAACAATTGAATCATTATTGAAACTACATATAGAATCTTTTGAGTCGGATGAAGAAGAAAAAACACATGAAGTTGTTACACTTTTTGCTGAATATATCATTCACTCTCCGTGCTCTGCACGGAAAGTTAACCATGCATTGTGCCAGTGGGTAGAAAATAAGTACCTTGGTGCTTCATTCTTAGCTTTTTTATATGGAAATAAAAAAGAGGAAATAGACATTTGCAAGTCAGCCTGGAATTTTTGCTCAAATGTTGCTTTAGCCCTTAAAAAAGTGGGTCTCTCTGATCTCCGACCTACCAGACGTGGACTTGAGTTTTTGCAATTATCTGAAGCATATTACGTTATCGCATTAATGTATGCTCATAACACAACCGAGTATACTGAAGAAGCTTTTTTAGAACACATTGTAAAAAATTAAAAGAAGTATTACTCCTACGACACATATTCTCCAGTTAATAAATATTAATAAGGAGGATTACCATTTACAATATATATTCTGAAGTGATAACTATTATAGATTTATTAATTGAGGTGAATCTATGGCTATCAAAAAAACACTTACTTCAATACTTCTCGGCCTCGGGCTATTCAGCAATGCACATCAAGCAAATGCACAAGATAGGGTTTTAGGCAAAGATGCAAAGATCGTTACTTCTGTTCAGGCGTTCAAAGATACACCTGGCAAATCAATTTCAACCTACCTATGGGATGATTATCCTCGATGCGGAAGTGAAATATATAAAAAGATTCTTCCTCCCCAAAAGGAACCACTCTACTGTGGAACTGTGCCTAGGCCAGAACCCAAGCCAAAACCAAAACCTTGGCCAATCGATCAGTACCTAGTTAGCATATATCAACCAGATATTAGGAAACAGAAAGAAAAGTTATATTGGCTTCTTCAAAAACCGAAGATTGAAATAGCTGAGGTAAAAATAGATTTATCCACAGATGACAGAAATCTCTCGGACATAATCCAGTTTCTACAGAATGCACATAAATGGGTTGCAAAAGAATTTGTAAAAAGGTTGCCTAAAGAAATAGTAGATGAAATTACGAAAAAACTGAACAAATTTGATCAAGCAAATGATTCAATAACAAAAAAATACAAAAGTAGCGATTTTGATTTAGATACAAACGAAAGAATAATGATGTATCTAAAAGCAGATAAAATTCCTGCAAGAGAAATTTCCATGCTCGAGATGCTCAAAAAAGAAACTGAGATTAACATGTACGGCCTTGATTCCTTATCTAAGTAAGTAGATAAGTAATTAAGTAGGTTTTGTTACTATCCTGCAAAAGAATCACAGTCACATATAAGATAAGTTTAGACATAAATCCTATATTTATTCAGGTTTATTCAGGGAAAAATGGCATTCAAAAAAATACTTTCATCTATTGTTCTAGGGCTTGGACTTATCAGTAATGCATATATTGGAAATGCAGACAATAAGAACGCAGAGCAATCATATAAATCATGGCGAAAACAAGCGATTGAATGGAATAGTAAAATCACAGATTCAGACATAAAAGATAATAATATTCCAAAAAATGAAAATCCAGAATGGTCACAAGATGGAGTATCAAAAAGCTCAGAAATAACCAGCACAGGGCATAAAGATATAGAAGAGATCATTAAAGATAACGAATCCAGCTTTAAGGGTAACAACTCCAGCTACCAAAAGAACACATATTATTTTGATTCTGAGAATAAATATATAGGTGGAAAGATTGTTAGAATTATTAATTGCGACCCTAAATTCTTAATGTCATCCCTCGATGGGCAGTTTCCACAATATTTTGTTTGGTCAATAGATGCAAACAGGAGAATTGTCTCATTAGACACATTAGCTGTAATTCATCGTGAAACAAAAAAAGAAAATAGTCTTGATTTACGTAGAGAGAAATACACCTACGACACAGAAGGAAATATCAACCAATGCCAACTAAGATGGAATATTCAAAATCCAATTGATATTAGTGACCACCACTGCGTTGCATCATTGTTTTATAATCCGAAACATGTCGTGACTAAAAGAATAATCACTGTTTTTAATGAAGGCAATATTGCAACAAGGGAAATCGAGTGCATGATAAAGGGAGGAGATGCTGCAATAACTACTTGTCATATTATTGATGGTGGAAAAAAAATTCAAGAATACAATTTTCCAACACTAAACTGGAAAACAGATAATAGAAATCGCCACCAAAAATATATTATTGTAGATCCATTATCAGAAAATTTTATTCCAATGGAAGAAGACGATAATATGGATATCTTAACTAGAATATTAAATTACAAAATTCCAATTCAAAATCCAAAATAATATTTTCCCAGTTAGAAAATAAACGTGATTCTTGAGATACTAAGTAAATTGTTTCAAATATTCACTAATCCCAATCTAAGTTTCCAGCAGTCTGATACTCAGTAACTCGAGTCTCAAAGAAATTCTTTTCTTTAGTAAGATCAACACTCTCACTTAACCAGGGGAATGGATTTTCAACATTATACTGTTTAGGCAACCCAATACGTTCAAGTCTACGATCAGCAATATACTCAACATACTTACAAAACTGTTCAGCATTGATTCCCAAAAGCCCATGAGGACATGCGTCCTTAGCATACCTTTGCTCAAGCACAACAGCCTGCTTAATCAACTTGATAACCTCCTCTTGAAACTGGGAAGACCAGACTCCAGGATTCTCAAGTTTTACAGTATTAATCAGATCACACCCAAATGCAAGATGAACACTTTCATCCCGCATAATGAACTCAAATTGTTCACCTATACCTACCATCTTTCCTTGCCTTTTCATAGCAAGCATCATTGCAAATCCAGCATAAAAAAAGATTCCTTCCATAATTACATAATATCCAATGAGATCATGCAGGAATTTCCGCATATCTTCAAGAGTTTGTGTTTTAAAAGTAGGATCAAATATACTTTTAGTTAAATTCACAACAAAGTCATCTTTATCTTTAATACTAGGAATTGTTTGATACATATTGTAAACATCAGCAGGATCCAATCCAAGGGTATCACAACAATAAATGAAAGTATCAGTATGAATAGCTTCCTCAAAACCTTGTCTGAGAAGGTATTGCCTACACTCAGGATTTGTAACATGACGATAAACTGCAAGAACAATATTATTTGCAGTCAAGGATTCGGCAGTAGAGAAAAAACCAAGATTCCACAGAATAAGTTTTCTCTCCATTTCATTAACTGTAATATTTGATTTCCACTGCTCCACATCTTTCTGCATAGCAATCTCTTCAGGAACCCAGTTATTCGCGACTCCAGCCTTATAGTATTCCCTGGCCCAAGCATATCTAATAGGCAGTATTTTGTTTGGATCAGTTTTTGAATCATTTACAACAGCCATGTGATTTCTCCCTCTAGTCAAATAAAAAAACAAAAATAACCAAAATATAGTGGAGGGCATCTATTAATACAAAATTCCTCCACTATATCCGAAGAGCTTTACAAATTATTATTAAAATTTAAAGCTCTTCGTTATAATCAATAACTAAAAAATAATAAATTAAAAAATTGAAAACTTTATTGACACGACTCACAACCAGGGTCAAATATATTGCAAACTTTTGGTCCGCTATCTGCGCTATTCGCACCATTCGCAACCCCAGCAGAGTGTCCATTTGTGGCTTGATCACCCTCAACTCCGCCATATTCCCGTTTCTGAGTAAATCCATATTTACCAGCATCCAAAGTTGTCTTCTCAATTTGTGAAGCAGCAAGTGATCTGAGGTAATATGTTGTTTTCAAGCCCATAGCCCAGGCATGCAAATAGATTTCGCTCAACAACTTTCCGGAGGTGCCTTTCATGAAAACATTATGCGACTGACTTTGGTCTATCCATTTACCGCGATGAGCAGTCA
>CAZNVD010000003.1:70775-76010 GCA_964576505.1 uncultured Methanosarcinales archaeon
CAATGGATCAATTTCAAAGGCTTCACGATACTTTTCCTTAAGCTCATCAGGAATTCCGGCCATATGCTGAACACTTCCATCATAATACTTGAGTCTTTCAAGCATCTCATCATTCCACAATCCACGAGCCTTTAAATCCTCTACCAGATAATTATTTCCTACAGTAAATTCACCGCTAATATTGGCCTTAACATAAATATTTTTGAAGACTGGTTCTATCGATGGGAAAACTCCACTAATATTTGCAATAGTGGCAGTAGGTGCAATAGCCATCACATTTGAATTTCTCATTCCAAATTCTCTAACTTGCCTACGAACAGTCATCCAGTCCATAGTTTCTTCAACAGTAACTGGAATCTTAACTCCTCGCTCTTCTTCAAGCACAGCAAGAGTATCATGAGGCAAAATTCCTCTCTCCCATTTAGATCCCTTGTAACTTGCATATGGTCCGCGTTCAGCTGCAAGCTTTGATGAAGCCATTATTGCATTGTAGGAAACAACTTCCATAATTCTGTCTGAAACCTTAATTGCCTGGTTCGAGCTATAGGCAACATTCATCAAAAAGAATGTATCAGCCAAACCCATTATTCCCAATCCAACAGGTCTATGCCTCATATTTGAATTCTGAGCTTCAATTGTTGGGTAAAAATTAATATCTACAACATTATCCAGCATTCTAACCGCACTCGCAGTAGTTTTTGCAAGCATATCTTCATCAACTTTTCCATTGACTACATGTCGTGCAAGATTAATGCTTCCAAGATTACAAACAGCAGTCTCATCTGCTGAAGTATTCAATGTAATTTCAGTACACAAATTGCTTGAGTGAACAACACCACAATGATCTTGAGGACTACGAATATTGCAAGGATCTTTGAACGTAATCCAGGGATGTCCAGTCTCAAACAACCTACCAAGCATTTTTCGCCAAAGCTTTCGTGCACTCACAACCTGATGTTTCTTAATTTGTCCACTCCGGGCTTTGTCTTCATACTCCACATACTTTTTCTCAAATGCTTTACCAAATGTATGGTGAAGATCTGGAGTTTCTTCTGGCGAGAATAAGGTCCAGTTTTCATCATTCATGACCCGTTTCATAAACAAATCCGGAATCCAGTTAGCAGTATCCATATCATGAGTTCTACGACGATCATCTCCTGTGTTCCTTCTCAGATCCAAGAAATCTTCGAAATCAAGATGCCATGTTTCAAGATAAGCACACGTAGCACCACGTCGTTTACCGCTTCTATTGATTGCAGCAGTAACATCATTAGCAATCTTAAGGAAAGGAATAACACCCTGGCTTTCAACCCGGGTTGACTTGATAAATGCGCCAGTTGCCCGAAGATTAGACCAATCATTACCAATACCGCCAGACCATTTAGATAGTTGCGCATTGTCTGACAAACATTTGAAAATATGATTCAAATCATCCTCAACAGTTGTCAGATAGCAGGAACTAAGTTGAGGTTTGTGAGTTCCACTGTGGAACAAAGTAGGAGTCGAGGGCACATAACGCATAGTTGACATTGCATTATAAAATTCAACTGCCCGGGCTTCTCTCTCTTTCTCACCAAGTGCAAGACCCATAGCAACCCGCATCCAGAATGCCTGAGGAAGTTCAAATCTTCTCTCACCAATCTTGAGCAGATATCGCTCGTAAATCGTCTGAATTCCCATATACTTAAACAAATCATCACGTTCAAGCACAAGAGCACGAGACAATTTATCAAGATCAAAATTAAGCATTCCTCTGTCAAGTATCCCTTCTTCAACTCCCCGTTTGATACCTGAAACAAAAGTTTCACGATACGACATACCGAGAACATCTTCATTCAACTGCTTTCCCACAACCTCTTTGTACAATTTTTGTAAAAATATACGAGATGCCAGCTGACTGTACGCAGGATCGCGCTCAACAAACGAAATACAAGCAAGAATCTGAGCCTTGTAAATATCATCTGATGTAATTCCATCAAAAATATTTTTTATAACTTCTTTCACAACAAGTTCCTGATTAATATCCTTTTCAAATCCTCTGCTCAATCTGCGAATATTCTCCCGAACCTTGCGAATGTCAAAAAGAACTGTTGTGCCATCTTTTTTACGAACTGTAAGTTTTCCAAGAAGAGTTTTCTCCATTGTAGCTTTTTTCTCTTCTTCACGTTTTTTCTGTCTTTCTGCACGGTACAAAATATATGACTTGGCAGTTTCATACCATCCAAGCTGCATCAGATGCTTTTCAACTATGTCTTGAATATTCTCAACATTAGGATAAAAATCCTGGAATCTTCCAGTAACTTCATTACAAACAGAATTAACAAGCTTAAGCAGATCTTGATCATTCGCTTGCTGCCCCGCAGCACGCATAGCTTTAGAAATAGCATTCTGTATTCTCGTTAGGTCAAATGGAACAACTTCACCATTCCTCTTTGTTACCAGCAAATTCTCCATCAAAACCTCAACCATCTCTCAACACCCCTTTTTTTCCTCATCCTTTTTTTTATTTTTGAACGTGCATTACTCCAACTTAACATCATTCATTCGCTTAAGTTCCTCTGAAAATGAATCCAGAGTATTGAAATCTTTATACACAGACGCAAATCTCATGTATGCAACTTCATCCTTTTCCTTAAGCAGCCCGACAACCAATTCACCAATCTTGCTGGTAGGTACTACACCAATTTTAAGACTACGAATCTGTTGCTCAACCTTTGTCACCATCGAATCAATTTCATCCAATGTAAGCGGCCTCTTCTCAGCAGCCAGTATCATTCCCCTTCTGATTTTTTCAGGATCAAATTGAACAACCCGTCCATCTTTTTTGCGAACCTGGAGATCAAGATGAGATACTGCTTCAACAGTGCTAAACCTTCTTTTGCACTGCAAACATTCTCTCCGTCTGCGGACACCCTGACCTTGCCCAACATCGCGTTTATTTACAACACGACTCTTCAATGACTCGCAATATGGACAGTCCATCTCAAATACAACCTGTTGTACTTATCTTCACAAATAAGTACCATATATTGTACCCCCAACCTCAACACTAATGTGTGCTATTTAAGGATTGTGCAATTCAAAAATATAGACTCAAAGGAGAATATTCCAGATACAGATCAAACAAAAAAGAAGTTAAAAATATTAATTAAATATCTTAGTATATTATCATTATACATTATCACTAATTAGACTCTTGAGCACGAAGCTGAGTTAATTTCTTCCATTCAATATTATGTTTTCCACACCATCCAACAAGTTTGTCTCTTTGAATCGCACTCAGCCCTTTCCAATCAAGCAAAGCCACCTTGGATGCAGGCCTGCATTTCGCAAAGGCATCCACAAATAATTCCTCAGTCAGATCATCCACACTGTGCTTTGCGCAAACATGCCCGATAGAATAATTGTCAACAACATATCCTTTTGAGAAATTAGGACAGTAATGAGGTCCGCCAAAGCAGACAGCAGGTTCAGTTGACCTTACCATAGAACTTTCCAAAATTGCTCTACAAGCTACTTTGCAAGCCTCCATATCATTCCACTCCCTATCAGATCCACCCACTTCAACATAACAAATAGGTCCATTCATAGTGCTAGGACCATGATGAGTTGCTTCAAAGCAGCACTCGTAACTACGAATCAGATGTTTCTGAAAGAAACAAAATACATTAGTCATAAAATGACAAGGAGCCTGAGGAATCTCCCGAGCTTTCCCACCAAGTTCAGCTGAACCAAAATTACCTGGAGCATGAACACTAAATGTTTTAACTCCAGACGAAGAAGTATGAGTTGAGGCCACAATATAGATTTCAGGGTTAAAGCATAAACTCAAAGCCTCAACAGAAATAATATCTTTGTTAATCATCACAAGGTAGAAATCATCTTTTTGATATATTGGATTATTATCATAAGTTCCTTCAATAGTTTTGAATCCAAACTCTGTTACAAACAATTGATGCATATTTTTAGAAGCTACATTCTGTGAAGAAGTTACAATGAGTTTCATTTAGCGTGATTTGAATGATTTTTGACTTTTTCTGTGATTAGGTCGTCCACCTGAATTGCTTCTTGGTCTATCTCCTCTTGAAGAATCCCTGGAACCTGTTGAGCCGCTGTAAGAACTATTAGAACTACCAGAATTACTTCTTGGAGCCTCTCTTGCACCTTCTCTAGGTGCACCATGAGACCTATTCCCAAATGTACTCTTTGGACCGTCTCTAGGAGGCCCTCTAAAATTACCTCGTGAACCACCACCCGAACTCCCTCTTTGACCGCCACTCCTTCCACGTCCGCCATCTCTTCCCTGGCTTCCGCCTCTACCACCTTGACTACTTCCTCTTCCTTGATAACCACTGCCTCGCTGTTGACCTCTCTGATTTTTAGGAGCAGGTCTAGCAGAAGCACCAGTCGCATTTCTTGCGCGGTCAGAATGATAAGTATGCTGAACTACTTCAATTTGTTGTCGAGTTAATCTTTCAATATCTCGAAGATAATCTCTTTCATCAGGAGCGCAAAATGAAAATGCAGCACCTTCAGCTCCTGCCCGGGCAGTTCTTCCAATTCTGTGAACATAAGTTTCAGGCTGATTAGGAAGTTCAAAATTAACTACGTGCGAAATATCATCAATATCAATGCCTCGTGCAGCAATATCAGTCGCAACCAATACTTTGATCCGTCCAGTCTTGAAATCTCTCAATGAAGCTTGTCGAGCATTCTGTGATTTATTACCATGAATCTCATCAACTTTAATTCCATTAGCACTTAGAAACATTCCAACTTTGTTTGCGCGATGCTTTGTACGAGTAAACACAAGTACCCTGGTAAGATGCTTTTGTTGCAACAACTCCAACAACAATTTTTCTTTATTCGGCTGATCAACAAAGAAAACACTTTGCTTTATTTTCTCAACAGTTGTAGCCTGTGGTGTAATTTCAACATGAATTGGATTCTTTAGAAGATTCTTAGTTAGATTGTGAATTTCAGGAGACATTGTTGCAGAGAAAAATAGTGTTTGTCTCTTCTGAGGCAATCTCGCAATAATTTTTCTAATGTCTTCAATGAATCCCATATCAAGCATTCTATCAGCTTCATCTAAAACAAAGTATTCAATAGTATTCAGATTAACCCGCCTTTGCTGCACAAGATCAAGCAAACGACCTGGGGTCGCAACAATAATATCAACCCCTCTTTGAATCGCGTTAACCTGACCACCCTGAGCTACACCACCGAAAACAA
>CAZNVD010000004.1:0-8949 GCA_964576505.1 uncultured Methanosarcinales archaeon
TTTTAATGATGATATTGAGAAAATCAATGTCGGCCAGAAAATTCATGTTAAAAATGGATATGTTTCAGAATACCAAGGCGAAAAACAACTGAGCGGCGGCAAATTCGGAACTCTTGAAATCGTTGCCTAAAATTCAATTTCTTCTTTTTTAATCATTTTTTTAACTCAGACTTAGAAGAAGGAAATTCTATTACCATCTTAGGGAAAGCTATTTAAATCAAGTCGGATGATCTTTTCAGCATGGGGCAATAACTCAGCCTGGGAGAGTGCACGACTGAAGCTCGTGTTGTCCGGGGTTCAAATCCCTGTTGCCCCATTTGTTTTTCTAAAAATGAATTAAAAAATACTAATAGGATAGATTTTCTGACGGCACGACGGACGTGCTACGCACGTCCTACGACCCACCCCGAAGGGGGCAACCCCCGGGTCGTCGTGCGTCAATAACTGATTATGCACCTTTTGAGTCAAAAGAAATCTTTAAATATAGTAGAGAAACGGAATTTAGCACAGCTATGACATTACGCAATGAATATCCCAAAGGGGCTCTTAGAGTATCCGCACTCAATGAGAAGAGCAAAATAATTCTTCCAAAAGAGATGGAATTTCATGAACTTTTAGGAAGAAATACTATATTATCTCCTTATATCAGACAAGTTAATATGGAGGCAATTGCGCAAGGGTGCAAAGGGCTGACTACTGATGAATTTTGTTTCCTAATTCATAACAAACTTGCACAAGACAAAATTATCTTACCTTGGCAGAGCTCAGGGTTGGAAGAGATCACTCAGTTTATGGATATTTTGTCTTTCATTAAAATTCATCAATATGATTTTGATTTTATGATCCTTGATTGGTTGGCTGAGCAAATCAGAGATACAAAATCATTGCCAAAGCCTTCAAGTCTCGGTGTTGACTTCCCAGATCCAGTTCATATTTACGCAGGCAAGTTGATTCAGGGAGGAATGGCTGGTCTTCAAGATCTTGGAAGAATCAAAGATGGTCGTCCATCACAAACTGAATCTGAAAAATTATCTTTATTGGAGCAATTATTTACTGAAGTTAGTACTCATTGCACCCGTTGCGTAACTGATAGTGTATTTGAAACATATGGATCTATTTCCCAGGTAAAAGCAGACCAACCACAGCAGATTGAAGACACAGTTAGGGAAGTCGCATTGGAAGATGTGATGAGTTATGTCCAACCTGGAGGTATCGAATATCGTGATTCTCTTGCACAGCTGGCATGTGGCAATGGTGTAGATAGAGCCATTGATGTTGGAACAGGTTATGGATTTTTGCTTCCTGCACTCACTAACCTTGCAAAGCAAACCATTGGTATTGATCCTCGCGCGAGTTACATGGCTCCAAAAATAGCAAGAAGCCTTCATAAAGCTGGGAGAAATGTTTCAATCGATGATCAAACTCTTGGAAGATATACTGATGAAGCAGATGTTGCTGTTGTTTCTGGTGCCGAATTCCTGGATTTTCCTAGCCAATCAGCACAACAACTTGCCCGAATTGCAAAACATAGAGTTGTACTCGGGGTTTGTCACATTGGAAATGCAATTCAACACTATGTGCTCAAAGACCAAAAGATCAATAGCGGAGGACATACCCAGTCAGTTGCAAGCTATTCTCCTTTGTTGTGGAAAAAAGAACTTGAGAAACATTTTGCCAAGGTAGAGATTTTGGGATATGAAAATAGACGGTATGTGTTGGTTGCAGATAAATAAGATATTCTTTTGATGGTTTTAAAACAAGTGAGGAAATCTTTAAATATAAACAAACTAATTATCAGGGCATGACAAGGGATTATGGGGTTATATTTTATGTGGGAGGAGCTGCAATTCTGTTACTTCTGAGTTTGCTTCTGGGAAGTGTGGCAGGATATGCTTGGCTTGTATTATACCTCATATTTGGATACTTTGCGTATGTTAACAAGACTTATCAGGTGTTTTTCCTTGGAAATTTAATTTTATGCTTGCCTTTTTACATTATTGCACCTGCACAATTGTTTGTACTGGTGTTTGCAGTGTTTTTGGCTGCAGGAATGCTTGTATGCGTGAAAAAGAAAAATAGTCAAAGCGTATTACTCAGACATCAGGCTGAAGGCAGTGATGAACATCTTGATGTTACTGTTGGCCATAGCGCAGCGGCCAAACATAAGACTGCAGTAACTCGCAAGAAGCAGACAAAAGGAAAGAAAGCTGCAAGCAAAAAAAGAAAAAGTGTAAATAGGAATAGTTCTAAAAGTACAAAGAAAAAAAGAAAATAAAGTAATTTATTCTTTCTGAAACAAATATATTATTATAAGATAAATTGCTCCAATAGTTATGTATGAATCTGCAACATTGAAAACAGGCCAATATGGAACCTGAATGAAATCAATAACGAAGCCAGTTGCAAGACGATTCAATAGATTCCCAGTGGTTCCTGCGATCAGGAGAATTATGCAATTGCGTTCTGACTTTGAAGTTGTTTTTGAAAACCAGTATGCAAAGATGAATAAAGCTATGATTGCGACGATAACCAAAAAAAGAAAACTATTCTTGAATAAACCAAATCCTGAGCCTGTGTTTTCTACGTATGTTAAAGTTAGAAATGATGGAATAAGTTGAAACGAATGAAACTGCAGATACATGGAAGCTAGTTTCTTCGTAACAATGTCAGCGAGAACAAGAACTATTCCGAATGCCCAGAATTTCAGATGGTTAGTACCATTGTTTTTCATTTTTCTGTTTCTTCTGCTCTCCTACTGCAACCTCTTCTATAATCTGAAGACGGCGGTCCATGTTTTCCATTCTGGCTTGAATTGCATCCAGCTTGCTGAGAATAATTTGAATGTCCTTTGAATTGTCGGGTGGCTGGTAAGACATAGGCCTTTGGAGTACTGGGTCTGGCTGGGATGAGAATGCAGGAGGTTCTGGTATTTCTGACATTGAAGTAGAAGTTGTTCCAAATCCGTGCTGCTCAGAGCCAAAATCAAAAGGTTCTACACCTGGAGAATCAGTCTTTAATTCTGATTCTAGTTCTTCTAATGGAGATTTTTTTTTCCAGAATTTGAGTTTGTCGAGTACTGCCATTGTTCCAGAAAGCTAAAGTTTGTTTATAAATATTGTTCAAAATCCAATTATTTCTGCCTGCCCGCCAAAATACTCATTACGGTGTCTGAAAATTCCTGAAGCTTAAGGGGTTTGCTCAGCTGACCCACTGCAATTCCATTCCGAATATTGTATCTTATACCGTCATCTGAATGGTAGCCGCTGATGTATAATATTGGTACCGCGGGGTCGATCTCTCTAATTTTTATTGAAAGTTCACCACCATTCATTCCTGGATTCATGATAACATCAGTGATAAAAAGATCATATTGATCAGGCTGATACATTTGTAATGCTTCTTCCCCGCTTGCAGCAGTAGTAATGGCGTGACCTTCCCGTTCTAAGGTTCGTTTCAGCATAATCCTAATCGATTCCTCATCGTCTACCACGAATATCCGTCCAGATTGTTTTGGAGGAAAGTAGATGATTCGCTTTGTTGGTTTTGATTTATCCTCAATGGCAGGGAAATAAATGTGAAAGGTGGTTCCATTACCTATTTCTGACGACACATCAATATATCCTTTATGCTGTTGAACTGCGCTCCACACCATTGACAAACCCATTCCCCTTCCTTTACCTTTTGTTGAAAAAAGAGGCTCAAACATTCTCTGTGCTACATCAGAAGTTATTCCTGTTCCAGTATCTGAAACTGAAAGCTGCACATAATTGCCCGCAGGAATCCGTGAATACATTGTAACCTTTTCACTTGTTAATGCTATATCGTGGACACCCAGATGGATATTGCCTCCTTCAGGCATGGCATCGTGACTATTGATTGCCAGGTTGTTAATGATATCAAACAGCTGCGATTCATCTCCAAGAACACGATGTTCGGCTTTTCCGTCACACGTAACACTATACTTTACTGTAGATGAAAATCCTTTGGTGAGCAATTGTGCAACTTCGCAAACAATGTTGTTGAGATTGACTGAATTTAAAGTGAGAATCTGATGTTGCGTCATAGTTTTGAGCCATTGTATGGTTTCTGAGGCACGTGTGCCTCCCGTGTAAGCTGCATCCAGTGATTCGGCAAGTTCTTGTATGTGATAGGAAATACAATTTTCTTTGCTTACCTCAGTGATAAGTTGGGCCAAACTTTCTTTTGCTAATTCAAGATTTCCATTTACAATCGCCAAAGTATTGTTGAAATCATGAACAATGCCTGCAGCAAGGTGACCAACACATTCCATTTTGTGGATTTGCAGGATCTGTTGTTCGAGCTGCCTTGCTATTCTTTCAGCATTTTTTCGCGGCGTAATATCACGGATAAGAGTAACTAAACCAGATTCTTCTTCAAGTGCTACTTTATTCACTGCCACGTCTATATCACGCAACACTCCATCTTTTCTAATGAGCTGGGTTTCGTAATGGCTTTCAGCAGGCTCGTCCCTGAATCTCGCCTCTCTCCTCGCTCGTATCTTTTCTCGGTCTTGCTCAACTATCAATGTACAAATATAATCCATTGCTTCTAATTCATTTAGTGAATAGCCAGATAAAGAACAAAATGCATGGTTTGCATATAAGATTCTTGCGTCAGCACTTACATATACAAAGCCATGACCTAGGTTGTCCATTGTTTCAACAAGAATTTCAAGAAGCTCAGTATTTAACTTTCCTTTTTCGGTAGAAGAAAGATCTGGACTGTGTATACTATTTATACTTCCCATTTTTTTGACTAATTCAAAGATACTTAAATTGCTTGCGCTTTGGCCGCAACGTTTATAAACACCTTAAAGTCATTTTGCAGTTATGAAGATAACTTTTCCTGATGGACGAATTGAGTCTTTTAAAGACGGAATTACTGGAAATGAAATAGCCGCAGGAATAGGAGAAGGATTGCACAGAGCAGCTTTGGCTCTTCTTGTAGATGGGCAACCTTATGATTTGTTTAGACCGTTGCACAAAGATTGTAATCTCAGGATTGTTACAATTAAAGACAAAGAAGGACTTGAGATTTTAAGACATTCTACTGCACACGTTCTTGCTCAGGCAGTAACTGAATTGTTTCCAAATGTGAAATTGACTATTGGTCCTGTAATTGAAAATGGATTTTACTATGACTTTGAGGCAGATCCTTTTACTCCTGAAGATCTTGAGAAAATTGAATTGCGGATGAAGGAAGTTATTAAAAGAAAACTTGAAGTTAAACGCAGAGAAGTTTCAAAAGATGAAGCCCTAAAATTATTTTCACATAATCCTTTCAAAATTGAACTTATTGAAGAGCATGAAGAAAAAGGATTGAGTATTTATGAACAAGGCGGATTTATGGATCTGTGCAGAGGGCCGCATCTTCCGAATACTGATAAAATTGCTGTTGAGTCTTTCAAATTAACTCATGTTTCTGCCAGTTATTGGCGGGGAGATAGCAGTAAAGCGTCTCTTCAGAGGATTTATGCAGTGCAGTTTGCTTCTAAAAAGGAACTTGAAGAGTTTTTGACAAAACAAGAAGAGGCTTCAAAACGGGATCACAGAAAACTTGGTCAACAACTAGACCTTTTCAGTTTCCATGATTTCAGTCCAGGGTCTGCATTTTTCCATCCGAAAGGAACTGTCATCTTTAATGAGCTTCAGAAATTTATCAGGGGCGAATACATGAAGAGAGGATATAAAGAAATTATTACCCCTAATGTATTTTCAAACAAGCTCTGGAAAATTTCCGGACACTGGGATAATTACAAAGAGAATATGTTTTTAACACAAATGGATGGAGAAGATGCTGCGTTAAAACCAATGAATTGTCCATCGCATTGTTTGTTTTTCAAAAATACAACACATAGTTATCGTGAACTTCCAATGAGGATTGCTGACTTCGGAGTATTGCATAGAAATGAATTGAAAGGAACACTTGGTGGAATGACCAGGGTAAGGAAGTTCCAACAGGATGATAGTCACATTTTTGCAACTGTTGATCAAATTCAGTCTGAAGTAGGAGGAGTCATTGATTTTGTACATTATGTTTACAAAGTTGTGTTTGGATTTGAGTATCAGGTAGAGCTCAGTACAAAGCCAGCGAATGCAATCGGAAGTGCAGAAGTATGGGAAAAGGCTGAAGATGCACTTGCTCAAGCGTTGAAGACAGCAGGTATTAAGTACAAAATCAATCCAGGAGATGGAGCATTCTATGGACCGAAGATTGATTTCAAAATTATGGATGCTTTAGGACGGCCATGGCAGTGCGCAACAATTCAGTGTGACTTTAACTTACCTGAAAGGTTTGATCTAACTTATGAAGGCGATGATGGTAAAAAGCACAGGCCTGTGATGATTCACAGGGCAGTTCTTGGCAGTATTGACAGATTTATGGGAGTGCTTATTGAATATTTCGCAGGTAAATTCCCGTTGTGGCTTTCGCCAGTTCAGATAATTTTCCTTCCTATTGCAGACAGGCACATGGATGCAGTCAAGAAATTCGGAGAGCTTTGCATGCAAGCAGGAATCAGATTTGAAATTGATGATTCACACAGCACACTTAACAAAAAAATCAGGAATGCGGAACTCCAGTATATTCCATATATTCTTGTAGTAGGAGATAAAGAAATGGAGAATGACAGTGTCAATATCAGAACAAGAGACAATGTTGTTCATGGAGAAAAGGGAGTTCAGGAATTTATTTCTGAAGTTGTTGAGCAAATACAGAAAAAGCTGTAGATTAGAGTGTTTCTTTGGGTTCTGGGTTGCTTAGATTCGTCGCAGAAAGAGGTATTTTTATATAGTTATTTGGGTTTTTTAGGGTTATGAGTTTGTTGAAAAAGGAAGGTGCTGTAATTGTATTAGTTTTCTTTGCATGTATCCTACTAGCAACCATGGGTTCCGGGGGAGTTTGCACTAATGAAATAAGGTATTCAGGGGCATGTATTCCTAATGGGACTCTTGCTTTGTATGTTAATGGGTCGCTTGTAAAAGAATGGTCATCGTTCCAGCTTGACGGCGGACCGTGTTCAGGCGGGACATATTCTATTAAAATCGGGGAAGGATGCAATATTCACCAAGGTGAAACAGCTTCATTTACGATTAACAGCGTGGGTGCAGGGAAACAAGTCTGGACAAATTCAAGTTACAATGTAACCTTGAATCTGGATGCACGGAATCCAGTTGTAACATTGATTTATCCTCCGAGCGATTTGAGTGATGGACCTGAAATGTTGAATGTTTCATACAAAGTAAATCACAGTTTGGCTATTTCCGAATGTAAACTCTATGTAAATAATGCAGTCAGGGCTGCAACTAATAATCCTTCTAAAGATACAAATCTTTTGTTTTCAACAACTCTACTTACTGGAAAGCATGAAATCTATGTAGGATGCACAAATAATGCAGGAGTGCTTGGAAAAAGTGTGAAAAGGAATGTAACAGTTCTTGCAGATGGAACGATGATTGCATCCTGGATTTCGCCTTCTTCAGGATTAAGTGTTCCACAGAATCAGAATTTCAATATTACAACTCGAGTCACATGCCAGACAGGAGATTGTGGAACAGTGACTGCGAGCCTTGATCCAGTTCAGATTGAGAAAGGGTGGAGTTTGTGGTTGAGCATTAAAAGAATTTTCAGCAGATTGTTGCAGATTACAGGGCTTGCAGCGGGCAATCTTGTAAGTACAACGTATCAAGCAACTCCTTTCTATACAACAAGCAGCAATCCACAAAGTTGTGGTGCGATGGATGCAGGAGATATATGCACAAAAACATGGAAAGTGTATGCAACAGGAGCTATTGGTTCATATCAATTCTTTACAATTTACAATTCTACTACATTATCGACAATTGAAACTGAGCATGTGACTATTTCAATTGCAGTAAACAATGATACAACAGCACCAGTCATAAATTTACTTAATCCGGCTAACGGTGGACAGGTTAATAGCAACATTGTGAGCTTCGAGTATAAAGTAATTGATAATAAATCAACAATTGAGATGTGTAAATTGTTGTTAGATGGTACAGTGAGCCAGACTGACACTACTGTTTCTGAGAATACAACCCAACTATTTATTGAAACATTGCATAGCGGAAATTATAGTTGGGCTGTTCATT
The DNA here is from genome assembly GCA_964576505.1 of uncultured Methanosarcinales archaeon. Classification (GTDB taxonomy): domain Archaea; phylum Nanobdellota; class Nanobdellia; order Woesearchaeales; family WJKV01; genus CAZNVD01. The sequence goes on from CAZNVD010000004.1 coordinate 8,133, forward strand.
GCAGAGATAATAGTCTGCTAAAAAATAATGCAACAACTGCTGCAAGAAGTGTGATTGTGAATGGAAGTGATACAGATATTCCATTAAATTGCATGACAGTACTTACAAAGGATACTGTGCTTGGGGCGGATATGTCCTGTAATTCTACAGGTGGACTTGTATTTGGTAAAGATGGAATCACTCTTGATTGTAATGGACACATTATTGAGGGTGGAGGAAATAATACAAATACTGGAATTCTGGTATCTCAGAAATTAGATGTGACAATCAAAGAATGTAATATCCGTGGATTTGAAAAAGGATTGCATCTTGATCGGGCGAAGGAGAGTAGAGCGGAGTATGTATCAATTTCATATTCCAAGACAGGGCTTCTGCTTCAGAACAGTTCAGATAATTCATTTTACAGGGTTTCAAGTCATTTCAATGTTGTTGGGGCGAATGTGAGCAATAGCAATGGAAATGATTTCAATGACGGAAATGTGAAAAATAATAAGATTGTTGGAATTAGCAGCACTGGAAATCTTAATTCTTATTCATTACTTGATGTTTCATTCAACAATGGTAGTGGAATATATATTTCAGGAAATGAAAACAAAGTGCTCAACAACAGTGTAAGTAATAATAGCAGAAGAGGGATAAGTGTTTCAGGGAACAATAATTTAATTCAAGGAAATACACTTTCAAATCACCCAGTTCTTGAAGGAGTAGGGCTATTTGTTGATGATGGATCGAGCAATACAATTACAAAAAATATTATTAAACATAATTTGAGAGGACTAGTCATACAAAACACCCGAAAAATAAGTGAGAAGAATGT
>CAZNVD010000004.1:8959-29214 GCA_964576505.1 uncultured Methanosarcinales archaeon
ATGTAGTATATGCGAATAGATTTGAAAGTAATGATCAGTATCATGCTGAAACAGTGATAGGAAACAATTTCAGTGTATCAATTGGGGTGCTTGAAGGAAAAACATTGCATAAAGGAAACTTCTGGGGAGATATTTCCAGCAAGCAGTTGGATATTTATGACATAAATAAAGATGGATACGGAGACGGTGGAAAGGATTATCCTTATACAAATTTGAATGGAAAAGTGCTTGGTCAGATGGCAGATTATGGACCGCAGCCTGCATTGAGTGTGGCTCCGGCTGTAACTGCACAGGCGATTACCCAGGTGAATCCATGTGATCAGCCAGGGTTAAAGGAGATATGTGGAGACTGGGGAGCTTGTGAAGGTGGACAAAGAGGAAGATCATGCTCTTATTCTAATGGCTGCGATAAAAAGTGGACTCAATTTGAGGCTTGTGAAGTTGAGAAGGTGGCTGAGGAAAAATCAGGCTTGGATGGGCAAGTTGTCACACTAATGATAATGGGAACTGTGCTTGGTGTACTGGTTGTGGTGCTTGGAGTTATGTTGTTCAATTTATTCAAGAGAAAACAAAAGAAACCAATAATAGTTAAAGAGGCTAAAAAAGAACTTCCACCAGTACCAGAAGATCTGCAACAGGGTGCTCAGATAAATGAAGCTGCAGAAAAGGAATCCAAAGCTCTTAGCAATATTGTGGAAACAAGTGCATTAATGCCACTTAAGAAAGAAACCAAAAAATCATCAATTTCAGATCCAAGAGTACGGGCACTTTTCAATAAAGCTTACCAGGCTGTTGAACAAAAGAATTTGGTTCAAGCTCAGCTTATTTCAGGCACAATTTTAGCTGAGTACAAGCGAGCAGAAGGAGACAGTAAGAAAGAAATATTTGATGAATTGTATAAGTTGTATGCAGAGATTGAACTGATCTCAGGATAATGAAACAATTGCTTCTTAAGAAACATAGTTACTAGAATCTATAATAGACTCTCAACATAATCTTTGACAAATTCAAAGCCATTTTTCTTTGCCAAACGTTGGAGCATTTTGTGGCTTCCACTTCCATATTGAGCGGCTTTCTTTTTGCGCCAAGCGAATTCTTCAGGGAATTTGTGGAGTTCAGCAATTTTTCTTAATACGATCTTCTTTTGATCGCCTTCTATTTTCAATTCATCAGGAAGGCGCATGGCAGCTTCAATTAAATCTTTGTCAAGGAATGGTGTTTTAAGAGTAAGATGATATTTTTCTGCGAGTAATGAATCGCGGTTTAGATCTTTATTCCACATATTGATGAGACCGTTCCAGCATTCTTCCTGGATATTTTTGGCTTTTGCGTGGCGCTCGTAACCAGCAAAAATTTCTTCTGAGCCTAAGCCACCCAAAACAGTTGTTGATGGGGAGACTGGAACGGTTGCTGCTACTACCAAGCCTACTCCGCAATTTACAATGTCCTGTGCTTCGAGAGGTTTTTTGAGTTTGAGAATTTTGAGAACTTGAGGAAGCAAAGATTCTGCTTCTTCTTCTGTGCAGACTTTAACAATATGATTGAGCTTGAATTTTTCTGCAACTTTTTTTGCAGATTCTACATCTGGTGGAATATTCATGTCTCCATCCTGGAAACCTACTGTAATACATGGAATTTTTGGAAAATGCTTTGAGGCGAAGAATGCGATTAAAGAGCTGTCAATGCCGCCCGACAAAAGAATTTCGCAGTCTTTAGTTACTCGAGATTCAATTGCTTTCTGAAGCAAAGTATTGACTTCATCTACTGTTGCAATATCTGATTTCAAGTTGCTTCGTATCTCTTCGATTCTTTGTTTCCAGGTTTCGAAAGATGCAAGCTTGTTTTTTTCAATGAAGAGTTCAGTCATTTTTTCTCCAAATGAGCCTTTGTGATTCTGAATATTCCAGTGCACTCGTTTTCCATTTCAATGTGGGATGCGTTTATAATAATTTTATTTTTGAACAAGGGAGCGTCAAGGCAGAGTGATTCGTATTCCCCACCTTCTCCTGCGCAATGAATGCCTGTTTTTTTGCTTAAGGCGATTAAATCTGAAATGCAATCTTTGTTTATTGGACGGCCAAGGTATTTTTCAGTCAGGCCCTCTGCTGCGATTGCGGTGATAATAGCGTTGATGCTGTTTTTAAGGATTTCTTTTAAAAGCTCTTCTTCAGGGGTGTCCCAGAGCGGAGCAAGAGCCATGATTTCGAGATCTGCTGCGATTTTATCAATTCTGTTCCATTGATATTTGCTTTTGATTGCGCCTGAAACAATGCCTTCAATGTGAAAACGTTCTTTTGCAAGGTTCATTGCGCGTTTCAAATCTTCTAATTCAGTTTCCTTTTCACCTTTTGTTTCAGCTGTGATTAATGGAATTCCTAATGAGTCTGCCTGGAGTTGAGCAAGGTTTGTGTTTGGGGTGTGGAACATGAATGAGTGCGGATTGTGACTTTTTATTGTAATTGCGCAGACTATTTCATGACCTTGAGCTATCGCTTCATGTAATGCAAGAATGCTATCTTTGCCTGTTGAAAGGAGGGCGGCGAGTCTCATAACAGAGGATTTGAAAAGTTGTATTTAAAAGGGTTTGTGCAAAAAAGATAGAATCTATTGTTTCATGGTTGCATAGAATCAATTGAAACAAAGAAACAAAAAAAAAGAAAAAAATGAACTTTATCTTGGAGCTAACTCGTTTGACGGACGGTTAGAGTCCCGAGGCCATCCTCTGTAGCTTTCATCTGCACGAGGCACAGGCAGTGGATTAACTGGTTCTGCCACTGGGCGCAAGAATGCTCTAACTTCAGTGTACGCTTCCCATCTTTCTCTCTCCATGTGAACAAGTGCACCTTCCATAAAGTTGTTGTATTCAGGTGTGCCTCTCACATAAACTGGAGGTCTTGGGAATATTGTTTGTACATCCTGACTGTTTCCTCTGGTGGTAACGGTGACTCGTGCCACATAAGTAATTGAGGCTTCATCCCCGTCGTTAGTCAGAATTCCATCATTTCCAGCGTCAATAATTCTGATGTAAGCATCAGGGTGAGATGTTTCGTACACAACACTACCCTCTCCGACTGTTATTCGGTTGTTTCCCCATTGGTAAACACCACGGACCAGATAAAATGGAATTGGACGACTGACCCTTCCTTCCATGTTTGGAACATATTCTGCACGAGGTTGCTCTGGAACCCGAGGAACCTGTGGAGGTTGTTCATCCCGTGGCATTGGCTGGGCCGGAGGATCTCTCTTCGGTGGGCACGGTTCCCTCAATGGAGGTTGAGCTGGTTGACCAGGTTGTGCAGGTTTTTCATCACATATCGGTTTTGCAAGGCATCTTCTTTGCTGAGCAATCTGATTCATGTGAACCATGTGGTTGTTTCCATCATTGATAAGCTGAGCTCTCAGAGCTGGGTCTTCAACTGGTTCCCAATAGGCAGTTTCCGTCAGGTCTGGAATATTTCCAAGGGAACCATATGGTTTAGCCACAAATACATTATGAGCTTTAAGCATATATGTTTGGCCACCTCGAGTAATTTGAACAATATCTTCAATGCCTACTGTTCCGACAGTGCTTCCTGGAAGACCGTGGTTGTCCTTAATGCAAACTTTATCAGTATTCCATTTGTTTGCCACATGGTAGGTATCAGTGTTATTCAAATGTGCACGACGTTGATCAAGAACATAAGTTCGGTTAACGTCTTGCCATGTATCTCTTTCTCCATGTTGAGTTTTTACTGGTTGGGCGCTAGCAATGTTTGAAGCTATTCCCAGAATTAATGCTGTTAGTGTTTTTCTCATCATTTTTTTACCCCCTACTTGTTTTATTTTTGAATATAATTGTAATTAAAGCTGAAATTAATGGTAATAATAATAAAATAATAAAGAAAAAGAAGTATAATAACTTTGTGTTACTCCAGTGAGTTAATTCCTTGGGCCCGGTGGTACTCGCTTAGGATGCGGGAATCCAAGGCGGTCAGTATGAAGTTCCATTGCCCGATCTAAGTTACGTGTGGCTTCTCTTCTGAATCGGCCATTTACGCCTAATGAAGCTGCATGGCTGTAAATCCAATCCTGGTAAGCAGCAAGTAATCCAACAGCCCGTTCATATTCAGGGGTAGTTGGATCGTGCTCAGCTGCATCCATTTTGATTGGTTCTCCGTCTGGAGTTGAGCGTGAGTGTGTAGCAAATCCTTGAGGACCAACTATAACACCAGTATGTTCAACTGCAATACCATTTACCCATCTAATCATGGATAGCCTGTCACCGGTGCTTACACCACGTTGCCAATAATCTTCAAATGCAACACTGATTACACCATTTTGTTCAGAAGGAACATTGAACGCAGAAGAGCGATAGCCATTTTCACCAAGGAAAATCCAATTATCATCTCCAGCCAGGCGATAAGTTCCACGTGGCAATGAGTCTAAGAACATGTCTCGATTGCTTTGGACAGGTTGCTCTGAAGCGCATCCTGAAACAAGTGCTGCTAATCCTACTAATCCAGCCAAACTTCTCTTTTTTACAGATATTAATGCACCATATAAGTCCATTTTATGTACCCCCATACATTTTTTAAACATATCAACACTGTTGTTACTGTATCGTACTTACTATATAAGTTTTTCTTTTTGCGCTATTTAAAGATTTTTTCGATGTCTTTTAAATTACCGAAGAAGAGAGGATCAATTGTGTTATCCAGGACTCCATAGATTTCACAGGATGATTTTGCTTTTTTAAGCAGTGGGCTGAAGAATGATCCGTGAAGGACATCAGTTCCCGGGATTAATGGGTTGAATGAAGGAAGGACTATGAGAATTTGCTTTTTTATTTTGCATTTCATGAAACATTTAATGCGTTCGTTTCTACCAGATTCCCGGATGCCTAAAGCGGGATGTTCATGGCCCATGATGATTAATTCTGGTTTTAATGATTCATAATCATCAGTCCATTCGTGGCCGTGGATTGCGAGAATGTTGTTGTGAAACAGAAATGAAACAATTTGGATGCCGTGCTTTTCAGCGATGGGGTAGAGAGCGGAATCATGGTTGCCTTTGATAATAATTAATTTTTGGGTGTGCTGCTTGAGATAATCAAATACTTTCTTTGTTTCACGCCATTCCTGCATACTGATGATGCCAAATTCATGTTTAATGTCTCCGACGAGTACAATAGTTTCAATTGGTTTTTTTGTAGAGTTAAGGTGATCTAAAATGAGGTCAAACTGTTTTTGCATATCTGTCCATTGAAATCTGGGAAGCATGATGCCTTTTTTGTTCATGGCTTCTTCGTAACCTAGGTGAAGATCGCCTATATAGAGAGTGCCTTTGCAGTATAAAGCGCAGTTGATTGGTTCGACTTCATCGTGAATGAACATAAAGATTTTTGGTTATGAGTATTTATAAACATTGTTGGAATATAATGTGCGGCCGTAGCATAATGTTTATATGTATCGTCTTCTTTGGGAGGTAAAAACCTTATGGGGGAAAATATCATGAAGAACATAGCTGTATTTTTACTTGCTGTGCTGTGTGTGATTGCTGCAGGTTGTACACCAATGCCAGGCAGTCCAGGCCAGCCAAGTGTTCAGACAGGAGAGCAGGTTACCTGCGATGATGGTCGAGTTGTTAGCAATAAAGATCTTTGCCTTCAAGCTCGTGGCGGAGATAGTGTGCCAGAGAATAAAGAAGGTCCTCAGGCTGAACTTGATCCAGTAGTTGCAAAATTAATAGATAGTGCACGCGCTAGAGCTAAGAGTCTTCAATATCATATGCGATTTGAAGCGGCATCAAGCGAGATTGGCGATTTCTATGAAATGACTGCTGACGATAACAAAATTAGAATTACTTTGAACAACCCACTAAGAAAACCAAGTGGTATATACGATGTTATTTATGTTGACAGAGCTGCAAGGACTGCAGTTGGTATCTGTGAAGAACTTGATGATTACACTTGCAGCGGAAATGAGATTGAAGCTATTGATGTGTACTACAATGAATATGCAGATATTAAAACACCATATGACTGGCTGGATGAAATGGATAACGGCAAATTCAGCAAAGACACAACTTATGAAAACAAGAATACAAAACTTGTAAGCTTTGTTGCAAAGAATGGCAAAGTGTACAACTTGTGGCTTGATGCTTACTACGGAGTACCTATTCGTGTAGAAAGTGAAGATAGAAGCGATGTAATTTTCTACAAAAATATAGCTTATAATGGTGTAAGCGCAAGTGATGTAGTTGGGCCAGTAGCTAAAGGTTGATTATATTTTCTTTTTTTATTTCTTATTTTGGTTCTATTGTTTCTAGTTGCTTAAGATTCTTGGATTCTTGAGAATAATCCAGGAAATGCTAAAATGGTAGGAGATAGTTTTAAAAATATTAGAAGATATACCTTTTTCATAGGGAGGGTAAATTGAAGTTACTGCTGGATATTGGATTGGGCCTGATTGGTCTGTATGGATTTGCAATTAACAAAGAATCTTACTTGTTATTTGCAATATTGCTGACAGTTTTGAAATTGTCCGTTGGGTTGAGCGAAGCCCAAGAAGAAATTAAAATCCTGAAGGGCAAGCTCAACATTAAGAATTCAATTAACCAATTGGCACGAAGGATAGAAAAACTTGAGGGAAATAAACAATGAAGCTTGATTCCACAACAATAGTTCTCATAATTCTTATTGTTTTACTTGTACTTATGTGGTTCAAAAATAATGGTTTCTTTTATTAATAATATAACAAATAACTAACACGTAAATAATGTTTCAAGAAGAAAATTGAAAAACCTTATAAAAGAATATTGGACGTTATGAAAAAAGCAGGTTCTTTTGGTGTTTAACAATAAATAAGGCAATGATACAATATCAAATGGATTATGTTAAAAAACACTACGACCATAAGTCTCGTCAGTCAATGGCAGACGAATTAAATTTACCGATACACCACATAAAGAACATACTTAAAACATTGCGCAGCGAAGGAAAAATTGGCTTAAAAAATAAACGGTTCACAACCAAAGAAGACGAATTTATTCTAACCAACATAGAGAAGCTAGGTGAGGAAGGATTGGCTCAATTACTCAAAAGAACTTTCAGTTCTATCAAAAATAGATCAAATGCACTAAGGAAAAAATTTCCTGAGAAATTGCCAATGATGATAGTTAGATATTCTACTGAAGAAGATAATATTATTGTCAAAAACTGGCAATCTTGCTCAAATAGAAAGATTGCAGAGATTATCCAAAATAAAGTTGGAACTAAAAGGAGCATTGGTTCTATTCATGGAAGAATATTCTTTCTAAAACAAAAAACTCCAAAGCAGTTTCAAGGAAAAAGAAGAACTGAGTTTCAATGGAGCAAAGATGACGAAGAAATTATAATTAATAACATTAGAGAGAATAATGGGATGCCAGATCTGGCGGAATTAAAAAGAATTTTCAGAGTAGAAAGAGGAATCATTAATTACAAAATACGACAGCTAAAGGTGCAAAGAATAAATTATTGTGAAAGGTGCGGAAAAGAAACTGAAGTTAATCGTTTCACCAGATATTGTTCCCCATGTTCACCTTTTGTACGAAGTGAAAGAGAGCGCAAAAGAAGAAAAGGAGCAGGGCATAGAAATTATGAAGATCGATATAATAAACAGCCCAGGATCCTGATACAGCGTGCAATTCGGAGACGCATACTCAATGTACTTAAAAAAAGAACGCGGAAGATGAAACGCACTAAGGAAATACTAGGTGTTTCCGATATCCAGTTTGTTGCTGATTATCTCGAGGAAAGATTATTGCAGGGAATGACGTGGGCGAATCATGGAAAGGTGTGGCACATTGACCACATTATTCCCTGTCACAGATTTGACTGCACAAATGAAATTGAACTGGCTAAATGTTTCCACTACACTAATCTCGAACCGCGATTTCGCACCAGTAAGATTGCCCTGCAATTTGGAAGTAATCAAATTGGAAATGCAGAGAAAAAAGATAGACTCACTAAATGGATAGGCACCAAGGAAGTTTTTGTAGCGTGATCTGAGAACTAATAATCACTCCTTTAATTATTTCGATTGCATGGCGAAATGATTGCCACTCGTTACATATACTTTTGAACCATTCTTCCCAATGGTTTCTTCTGGGATTGCCGCAGTCTTGTCTGGAAATTTCACATTCCCGATAAGCGCACCGATACGCTGAAATTCGCGTATGTCTCTGACCTTTCCATTTTCTATAAATACCAGTGATGTTGTCCCAGACAGACTTGTCTCAGTCACGGCGAAGTCTTTTTCAATTAAATTCGTGGTTGCCATCGATATCAGAGTTATAATTTGAAAGGGTATGAGTTTAACCTTTTGAATCAAGATACAATCCTAAGATTGCCAGACCTGCTAAAATGTACCAATTACCAAATATTAGTCCCCCTATAATTAGCCCTGTCAATGTGAATTTAAACGAATCCAATATTTTGAATACGTCGTTCATTTTTTTTCCCCTTTATTGATGTTAGCCATAGCGGATTTATATATGTTCTCCAGTGTTTTGGGTGACATCACAGTTCCTCCCAAGACGACCAAAACAATGAGAGAGAGTGTGATCCAGTATATTGGGCTCGTGTTACATCTCCAGGCTACAATCCCATAAGCAAACAAGGCTACTGTGATAAAGCCTATTTTTCCCAAAGTTTGTAATTTTGAGTCTGCTTTCTTTGTTTTTCTTGGTTTTTTAGCCATCTTAAAAGGTAGGATTCGACCGGATTGGTGTGACCGCCATCAGAGGGATTTGAACCCCCAGATCCTTTCGGAAACTAGCTCTCAAGGCTAGCGCACTGCCAGGTTATGCGATGATGGCACAAATTTACTTTCTTTTAATATTGACAGCATCGCATTTGGGGCTTTAGACCCATTATGCGATGATGGCAAATTACTGCACCTGAAGGCACAGGTAACCAATTATAAATGTTTCTTTTAAAAAAGAATCAAGTGTTTCAAGAAACAATAGTTGCTTAAGATACTTAGAAACAAATTAACCAAACATTCCAATTTCGCCTTGTTCTTCCATGTCGTAAGATTTTACTTTGTCGATGGCGGAAATAATATCAGTCTTGGCGACTTGTTTGCGGCCGTCGCGGATGGCGCCGTAACCTGCTTCTGTGACGACAGCTTTAATTCCTGCGCCAGTCAGACCTTCCATTTTCTTGTACAAGTCGTCTTTTTTGAATTTGGCGATTTTCAAGTTCCTGGTGTGGATGCCAAATATTTGTTTTATGCCTTCGATATTTGGCTCGCCAACTTCAATCTGACGTTCAAGTCTTCCTGGTCTAAGCACAGCAGGATCAAGGATGTCTCTTCTGTTGGTTGCAGCTATAACTTTAACATTGTCTAATGGGTTGAAACCATCGAGTTCTGCTAAAAGCTGCATAAATGTTCTTTGAACTTCACGCTCTCCTGAAGTGCCTAATTCAATTCTCTGGGCAGCTAAGGCGTCTACTTCGTCTATGAATACGATACAAGGTGCTTTTTGGCGGGCGAGTTCGAATATTTCCTTGACTAACTTTGCACCTTCTCCTATGAATTTCTGGACTAATTCAGAAGCTACAATTTCAATAAATGTTGAATTTGTTGATGATGCGACTGCTTTTGCAAGCAAAGTTTTTCCGGTTCCTGGTGGGCCGTGAAGCAAGATGCCTTTTGGAGGAGTGATACCTATTTCTCTGAATAATTCCGGGCTCTTTAGCGGAAGTTCAACAACTTCTTTTACTTCCCGACTTTCTTTATCTAAACCACCAATCTCGTCCCAAGCCACAGTTGGCTTTTCAATGATGACGAATTGGTGCGCGTTGAACTGATTAGGAGCATTAACTTTTCCGAGGATTGTCAGGTTCTTTTGATGGGCAAGAACGTAGTCTCCAGGTTTGACGTTTTTTGCTTCATCTGAAATGTCTACGTAAAATTCATTGCCATTTTTTAAAGAGACAATAGCATGATTGTCAGTAATATCACGAACTTCGCAAATCAAGTAAGGCGGAGTGCGGAATTTTCTGAGCTCAGATTTCATTGAAGTTATTGTTTCTCTGAGTAGTTTGTTTTCCTCTTCTGTAGAATTAATATTGGTTGTATATCCAAATGCAACCTTATCGAACTCACTTCCAGTCATCAGCCTGTTTTGGATTCAGGGATATAAAAAGGTTTCGGTTGTTGGGGATTTTAAAGGCAGCAATAAACTTAAATAGATTGCAACAATGGAAGTATCATGAGAAGATTACTATTGCAGATACTTTTACTTTTGGTAATTCTGTTATCAGTTCCATCTGTACTTGGTGCAGTAGAGATCCAGGAAGTAGAGATTAATGGAGATCCTGTTATTGATGGCGATAGTGTTGATGGAGTTGAACCGCTAAATAAGATTGAATTCACCATACTTATCGCAAATCAGCTTGAGGCCGAGTTAGACCAGGTTGATGTAAGGATAGATATTGAAGATATTTTAGATGGAAGAGATATTACTCATGAATTCGGAGAATTCAGATTATCTGATAAAGAAGATAAAACACTAACTTTTGAATTTACTGTCCCTGTTGATGTGGACGATGAAAACGAATATGAGTTTGTGATAACAGTTTCTGCAGTAGATGAGCAAGGAAATAGTTCAGATGATATGCTATCGGGAAAACTTAAAATTAACAAAGCAGATCATAGAATTATTTTTGAGAAATTTCAAGTGTCTCCAAGTTCGGTTTCATGTGGAGATGTGTTGACAGTAAAATATGCAGTGGTTAACTTGGGAAGTGAGGAAGAAAAATCAGCTGGAGTGCTGGTACACAGCGATAAAATTGGGATAAGACAATATAAAGAATTCTCATTAAGTGCAGATCCAGAAGATGTGGAATTTAGAGGAAATGGTGAAGTAAAAATTACAATTCCAAACAATGTCACTATTTCATCATTCAGGCTGGTAGGAGAAGCAACTTATGCAGGTGGATCAGTGAGTGATGCAAAGACAGAGACAATTTCAGTTTCAGGATGTCTGTCTGCACACAAAGTGGATGAAGTTAAAGAAGCAAATGTTTCAATGGTTCCAGAGAATAAATTGAATATTACTGAAATGAATATTACTGAAAAACAAGAAACTCAAGATAATGGGGAGTCTCAGCTGGAAAATATCGATTCATTTGAAACAATCCAAGTTGATTTCCTTCTTACAAATATAGGATTTGTTCTGGGAATTGTACTGATAATGATTCTGATTATTACAGGATTGTTTCTAAAAATGGCCTATTAGGCAGAAAAAGGTAGTTTTACACCTATGAATTGTATCCACCTAGTCTGATCGTTTCGCTTTGCTCTCTCTGTGTTCGCATCGCTCAACGATCATCGACGGTAAATAATACATTATCCTTATCTACATCGAAAATGCCCACAATGGCGCCTGCGTCAAGCCAAGCATGAGCATAATTTAAGGCTGCAAAGGCTTCAACAATCATTCCTTTCTTTGCAAATATATCAGCATCCGCAGTGTAGCGCTGAGCCATATCATAGTAGATTTCAGCTACTTCTTCGCTTTTTAATAGCTTTGAAGGGGCGGTTTTAGCCTTTGCCAGGGCAGCTTTGGTGACTGAGAAGTATTTTTCCAGCTTCTGGTCAGTAATAACCCGGTTTTCCATAAGATAAGGCCCGCCATAATAAGATTTATAAACATTTTGTTCTCAGCACAGGTATGGAATCCAAAAACAGAAAAACAAACTTTTTGAAGGTACACTGTGCTAAATGTAAAGGCGAACAAGTTATTTTCGCACGACCAGTTTCACAAGTGAATTGCCTCGTATGTAATGAACCTCTAACAGGAAAGCCTACGGGCGGACGTGCTGAGCTAACTGCCCAGATTGTAGAGGTTATCTAAATGCTGTATAGAAGAAAACAGCCTATTAAGGAAGGCGATATTGTAATCTGTACTGTAAAGGATGTTCATCCACATTCTGTGTTCGTTCATTTAGATGAGTTTAATATGGTCGGTATGATCCATATTTCTGAGATTGCTCCTGGTAGAGTCAGAAATATTAAAGATTATGTTGACGCTGGAAAGAAAATAATTTGTAAAGTTCTTAAAGAGCGGGGAAAGAGCGGACACCTCGATCTTTCGTTCAGACGGGTAAATGAAAGTCAGCGCAGAGATAAGAATAATAAAATAAAGAAAGAAAAGAAAGCTGAAAAACTACTTGAAGCACTGGCACTTGAGTGCAAGCTTGAGATGTCAGTTATTTACAAACAAATCAGTACCAAACTTCTTGTTGATTATGAGTATATTCATGAATTCTTTGAAGAACTGGTTGCAGGTCAGGCGCAAATTACTGAAGCTGGTCTGGGAAAGAAAGAAGGAGAACTTCTAGAAAAACTTATCAGGGATAGAGTAAAGGAAACTGAGGTAGTTGCAAAGTATATTCTTCATTTCACAACTTATGCTTCAGAAGGAATTGAGCATGTTAAGAAAGCTTTGAAGGTTGCAGAAGACAAGGCGATTGTACTACAGTATCTTGGAAATGGAAGATATCTTGCGCGCATAACAGCAAAAGATTATCCGACAGCTGAAGATCTTGCAGCCAAAAAAGTTAACCAAGCAGTTGACCTGTTTAACTCATTCGGAGGACAGGGGAGCGCAGAAAGACTCGCATGACCAAGCCCTGGATAACAACAGTAAAACAGAAAGTTTCTATCAGCAAACCAATATTTATTGAAGGATTACCTGGAATTGGAAACGTAGGTAAAGTTGCTATTGATTTTCTTATTGACCAGAAAAAACTTAAACCGTTCATCACATTTACTTCTCCAGATTTGCCGCACGCAGTATTTATCCAACATCGCGATTTTGTAGATCTGCCATGCATGAATCTTTATCATTTCAAAGTTAAAAAACAAGATTTTATTTTTCTTGCAGGAGATGTGCAGCCCTTAACAGAAAGAAGTTGTTATCAGTTCTGCGCAGAACTTCTTGAGTTTCTAAAAAAATTGGAAGTACAACATATTCTGACTCTTGGTGGAATCGGGTTGGCAGATGTTCCTGCAAAAGCTGGCATTTATCTTGCGACTAATAATCAAAAACTTATGAAACAGTACAAAAAGGCGTGGAATATCAACCATAAAACTCAAGGAACAGTAGATACTATTGTGGGAGTTACCGGACTGCTTGTGGGACTTGCAAAGCAATATCAGATTCCAGCTCTTGCTGTGCTTGTTGAGACATATGGGCACCCACAATATATTGGAGTTAAAGAAGCAAGGGTGCTACTTGACAAACTTCAAAAAACATTCAGATTTGGATTATCACTTGATGAAATGGATCAACACATCGATGTAATTGAAAAAGAAGTGAGCAAAAGAGTGAAAAGTTTAAAACAACTTACTGCAGATAAGGAAAGATTGAAAGAGCACATTACTTATATTGGGTAACTAGCCTATCCAACAACTTTAACTTCTATCGATTTACGAGAATCATAAGGAGCACAGACATCTGAAGAACGGTCACAGCGGATTTCTATTTCAACGTGGACAGTGTATAATCTTAATTTTCCATTATTGATTCTTACTGGAACCGGGATGATGCGAATTTCATCAGGATCAAGCTGATATGGACCAAGAGTTTCAAAGAGCCAGGTGTCGCTGCCGTCGTACATGTCTTGAGGAGCTGGATTGCCCTCTTCATCTGTAATTTTTTTAATGCTGGTGTGTACTGTGAATGTCTGATGTGTGTCAAAAGCATTTCTGATTCCAATAATAAAACTCGTCGATTCCTGAGGGGATGCGGAAATTGTAAATTCAGGAATGACAAATCTTGCGGATGAGGCAGTCATTCTTTTGATAAGCTGGTTTTCTGCTTCAGCATCAACTTTAGCTACTAATTCTTCTGAGAGTCCTATGTTTCTGGCGAAAAATGTTAAAGTTGCAGCCATTGAAAGAATAACTAAAATTAGTAGAACAAGATATGAAATTGCAAGCTCCATTCCTTTCTTGTTTGTGATCATTGTATGAAGACATATACTTTTTGAGGAGATCCATATCGTGAGCCTCCTTTACATTGAACATTAATATCAAAGACATAGGTCCAACCCTGTCTAGCTACTGCACCAGCAGGACGGATAGGAATTGAAACTACCCGGCGTTCATTATTTTTTATTGCGTATTCCTGCACTTCTTCAAGGAACCAAGTTCCCATTTGAGCAAATATTTCCTGAGTACGGTCAGCATTCAGTTCATCAACTGCTCTTGAGAATGCAACTGAAATCAAATAGTTGCCTGAGATGCAGACGTCAGTATTACTTTTAATGCCCATGCCGAAGAAGACAGTTGTGTCTTTTGGAGTTTTCTCAAATTCATGAGGGATGGTGACGTCAATGTTTCCCTCCATCAGAATCTGTTCAATCTGAGCACGAGTCTGTTCTCCAATGTCACCAGTAAGTTCGCCAGCCTGATTAAAAGTAGCATTGTAAATTAGAATACCTAGTGCAAAGGTGACTATTGTAAGTATGAGAACGACAATAAAATTGACGCTGAGTTCAAGACCCCGCCTGTTTGCCAGAAATTTAGCGAACAATTTCATATTCCTTCACAATAAGAATCATGAACAGAATCAGAACTATAATTCCTCCAAGCATGATAACCAGACCATTTGCTATGTCCAGGTTAAACATTTGATACATACCAAAAGCCATGATGGTAAAACCAAGCCACAGAAACTTATCAAGAACTAGTTTCATGATTTCAAATTCTTGAGCCTGAGATAATTTCTTTTTACCTGATTTCATTTTATTCCACCGTTATGAAAAAGTCTCGTTCAGCGTAAATAGCAAAGCCTTGATCAACTCCACACTCTGAAGGAGATGGTTCTTTTGCAATATTAATTCTGCAGCTGTAAGTATCAGCTACAGTATCTGATTTGGTAACAATGATTATTTTTCCTATGCCAACCTGACCACCACCAATTCTTGGAGGAAGCAAGGCCTGAAGAGCAACATCAGCAACTGCACCTTCTGTGCCGCTGAGTGAGGCATAACAAGTAGATTCAGTTATCCTAAATTCGCTTTTACAGTTTGCAGTGGTGTCTACATCATTTCTTACACCGAAGTAGATAGTTTTAGGATCACCAGCTTTTGTTTCAACATCGTATTTGTCAAATGCTAATCTTTCGTCAGTTGTCTTTAATTCAGCTATAAGCTGGTTCTTTATGTCTTCTTGAATATTGATAAGGCTGCCAGTAGCTTGAGTAAATGTTCTTCTAATGAAACCCAAGCCTAAGCCAAGCATGGTAACTGCCAGGATAAGAACTACTATTGCATTAATTGATAGAGATAAAGAAGCACGTTTAGTAATTTTGCGTTTCGCCATGTCACACCCTTTTAAGGAAAGAACAAAAAACAGTATTTAAATGTAGTGGTTTTTAAGTTTTTATTTTATCCTATTATAATTAGAAATCGTTGAATATGAATCCTTTTAGATTTGGTATTTGTTTTAGAAAAGGCTTCTTCCAAATTGAGCGCCGTTCGCTCATTATAAGGCAACGGCGCGAAATAAAAAAACTAGTTTTAAGTTGTTAGTTATGATATTTTATTTATATATTCGAAATCTTTAAATACCCAGGTTTGATTACTGGAGCCATTGGGGGATGTAGAATAGAGCGTATTATGCAGAAAATGTTTATGGATGTATACCCACAAAAGTTGATTGGAGAATTTAATAATCATGGAAGCGGATCAAGTACGCAAAGTGCGATCGAAAGAAGAGTCGGCAATCGTACTAGATTTTCTCATGAACGGATATCCTTCTGATAATAGACCAAGTCATATGAAAACACCAATAGTACAGGCTATTGGGAAAGAGCATTTTACACTTCTTGAGCTTGTACCTAAAAAAGATGTATTTTTACAGCCTTATGAGGAAGTTTACATTGGAGAAGGCAAGCGGGATAAAATTCACCACATTAACTGGTCTTTACCAATGGAAAAACTGACTCAATCTGCCCGCGCAGAGCTTGAGTTTATTTTGATAGATCTGGTGCGCAAGCAAGAACCGCGATTTGTTGAATTCTTTAACAAAGCAGGACCGGTGTCTACAAGGATGCACCAGCTTGAGCTTCTTCCAGGTGTTGGTAAAAAACATATGTGGGAGATTATTGAAGCTCGTAAAGATGGACCGTTTACTTCATTTGCTGATATTAAAAGCAGAGTAAAGCTTATGCCTGATATAGAGAAGACAATAGTAAAGCGAGTTATTGAAGAACTTCAAGGCGCAGATAGAAGGCAGATTTTTGTTAGGTAAATTCTGAATTGAGATACTTAGTTACAAAAGAAACATATGCAACTAAGCGACGCGTAGAAAAAAACTAAGCTTCAAATGGATACTGCTTCTTAATCTCACTGCCATTGAATTCCTTTAGATTTTGTGTTTACTTTACAAAGGACTTCACCCCAAATTACGCGCCGATACTTGTATTAGGGCGGTGGCGCGTTAAAAAAATAGAAAAATCTCAGAAACTAAGCCTCAAACGGATATTCCTTCTTAATTTCACTGCCGTCACAGTCGATTGTTCTCATTAGAATTCCTTTCCTTTTTGCTTCTGCTCTTGCAGCTGCTGGATCTTTTTGAACTAATTTTTCGTCAACAACAATTTCTTTGATTTCATATCTATGCGAAATTGTGCATGATCGGGGTGAGCGGTCTTTGACATCGAAAAGGAAAGTGTCCAGAACAATATCTTTGTCGCGATCTGGTAAGGTGAGGGTTACATACTTAGTTGTGTCTGATCTTAAGTCAGGCAAAGCTATTTTTTTAATTTTGAGCTGGCGGGATGTGGATGCAATATTGAGAAGCAAATAACGATCTCCAAATGCCTGTTCGAATTTTTTACATATTTCTGGAGTCATAGTCGCTTTGAATACGTGCATCTTTTGTTTCAAACGACGAACTGTTTTTCTTTCTACTTCTTCTGCGCCGAACTTTTTTAGTTCTGATGAGATGTCTTCCATAGCAGGAATTCCACCACTTATTTTCAAGTCTTCATCGGTGTGCCTGAGAACAAATCTAACTAATACATTGACAAATTCAAAATTTCCCTGAATCTTGATTTGCTTTCCTAATTTAATAGTCATTGGCTCCTGATCGTATTCACCCAAACCGTAACGGATTAATGCACGGTGGGTGTGAGAATCATTTTTGCCTTCAATAAGATTCTTAATGAAATTAACAGAAGTCATTTTATCCCTCTATATTTAGTACCTTTACTGGTTGGCGTTCTCCGAATAACTGGAAGCAGTCTTTGTATTCGTCGCGCTTTAATTCGAAAATGTACAAGCGATCAGAATCAATTTGTTCAGTGCCAGGCATAGCTGCTGGTACTGGTTTAGTGAACCCATCAACAGGACGTGGACCGTCATAGTAATTCATGGAACAGTAAGGTGAGATCAAGGTTGTTACTTTCTTTGTCTGGCCTGGCGAAGCAGTGACTGCGTTCAGTCCAGAGTAACCGTATTGAGTCATGAACTCAGATGATGGAACTTCTTTTCCATTTTCAAGGTATGAGATTTTGTATTGAATTTCAGCAGCAGATTGTGACTGACTGAAGCAAGCCATTAAATGAGGCATCTCAATTGATCTGTCCAGGAAGAAATTATTAGTGAAGTCAATTGTTGAGATAACTTGGGCATTTCGCTTGTCGCTCATGTAGTTGTAGGAACAATTTAATGACTGTTCTGCTGTTGGAAGCAAGATTGATCTTTGAACTGAGTCTTGGTATGAAGTTACTATTGAAACTCCAATATTCATGACTCCGATGACTGCGAAAGTCAAGATAACTGCTGCAGTAAGGCCTAAAAGAACTTTATTGAATACATGTGAATCTTTTGAACCTTTCTTAGCCTTATGCTGTAATTCTTTGTTTAAGTAATAACCGAGGAATGCGAGGACAATTGAGGCTCCTATGAGGATACCCAAAATTCCATTTCTTCCTAATGTGTATGCGTCAATCACATATGCTACTGTATTGATGAATGCGAAGATTGACAAAATGTACAGAAGCGGGCTAATTTTCTGACTTTTGTAGTAAGCGTAACCCAACATAATTATTATTGGAATGATGCCTACAAAAAATACTGTTTCAAGATACATCTATGCACCCCTCCATCGTAATTCGTTTCCTGCTGCAAACAAAATGAATGAAACACAGATTAAAATTATTGTTTTTATGTCAGCTGAAAAATAGATTAAGTACTCCCATGCAAAGTATATCATTGCGATAACAGCGAAGAAGCCGCTGACAAAGTAAAATATTCGCTGAAGTTCCATTAGTTGGATAATATTTAGAGTATATAAAAAGGTATCGGAGAGTGTATATTTTTAAATGAAAAGTGTTTTATAAGTTAAAAAATATGATTAAAAAAGAGGTTGTGGGTGGGATTGGGTGTATAACTCTTAATAGACCCGAGAAATTTAATGCGCTTTCTGTTAAGATGATTGATCAACTTCTGCTTGTGGTGAAGGAATTTGAAAGACGAAAAGATGTGAAGGGGATTATTATTTATGGCCAAGGAAAACATCTTTGCGCAGGGATGGATGTAAATGAGATTGCTTCAGCTAGCAAAAAAAAGGCTTTAGAGATTGCTAAGAAAGGATTGAAAGCGTGTGAAGCAATAGAAAGTTCGAAGAAAGTGTATTTATGTTGTATGAAAGGATATGTGCTCGGAGGAGGACTAGAGATTGCTTTAAGTTGTGATCTGAGAATCTGTGATAAGACAGTAAAATGTGGATTGCCAGAAGCGAAATTGGGGATTGTTCCTGGATTCGGAGGGATCACTCGTATCACGAATCTTTGTGGTAAAAGCGTTTGTCAGAAGATTGTGCTGGGAAATATGATGTTTGACTGGAAAGAAAGTTTGAATGCAGGGATTGTTCATAAGGTTGAGAGCAATGCAGAGATATCTGGAAAGAAATGGATGAAACTTGTGGTTGAGCAAAGCGGAGAAAGTCTTGGATTGTGTAAAAAATTATTAAAAGGATCAAATTATAAAAAAGATGTTGATGCTTTTGCTTCTTGCTTTGGTACTAAAGAGCAAATTAATAGAATGAAGAGGTTTAGATCATGAAAATTGCGATTGTAGCTGCTAAAAGGAGTCCATCTGGTAAATTTCTCGGACAGTTTTCTGATTTGCACCCTGCAGAATTGGGTGGAAAAGTTGTTGAAGGCTGTTTCACAGGTAATTTGAAAGGGCTGAAACAAAAGGTGACTCATTGTGTTATGGGAGAATGTTTGCAAGCAGGAATGGGACAGAATCCGAGTAGGCAAGTTGCATGTTATGCAGGACTTAAAGATGAAGTTCATTGTTCTACCATCAACAAAGTATGTGGATCGGGAATGGAAGCTGTTGTGCAGGGAATAAAAACTATTGAGCATGACTCTGAAGCGATTGTTGTTGCTGGTGGTGTTGAGGTAATGTCGGCTGCGCCGCATCTTGTGCATTGCAGAGATGTTGTTAAGAAAGGTAATATTTTAGTAGGTGAATTTTCAAAGGCACATAAAAATGCAATTCTTGAAGACAGTTTAGTTGAAGACGGATTATGGTGTAATTTTTGTCAGGCTGAGATGGGACCGGTTGCAGAGATGACTGCTTCTGAATATAAGATTTCGAGAATAGAACAAGATCTGTTTGCACAACAAAGCCAGTTAAAAGCCTCAGCTGCTGCTGAAAGCGGATTGTTTGATGATGAGATTGTAATTGTAAAGGGAAAGAAAAAAGATGAAACTATCAGACATGGAACATCATATGAACAGCTTCAACAATTGAAACCAGTGTTTCAAAAGAATGGGACAATTACAGCCGGGAATGCTTCGCAACTCAGTGATGGGGCTGCTGTACTTGTGTTGATGGATGGGAAGCTTGCGAAAAAATTAAAGATACCTATTCTTGGGTTCATAGAAGGGTTCAGTGAGCATAGTGGACATCCTTCACAATATACAACTGCGCCTGTTGAATGCGTTAATAAATTGATGAAAGATTGTAAACTGAAAACAAAAGATGTGCAGTTGGTTGAGTTGAATGAAGCTTTTGCATGTCAGAGTCTTGCAGTTATTAATCAGCTGCCTTTTGCTGAAGATATATATAATGTTCATGGTGGAGCTCTTGCTCTTGGTCATCCAATTGGATGCAGTGGAGCTCGAATCATTGTAACATTGGTGCATGCGTTGCATAGTCACAGCAGAAAAAGAGGGATTGCTGCTATTTGCATTGG
>CAZNVD010000004.1:29224-72630 GCA_964576505.1 uncultured Methanosarcinales archaeon
ACTTCAATCTTGTGAGGGCGTGCTCCAGCGTTTTGTGTATCACTTGGAAAGAAAAGAGGGGTGGCATGTTCACATCAGCTTTGTTATTCTACTGATATTTCAACTTTGTTTGGATGTGATCTGATTATTGAAGCGGTTATTGAGGACATGAATGTAAAGAAATCATTGTTTAAGAAACTTAAGAAACATAGCTTTAGAAATACCATAGTTGCAAGTAATACCAGTAGCTTGTCAATATCTAAACTTGCAGCTAGTTATCATAGTCCTAGCAAGTTTATCGGGATGCATTTCATGAATCCTGCAGATAAGATTGCGCTTGTTGAAGTTATTCCTGGAAAGAGAACGAGTAAAGCAGTGGTTAATAGTGTTATGAAGTTTCTTGAAAAAACTGGAAAGAAGCCCGTGCTTGTTAAGGATGTACCCGGGTTTGCGGTAAATAGATTAGTAATTCCTATAATTAATCGGGCTTGTTTACTGGTTGAGCAGAAAGCTGCTACAGTTGAAGATATAGATTTAATTATGAAGAATCTCGGGTTTCCAATGGGACCTTTTGAGCTTGCAGATTTAATTGGAATTGATGTTGTTGTGGCAATTCTCCGAAATATAGGGGAAAAACCTTCAAAGCTGCTTTTGCATAAAATAAAGAAAAAACATATTGGAATGAAAAGCAAACAAGGGTTTTACAAAAGAAAGTAAAAGAAACAAGTTTCTTTTGAGTCAATAGATTCCTGAATCCGTAAGACTCAAATACTTCTTCGTATTCGGCATATTGTGACAGTCGGGACCATTGTGTGGGGAAAATTTGGTGAAATATGTGTACGACAACAATCAGAGGCTGAAATTGAGCTTGGGGAGCTTCTGATTGCTGAAGGAAATAAGCAGAAAATTCTATTGCAGGTTTATGATTTATTGCATGGGTCGCAACTGAGTACGCAGAAACGTGAAATGATTTCTGGAATGGAACTTGAAGAAGAGCATCAATATGAATTGATGGAGCCGCATCTTCGGAACTATGTGCTGGCATTTGCAAAAAATGTATTGAGTCTTGCAGAAGGAAGTGTGAAACCGAATAAAGTGTTGCCTCATTTTATGGCTCCAGTACGTGGTGTGAAGAAAGAAGATTTCGCATTTATGAGTCATGCTGCTTCACCACTGTTTCTTGGAAATCTAAGATCAGGAAGTAAAGTTTTAGATGTTCCCGTAAATCTTAATGGAGAGCTTGCATTGTCACATCACATTTTGATTCCTGCGTCAACTGGAAAAGGTAAATCAAATCTTCTTTCTGTGTTGCTGTGGAATGGGATGAAGCAGGATTATTGCAGTTTTCTGATATTAGATCCGCATGATGAATATTATGGAAGACATAAGCTCGGATTGAAAGATCATCCAACTGGTAAGATTGCGTATTTTACAAGCAGACAGGTGCCTCCTGGTCAAAGGAGTCTTGTGATTAATTTATCACTGCTTAAGCCAGGACATTTTGATGGGTCGTATCCGTGGACACCGGCTCAGAAGGAAGCCATGGGACTGGCGTATAAAGAGTTCAAAGATGAATGGATTCAGAGCATTATGCTTGATAAGTTGCCTACTCAATATGTTCACGAAGGAACTGTTGGAGTGGTGAAAAGGAGATTGTCACAGATGCTTGATATTTCTGTTGTTAATGGTGAATTAGTTTGTGATGGATTGTTTAAGGATGATGGAGGGGAAACTGTTGTTTCAGATATTATTTCTCTTCTTGAGAATCGGAAATCAGTTATTATTGATACATCATGTTATTCTAGTCCAGTTGAAATTTTAATTGGTAGTTTATTATGTCATGAATTGTTTAGCAAGTTTCAGTATTATAGTAGAATTGGGACATTAGCACAAAAGCCTGTTGTTTCTATTGTTATTGAGGAAGCGCCACGGGTTTTAGGGAAAGATGTGCTGGAGCAGGGGCCAAACATATTTTCAACCATTTCACGGGAAGGGCGGAAGTTTAAAATCGGGTTGACTGCGGTGACTCAGTTACCGAGCTTGATACCAAAAGAAGTGCTTGCAAATATGAATACTAAAATCATTTTAGGTATGGAGATGAAGCCTGAGAGGCAAAGCATTATTGAGTCGTCGTCGCAGGATTTGTCTCAAGATGGGCAGACGATTGCATCGCTTGACAAAGGTGAGGCGATTATTACTTCCACATTTTCTAAGTTTGCTATTCCAGTGAAGATTCCTCTTTTTGAAGATGTTTGTAAAAAGGATCTTGAAAAATATAATGGGAAAGAGTATAAGATGAATATAGCCGGAATTAAGCAAGTAAGTCATTAGGTTAGTAATAAAACATGAAATTTGCACATATCGCCGACTGCCATCTTGGAGGATGGAGAGAGGAAACGCTTCGCAATATGAGCCTTCACATATTTGAGAGAGCTGTAAGCCGAGTGATTGCTGAGAAAGTTGATTTTGTGCTCTTTTGTGGGGATTTGTTTAATACTGCATTGCCGAGTCATGATAGTCTTCATGCAGCCATTAGTGGATTTGTGAAACTTCGCGATCATGGGATTCCGGTTTATTTAATTGCAGGAAGTCATGATTATAGCTCTTCAGGAAAAAGCTGGCTTGATCTTCTTGAGCCTACGAAAATATTTGTTAATGTTGCGAAAGTCAAAGAAGATAATGGTAAACTTAAAGTTGAGTTGACTCATGATCCTAAAACAGGGGTTGCATTAGCTGGAATGCTTGGGAAAAGAGGAGGGCTGGAAACTGAATACTATAAAATGCTTTCATATGATGGTGGGCATGATCGGGATAAGTCAATATTTTTGTTTCATTCGGCGCTTGAAGAATTGAAAGAGGAAGATATGCAGGCGATTGTGTCGCAGCCTCTTTCTTTGCTGCCTACAGGATTCTGGTATTATGCAGGAGGACATGTTCATAGACGGCTTGTAAAAGATGTTGCATCGCACGGGCGGATTGTATATCCCGGGCCACTTTTTCCTAATAATTTCAAGGAGCTTGAAGAGACTACTGGTGGATTCTATATTGTTAATGATGGGGAAATGCAGTTTATTGAGAATAAAGAGGTAAAGGTTGTAAGTGTTAATGTGTCATGCGAAGGGAAGAAAGCGGAAGATGTCAGGGTGGAAGTTGAAACAAAGATAGAGAAAATTGATGTTGCTGGAAAGATTGTGCTTTTCAGAATGAGTGGACAACTTAGAGAGGGAAGTCTCAATGAAATACAGATACCTGAACTCATGAAAAAAATGTATGATTGCGGGGCGTTTCAAGTGCTGAGACATTCTGCTGGATTGCATGTAGTTGAGTTTCAAGAAGTTAAAGTTTCAGGGGAGACAGTAGGGGAGATTGAACAACATGTTATTGCTGAACATAAAGATCAGATCTCTGTTAATGGATTTAAGGAGACACAAGTGAATGATATGTTAAATAAACTTGGGATTGAAAAAATTGATGGAGAAACTGTAAAAGATTTTAATGATAGGGTGATAAAGGTAAGTGAAGAAATATTTGGGAAGTAAGTACTGGTGCAAACAAGTTATATCCTCTGTTGACGGCACGACGCTCAATTGCGTAGCAATTGAGCTACTCGACACAAAAGAAAAGCTCTGCTTTTCTTTGTGCATAGAAAGCTAAAGGCTTTCTATTGCACCCCGTAGGGGGCATCCCCCCTCGAGTCGTGCGTCAACAAGAAATAATTTCGCTACTTAATCAGCTTCTTTAGAATTGAAAGAACTTTTGCTGGATCAGCGGCGCCTTTTGTCTGTTTCATGATCTGGCCGACTAAGAAGTTTAATGCTTTTTCTTCGCCTTTCTTGAAATCTTCAATTGCTTTTGGATTGCTGTCAAGCGCTTTTTTGCACATTGACTCAAGTTCATTGGAATTGTCTACTTTTTGTAATCCTTGCTTTTTGATGAACTCTTTTGGAGAAAATGATTTTTCCATTAATTGTTCTAAAATTTTCTTTGCAACTGTGTCTGTGATGTCGCCTTTTTGCAGCAGGTCGAGAAGTTCCACCAGATTTTCTGAAGTCATAGGAACTTCATGGGCTGCTTTTTCCTGATAATTGAGGACTCTTAATAGTTCAGATCTGAACCAGCGCTCTGCAAGTTTTGGATCAATCTTTTTCAGGACGGTTTCAAATAATTCTGCTAGGCTAATGTCTGATGCAATGATTTTTGCATTTTCTTTTGAGATTCCTGCCTTTTCAAATTTCTTGATTTTTTGGTCTGGTTTTTCTGGTAGAGTTTTGTTTAAAGATTGAATATATTTTTCTTCAAGGAAGATTGTTGGAAGATCTGGCTCTGGAATGAAACGGTAATCTGCGGCCTGCTCTTTTTTTCTCATGAAGAATGTAGCTTGTTTTTCGTCATTCCACATTCTTGTTTCCTGAGAATCCATTTTTTCTGAGTGCTGACGCTTTACTTCAAAATTAATTGCGGCTGCAATTGATTTCAATGAATTTACATTCTTAATTTCAGCTCTGATATAATTTGGAGGAATGCTGATGTTTACGTCGCACTTAATACCTGAAGCCGAGTCAATTGCGTCTATGTATGATAATGCATTTAGGAGACTCTTCAGCCATTCTACTACTTGTTCAGGACTTGTGAAATCCGGGTCTGTGACAATTTCTGCTAATGGGAATCCGCATCGATTGTAGTCAACAAGTCCTGTTTTTGGATCCCATTTTGCTGGGTCTTCTTCCAGGTGTATTTGTTGAATACCTATGCCGAGAAATGTTCCTTTTGTTCCAACTGGAAATGAATAGGAGCCAGACATTGTTTTCTGAAAACCGTTTGGTAAGTCTGGCCAGTCGTAGTGTTTACGTTGGAACATTAACTTCTTACTTATTTTGCAATCGAGAAATAGTCCGCATTTGATAATTTTGTCAACTGCTTCTTTATTTGGAAGCATGGGCTTGCTTCCAGGTTGGGCTGTACAGACAGGACAAACATTGGTATTTGATTCTGAGTCCTGGTTAATATTGCAGTTGCAGAATAATTTCTTTTTTGTTTTGGACATCCGCAGGTAACCGTGGATTTCAAGGCCTATTTTAGGAATGATTGTAGATTTAGTTTTATTGATATTTTTTGTGTCAGGTTGTGATTTCATTTCAGGAATTTGATTTTTGTGAAACAAATTGTATTTAATTATTCTTTATCTTTAGGTGGAGCTGCTTTTATGTCTACTTTGATGTGGGCGTCCTTTAATAATCTCTGATCTATTTCGCCAGGGCAACCATCCATTGGACATTGCGCCTTTTTGTTTTTCGGGAATGCGACAACTTCCCTGATGTCGTTGTAGCCGCACATTAATGCTACTAATCTGTCGAATCCTAAGGCGATTCCGCCGTGTGGAGGGGCACCGAATGTGAATGCATCTAATAAAAATGCGAATTTCTTTCTTGCTTCTTCTTCCTTTAGGCCTATAACTGCGAATGCTCTCTTTTGAAGTTCAGGTATGTTGATTCTGATTGAGCCTGAACCTAATTCTACTCCATTCAAGACTACATCATAATGAGTACCTAGTGCAGATGCAGGGTCTTTGTCAAATGTATCTTTATGTTCAGGAAGTGGAGCGGTGAATACATGGTGTGTAGATGCCCAGGTATTGTTTTCTTCGTCGTGTTCGAAAAGCGGGAATTCAAGAATCCAGCAGAATTTGTAGATATTCTGGTCAAGCAATCCTTTTTCTTTTGCAATTCTTTGTCTAAGTTGAGATAATACTGTGTTTGCAACTTTTTCTGAATCTGCCATGAATAATAATAAGTCGCCGTCTTTTGCATTCAACTTTTTGATTAATGATTTTTGAAGTTCAGGTGAGAAATATTTTACAATGTTGCTGTCTAATTTGCCGGCTTCTACTTTCATCCATGCTAATCCTTTGGCGCCATGTTCTTTTGCGAAATCAGTCCATTCTCCTTCAATCTGTTTTCTTGATAATGATCCTAATCCTTCTGCGTTTATTGCTTTGACAACTCCGCCTTGCTGGATTGATGATTTGAATACTGAGAAATCTGATGCCTTTGCTAGGTCTGAAATGTTTTTCAGCTCTAATTCGTATCTTAAATCTGGTTTGTCACAACCATATTTGTCCATGGCTTCTTTGTAGGTAAGTCTTTGGAATGGTGGCTTAATTGTGATGCCTAAAACATCTTTCCACATTTTTACAAGGATACCTTCGATTACTGCAATAACATCTTCTGCCTGGACGAAGCTCATCTCAATATCAATCTGAGTAAATTCTGGTTGACGGTCTGCTCTCAGGTCCTCGTCTCGCATGCATCTTGCTATTTGATAATAACGATCGCATCCTGCAACCATCAAGAGCTGCTTGTATACTTGTGGTGACTCTGCCAGACCATAGAATTGTCCTGGGTTGACTCTTGACGGAACTAAATAGTTTCTTGCTCCGCCTGGTGTTGAACGAATTAATATTGGAGTTTCTATTTCCATGAAATGTTGTTCGTTTAAGTATGATCTTGCTGCCTGGGCTGCTTTGTGTCTGATTAAAAGATGCTTTTGCATCATTGGCCTTCTCAAATCTAAGTAACGATATTGTAACCGGATGTCTTCAGAGGCTAGTTTTCGATCATCAATTTCAATAGGCGGAGTGTCTGCTTTGTTGAGAACTTTTATTTCAGAAGTTGTTATTTCAATTTCACCTGTTGGAAGATGTTTGTTGATCATCTCTTTTGGTCTTGGTGAAACTGTTCCTTCTGCTTCTACTACGAATTCTCTTTTGATTGTTTCAGCTACTTTGAAAGCAGCTTTATTTTTTGGATCAATTACAACTTGAGTGATGCCATAGCGATCTCTCAAGTCTATGAATAATAAACCACCATGGTCTCTAATAGATTGAGCCCAGCCTTGAAGAATTACTTTTTGCTTAAGGTGCTTTGAAGTTAGTTCACCACAAGTGTGAGTACGTTTCATAGCATGACTTTAATTATGGAGGTTTATAAATCTTATTGAAGGAAGAATCAGATCTCTTTTAGTCTTTAAAAATAGAAGGATAGCCTTTTCTGTTCTTAATATTATATAATTGAGCTATTTTTTCTGGGCCACCAGGCTGGTTGACAAGTTTTTTGATTGTTTCGTTTGCCTTATCAAATATAGCATTGATAAATGCAGTATGGTGCTTTTTCCAGTCTGGATTTGTTAGCACGTAATTTGCCCAGCGTTCAATCTGTTCTTTACGAGAATCTCTTACTAACGGCATTTTTTAATCATCTCCTTGATTCTATTTATTTCACCCTCATCGATTTCATCCTTAAATATTGTTCGTAAATGGTGAGCATCATCTAGGTCTTTTGGTGACTTTAAATACTCTTCCTTGAAAGCTATGTTCATCTCAATTGAGCTGAACCATACATCTAAATCAGTTAAGGGAATTTTCTTCCTTGTTTGTAATTGGTAATTGTCTAATACATCTTTAGCAAATTTCAATTCCATTTCAGGTAATGGGGTTTCTTTACTTGTATATCTAACTGAAACGTTTTTGTCTAAGTAATCATGATAGATAATTTGTGGATTGTCTGATTGCATACATATAAAACCATGTTTTATGAGATCGTTGTGAAGATCTGAAAACTTCTGCTCAGTCAGGCGCTCTACAATTACATCAATATCTTCTGTTCCTCGTGTCCTTCCTGAAGCAATAGCAACGAAGCCTGAGACAACTATGTATTTTCCATGCTTCTCTAAAATATTGCAAAATGTTTCACAGAATTTGTCTAACACATTGCGGTCATCAACAGAACGGTTCATGTAATCTTTTATGCATTTATAATATAAAAGGGTTGTGGCTGCATATGGCTTGTGAGGCATAGTAAGGTATTAAAGGAAATGGTGTTTGCCTCATAATATGAGCCTTTCGGAATCTATTGCATATTATGAACATCATTATTTAAGAGAAAGAATGCATAGATGGCTGAAACCAAGGCAACTTGTAAAGGCACAATCTGCTGGGCGACATATAATGCAATACCTGCTTTCTAAAGAAGATTTAGGTGTACAGGTAATTCAATTTCCTAAAAGAAAAATTGTAAATGGAATTGAATTCAGGAGTCCTGTGGGAATTGCAGCTGGTTATGATAAAGTTGGAAAGCTTGTTGATATTTCCTATAATCAAGGGGCTGGGTATATGATTGTGGGATCGTTGACTGCTAAGAAACGAGATGGTAATGTGATTGAAGGAATAAGGCATCCTTGTTTGTTGCTTCCCGATGGAAGTGCTGTTAATTGTTTAGGGTTGCCGAATCCCGGTTATGAAGGAGTCAAGGTAGAGTCAAAATATAAAGCATTTCCTGTTGGAATAAGTTTATCTGAGGATAATCAAATTTCTGATGATGCGGAACGGGTGAGGGCTTTGCTTACAGGGTTTGATGTTTTTGTTGCTCAAGCTGCATTTTTTGAACTTAATCTGTCGTGTCCGAATACAGGAGAGAAGATTCAAGATAGTGCGCAATTCTATTATGTTGTTGATACTGTAGGGGACAAGCTTAGACAGTTGCGTAGTGTTGAAGATAAAAATATAGTGTGCTATGCTAAATTTTCTGTTGATACACCACTTGAGAAATTGGAGGAGATTATTCCTTTTCTTTATGATAAAGGCTTTTCTGGGATTAATCTAGGGAATACTTCTACTAAAGATTTGAAATACAAAGTGCTTGATAAAGATAAGGAGGCTTATTTGTGGTTTAAAGATAAAATTGGAGGAGGGGTGAGTGGGCCTTTGATTCATCATCTTGCTTTTAATGCATGCAAAACTGCACGGGATGTTATTGATGATTTTGGTTTGGGTGGTCAGTTTACACTGATTGGAACGGGAGGAATTACACATGCTGCTGATGTGAATAAATTCTTGTATGAGGCAGGGTGCGATCTTGTTCAACGGTTATCCGGACACTGGGATGGGTTTAGCAGGAGTGGTCATCTCTTGTATCAGCACTTGTATAGTTCTTTAGGATGGATTTAGAATGGGTCTAAAAATTCTATGAAAAAGATTATAAATAAATAAAGAATAATAAGAAGATGGTTGAATCTAAGTTAAAGCTATCAGTGGCAGAATTCTGGAAGGAATTTGATAATACTGTGAAAAATGGGAAACATAAAGAAATGAGCTTGAAGGAACTTGAAGCTCACATAGAAAGTATAAGAGGTTCAGTCAAGACAAAAACTACTGAAGAAGAATATGAAAGGGCACGAACTGAAGCATTTGAAGAGTTATATGGAGAATTATGTGACAAGAATTCAAAGTAAATCTTCTGGTTTATGATAATTTGTAATGTCGAGTAATTTCTTGAAATCATTGTCTCTTGTGACGAGAATAAGATTGTTATCTCTCGACAATATTGCGTGGAGTGCGTCGCCAATAGGAATTTTTCTTGTTATACTCAAGTGCGATGCTTCTTGTAGCTGTCCTCTGCCTGGAAATACTTTTAATATCTGATGTTTCAATGGATTAAGCATACTATTGATTGTATGATCAGCAACTCTTCTCCGTAATTCCTCTAATACAATATCAGACATAACTAAATTCTCTTTATTTGTAAGTATCTTCAAAACCAGCATTGAGGCATATTTTCCTAGAGGTTCATCATGATATCCTTTCCTATCTTCGATGAGATCAATCCAGATAGAAGTATCAAAATAGTATTTATCAGTCACTATGGGTAAGGTCAAATAGAGAATAAAAGATTAGCTGTGTTAAAAATGGACTCAGTCCAAGTCTATTAGAAAATATTTATAAATGATGAGTGATACAATAGGAACATGACTGAACTGCTATTAACATGTATTATTAAAAATTAGACTGGCTTCTAAGACTTCAAACTTTTAGTGTGGTAATCACAATCAAGTCTAATTTTTAATCTGCGCAATCGCCCAAATGACAAGTCAATTGGCGATTGCGCATTATTAAGAAGGAACTCAGAGGAGGATATTCTTCGTTGTGTCCTGAGCTTGATATTGCAAGTAGAGGAGATTCTATTGAAGAAGCAAAAGAACACCTTAAGGAAGCTGTTGCTGGTCATCTCAAGGTAGCACAGGAAGAAGGAATGTTTATTTAGTTGACATTTAGATAAGCTAAGAATCTTTCAACAACAAAAGAATTTTTCTTGTTGTAACAACAGGAATGCCTTGAAATTCTTTCAAAGTTAACAAATCTGCATCCCCACTTACAATGTAATCTGCCTTTGCACTTTCAGCACACTCTAGGAATTTGTTGTCATTTACATCTCTACAAATGTTTATCTTTATTGTTGGAGTTATAATTATGTGAGATAATGAAATTATTTTTTGCATAATTTGTGCTGGTGTTAATCCAGCATTTTTCATAACTTGATTGAACTTTGGTCTGTTAATTACGTCTTCCAACTCAGAAAGAATTTCTTTAGTAAGATAACATGTTGCCTTACCTTGTTCAATGCATTTAAGGAGTTCGGATTCATTTCCTCTCCAAAAGAAAGCTGAAATTATTGTGCTTGTATCCAGAACTAATTTAATGGGCATTTCGTACATCCTTAATTGCCTTTATTAAGTCTGCCTTTGTCAATCCAGCCTGCTCTGCTGCTTTTTGTAATGGCTTTGCTATTTCGTCGAATGTTTTTTTAATTGCTGACTTATCAATTTTCTTTAAAATTACAGTTCCATCTTCGCCAAATATCATAAATTGATCTGACTTCTTAATTCCCATCTCTTTACGTAAAGGGGAGGGGATGACAATTTGTCCTTTTTCTGATATCTTAGTTAGTTCAACTTGCATAGTATTTCACCTTGTAAGATATGTAAAGCATATCTTACTTATATATTTAACTCATTTTAACTAGAACATCGAATAGAACATAGAATGTACCGAAGAAAGAATAGAAGTGGCCTTATTTCTTATTAGAAAATATTTATATAGATAGACGGCTTAGAATATGGCTATGGGGAACAGTGGGGAAGAGACAGATAAGCCCAGCTTATCAAATAAACCAGCAGAGACTGTTGATTTGAGTGCAGCTAAGAAAGAAGAAGATTCTAAGATAGATACAGCTATTCCTTCTATTGATTTATCTGGAACACAAGGTGGAGAGTTAAGTGAGATTCCTTCTATATCTTTACCTGGTCAAGATCCTCAGGCTACTGTTAGTATAGGGACACGAGAGAGTGGAGTAGGTACACGAGAAAGTAGAGCTGAAGATTCTGATAGAACAATTAATACTGGAACGAGGGAGAAGGCTAAGTTGTATCCTAAGAAAGAAGGTAGTCCAGGTGCTACAGTAAGTGAAAGTGATGTAGAGAAGCTGGATCCTGAGAGAACATTTGATACGGGATTGAGGAGGAAATCACAGGTTTATCCAGGTGTAAGTAGAGATGGTCCAGATGTTACAGTAAGTGAAGGTGGTATTCCTAATATTACATTAAGTGTTGCTGATGAATTATCTAATATTACTTCTATACATGCACCTGATGGACAGGAAATAATTAATGAATTAAGGCGAGTGTTTGGAGATGGGAGGACTAGAGAATTTCTTGCTTCAGTAGGAAGTCCAGTGGCTCAAAGTACTAAACCGCTTGATTCACTTGAAGATAAAGTTAAAGGCAAATCAGGAAAAGATTCTGAATCTCAGGATTATAAAATTCCTCTTTTGCCTATAAATCATATTACTCCTGTTTATGGACTTGCTGCTATTGATGCTGAGGGAAGAATTGTTACTAAAGAAACAGGGGCGCCTGTATTTGAAAGGGAATTGAAACTGGATGAAGAATCGCAGTATGTTGGAAAGGATTATCGGGCGTTGCAGTACATAATTGGGCAGGGCGGAATGGGGAGAATGCTGAAATATAGAGATAATACTGGTGAAGATTTAGTTGTTAAAGTTATTCTGAATAGAGGAGGAAGGAGTGCGGCTGTTGATAAATTCATTTATGAAGGTATAATTCAAAATCAGTTGAAGCATCCTAATATTGTGCCAGTTCATCTTGGGTTAGTAGAATATGAAGGGTCATGGAATCCTGCGATTGCTATGAAGTTTGTGAAAGGAAAGACACTAGGAGATATACTTCATGAGCGGAATAAAAGGTGGGCGAAAGGTGAGAGTGAAGGGGAGTATAGTTTGCATAGTCTGCTTGATATGTTTAAGAAAGTATGTCAAGGTGTTGCGTTTGCACATAGTAAAAAGATTATTCATAGGGATTTGAAGCCTGCCAATATTATGGTTGGAGAGTTTGGTGAAGTTCTTGTAATAGACTGGGGGATGGCTAAGCACATGGATGGTGCTGAAGCTACTACGGTTGATGAATCTGGTGAACACAGGGTGATTCAAGCTGGATCTACAAGTGTAAGTATTGACAGGACTATTGAGGGGAGCGTGATGGGGACACCTGCTTATATGTCGCCTGAGCAAGCTCTTGGTAAAGTTGATGAGTTAGATGAACGATCAGATGTATGGGCATTAGGCTGTATATTGTATGAGATTCTTACTGGTAAAAGAGTTATTGAGTATGATAGTAGTGATCCTCTCTTTGTTATTCTTGGTAGAGTAGCTTCAGATGATTATGTTATTGGGAAGCCAAGTGAAGTAAAACAAGGTGTAAGTAAGGAGTTAAGTGAATTGTGTATGTTAGCTTTGGTAAGAGATAAGAGGAAGAGGCTGAATAAATCAACCGTTTTTGTGGAATGCATAGATAGCCATGTTGCAAACAAAGGAATTCAAATACAAAAATGTTTGGCGGAAGCTCAAGGCGATTCTTGGAATACATTGGATAGTATTGAGATGTTCGATAATACAATTAAGTCTTATGAGATTGCACTTGATGGATTGCTGACAGATACCACAGGCTCTGGCGACCCGAGAATACTTTATTTGAAGGGTTATTTGGCAGAATTGTATCTGAAACGCGGTGAACGCGCCATGACATCTGGCGATGGAAAGAAAATAAGAGAAAGTTATGAGAGGGCCAAGACCATTAATGATCTGACAGAAGAAATACAAACCAAACTACAATGCCGAATTGATCGATTAACAGGAGTATGTGAACAAATTGAGGGTAACTTTGATAATGCAATAAGATACTACAAAAAAGCATTAGAAGGCGCAAAGGAATTAGATGATCTTCAAATAATTGGTGGACTCCTTGAAATGATAGTAGATGTTAAAATAAAGCAATTTGACCGACAAAAAGGAGAAAAGGATTTTACTTTATTGAATGGAGGGGAGGGGGCACTTAAATATGCTATTGAACTGAAAGAAAAGTTAGGTGATTTAAATTCAAAAGTATTGTTTAGACTGGGTCATATTTACGATTTTCTTCAGCAAAAAGATGCAGCTTTTCAACATTATGACAATGCAATAAAAGCTGCTGAAGCGAACGAAGAGTGGCCGATCTTACTACGAACATGTTGGATGAAAGGATATTTGGCTTTGAGGGAAGATATGTATGACGAGGCAGAACAAGCATATCTAAAGGCATATCGATATTCAGAGTTTATCCAAAGCAAGCTATCAATGGCAAATAGTGCTCTTTTACTCGCAGATGTGCACTTTACGACTGGCAATGTGGAGGAAGGTATACAATTTGTAAGAAAAGCAATCGACATTGATAAGAACCTTGATGTTGCATTATCATATATGCCAAGGATAGAACAATTGTGCCAAGAGCACAATGTTAAACTACCACCACTTTAACTATACATTCTCCATGAAAAATGAATTATGTACTTAACTAGTCAAATGTCAAAAGTAGAAAGAATTATGAAAATAAATAAAAAAAGTAATTTGTTCTGGGAAGTTTAACCATTACAATTCGCTGTTGCTTGAACATCAAAGTTACCACCGTTTGGACTAAATTTAGCACAGAATGGATTACTAGCTGTATCTAAACCACAAATACAAGTGTCGCCTCCAGACAAGCTAACATCTAGGGTGTCACTTGTTCCTTCTCTAAATTTCCACTGATAATCTCCAGCAGCAATCTGTCTTGCCACTATTTCTCCCAAAATTGTGCCACCAGTAGCAGTTGCACGAAGTCCGACTAAATCGTTGTTTGATAATGTACCAGTATGTTCAATGTCTAAGCTTCTCTTAGTGTCAGCGTCCGCAGAAATAACAACAGAAGCTGTGGCGGCAGTCACACCAGTTAACGCGGAGGATGCACCAGACCCAAGAAATACATTCCTTAAATTAGTATCATCATCATTTGATACAATAACCGAAACCGTATCATCATTGTCTAATAAATTTAAAGTCCTAACATTACCAGTCGTTAATCCAAATGTAAAGGAACCAATAATGCTTTCTCCAACTGAATTGGTAATAGTATAAAAATCCCGACCAGTAAGCGTAGCAGCTTGCACACCAGTGGTCGTTAGCTTTTTATAAATATGGCGATAAGTCCCACTTGTTGCAGAACCCGCATCCCTAACATTAGTAAATGAAGGATCTGTAGTTGTTGCCGAATCACCATTAATAGTTATCACACCAGTATCCCGCACAACATCAAAGTGAGACACTGAGCCCTTACAAACAGCAAATTCTTTAGTACTTGCTTGAGTAGCCGGATTAGTACAACCAATAATAACAGCAGTTTGACCTGCTGCTAATGTGTAAATGTGAGTACTGTTCGTACCAACTGTCAAATTTCCTTTAATCGATACGTTCTTTGGAAAGATATAAGTTGCGTTTCTAAAAGATCCACCACGAACTTGAGTTGCATCGTGACCTGGGTTTGGTGTGTCACCCGGAGAAGCTATAACAAATATTGTGATTGCAAGCATAAACAACATTAAAGCAACTAAGAACGTACGACGATTAGATAGATCCAGTGTAAATCGCATAATAATTACCTCTTTTTTTTCTTGACTTCAGAATGTGAAGAACATTTTATAAGTATTTCGTTAGCAGAGTGTGGAGGATAATCGAATTAAATTATAAAATTAGCAAGATTTGATTTTATTTTTATCACTGGACTCAGTCCAAATTCTCGAGGACAAAGCATATAAAAACTAAAATTACCAGAATGTACATGGACAAAAATAAAGCTCTCATAGTATTCCAAGACAAGAAGATAAGAAGAACATGGCATAATGAACAATGGTTTTTCTCTGTTGTTGATATTGTTGAAATTCTCACAGATAGCCCAAATCCGAGAAGATATTGGTCAGACCTGAAAATAAAATTAATGAGCGAAGGATTTGAGTTGTACGATAAAATCGTACAACTGAAATTAATGGCTTCTGATGGTAAGAACTATGAAACTGATTGCGCTTCTACTGAGAATATATTCAGGTTCATTCAATCTATCCCATCTCCAAAAGCAGAACCGTTCAAGAGATGGCTTGCTAAAGTTGGTTATGAACGTGTTCAAGAGATAGAAAATCCCGAGTTAGCTCAAGAACGAATGAAACAACTTTACGAACAAAAAGGATATTCTAAACCATGGATTGATACCAGACTGCGAGGAATTGCAGTCAGACAGGATTTAACTGAAGAATGGATGAAAAGAGGAATAGAAAGTAACAATGATTTTGCGATTCTTACTTCAGAGATAGCTAAAGCTACTTTTGGGATGACTCCTACAGAATATAAAGAATTCAAAGGCCTAAAAAATCAGAATCTTAGAGATCACATGACTGATCTTGAACTCATATTTACCATGTTGGGTGAGGCGTCAACAGCTGAGCTTGAAAGAGTGAAAGATCCAAAAACATTCCCAGAACATCAAGAAGTAGCTCAAGATGGAGGAAATGTAGCAAAAACAGCCAAACTTGATCTTGAAAGCAAAACTAAAAGAAAAGTTGTTACAGATCAAAATTATATAGATGAGCCAGAGAAAGAAAAAAGAAAGAGATTACAATCAAAATGAAGCAACCAAAAGCTTCAATAGCCATTAGGCCCTTGAACTGTTTCTAAAAGTACCAATAAGGACCCTGAGTTGCACAGTGACTTAAGATATCATCCGAAGAAGCAATAACAAATATTGTAATGTAAGCATGAAAAACATTAAAGCAACTAGAAATAAACGAAGATTGTAAATCGCATAATCAATATATCAAAAAATGTCAATGTTGGAAATGAGCGAATTTTTTGATTATGAGAAAACAATCCAGGCAGAAATAAAGGTTATTGTTTTCTCTACCTCTTTTTTTTCTTGACTTCAGAATGTGAAGAACATTTTATAAGCATTTTGGTGGTAGATTATGTAGTTGAGTGTAAAATATACCAAGAAATATTCTATTACAATTTTCAGAACATAATTAGACTGAGTCCAAATTCGCGAGGACAAAGAATATAAAAACTAAAATCATCAGATAAATATATGGACACGGAGAAAATCATAAAACTCAAAAAAACGTTTGAAGAATATGCTCGCGAGGCAGAAGGAGTGGAATTTTGGTTTGCGAGAGATTTAATGAAACTTTTAGGATATGACAAATGGGAGAATTTTCTTAATGTAATCGAAAATGCGAAAATTGCGTGCACAAATTCAGGTTACGATGTAAATGACCATTTTCCCGAGGTCAGGAAAATGGTCGAAATTGGCTCCGGAGCAAAAAGAGAAATAGAAGACATAATGCTTACGAGGTATGCCAGTTATCTTATTGCACAAAATGGTGATCCACGAAAAGAAGAAATCGCTTTTGCTCAAAGTTACTTCGCCATTCAAACAAGAAAACAAGAATTAATAGAACAAAGAATTTCATTGCAGGAAAGATTACAGGCCAGACATAAGTTAATGGCTGCGGAATCTGAGCTTTCAAAACTCATATATGAACGAGGAGTTGATAATAATGGATTTGCAAGAATAAGAAGCAGCGGAGACAAGGTACTATTTGGAGGACACACCACTGCCCGAATGAAGACCAAACTTGGAGTTCCCTCAAATAGACCTCTTGCCGATTTTCTTCCCACTATAACAATAACTGCAAAAAATTTTGCCACAGAAATTACTAATTTCAATGTCAAGAAAAATAATCTTGAAAAAGAAGATAACATAACGAAGGAGCACATTCTAAATAATGCAGATGTAAGAGACTTGTTGATAAAACGAGGAATAAAACCTGAAGAACTACCTCCTGAGGAAGATATTAAAAGTATCGAGCAATCAATAAAGAAAGACGAATACAATATTGCTGCCAGTTCAAAGCACAAGAAAAAATTAAAATGATCAAAAACCTGAAGAACTACTTAACGCCTAGTTTCTTTGCAATCTCTCGTACGGCCTGCTCCCTTACTTCATGAATCTGCTCATCAGTAATTTTCCTATCCTTCTTTGATCCTGCGCCATATGCATGCTCTAAGCGAAATAATGCCTCCTGTGTTTCCAAATCCTTCATTTTTTCTCTAATAGCTTCTCGAATAAATTCGGCTTTAGTAGAATACCGATGCTCTTTCATGATCTTTTCCATATCATGAATGAAAGAGTCTTCAAATCTAACTGATATTGTTTCCATTGTATTACTTTGTAAGACTTTGTGCTATTTAAATTTTTCTGTAAAATACACTATAAAGATAATAATCAAGAGCAAAAAAAGCTTCAACAGATAGATCCATGAATTATTTCTAAAAGTACCAATAAGAACCTGAGTTCAGAGTGACTTAAGATATCATCCGAAGAAGCTAACAAATATTGTAACGTAAGCATGAAAAACATTAAAGCAATAAGAAATCATTGAAGATTGTAAATCGCACGGGCGATTTACCTCTTTTTTTTCTTGGTTTCAGAATGTTGAGAACATTTTATAAGATTTATGATAGTAGATTATGCACATAACAAAAAAATATTTCATAAAATTATTTTTTTGCAATCTTAAGAAGATTATTGGAATGAGTCCAATAATAGAGGAGATAAACATATTAAAGATAAAATGCCTTAGTAATTATGATCTTTTATGTCACGAAAGCTTTACCGTTTGATAAACTAAGTAACAAATATTCAATTTCTGAAAAGAGAATTAAAAAACTGAGAAACAAATTACAAATTAATCCTTTTGTGGGAGACCTACTTCAAACACCAATACTGAGAGAAAAACGCTTTGATGGAAAAAGAGTATATTTTCTTGTCTTTGCTGATGAAAAAGTCGTTATTCTTGTCGCAATAAGCAATAAAAAAGCTCAGCAAGAAACTATTGATAACATCATCAGCATGATTCCACAATATAAACAAACTGCAATAAATATTCGTGTTAAATTAGAACGTACTAGTCAAAAGTAGTACTTCTGCCTTCTTGCAATTCAACCAATGTTTCCTTGAATGCATTAAGAATTTCCTCTTGTGAAGCATCTTTAGATTCCTTAACCTTTTTTTGTTTGCTGCGAAATACAGTAACTCTGCCTGCTTTAATATCTTCAAGAGACTGTTCGAATTGCTCGACAAGCTCCATATTAACACCATTCTTTGGATTCTTTTTCTTTTCTAAGACGGTTTGTGCCATAAAGTAGTGGGTAATTTCAGTATTTATTAATCTTATTGCGGATTTCTTGGACTTAGTCCATGATTAAGGAGAGAATTAACTATTAGATACAGAATAATTTCTTGCCAATAACATGTGAGTCTTGGAAGCATTGGTTTGATTTAATTTCTGAAGGACTACTGAGACCTGAGCATGCGTTTGGGCTCTCGTAAAATTATCTGCAGGTAATTTCAAGGCCTGGGCTAAATATACCAGGGAATCTTCTGTTTTATTTAGCTGGAAGACAACAGATCCCAAATTATGCCAGAGCAATGATGAGTCTTTGCCAAAGTATTTGGCAGCTTCTATATATGTTGCTTCTGCCTGAGTCCAGTTCTTCTGATCTGAATAGTATTTTCCAAGGTATAACCAGGTTTCATATGATTGGGGATTCTTTTGAAGTGAAGATTGCCAAAGTAAAGCATTGTCTAAATACAAGGCATTTGTATATAATGTCTGAATACCAAAGAATACAGAAATAATAAGCAGGAAGATTACACTTAATGGAACAAGATATTTCTTTTTTCCAGCAACAAATTCAATTTCTGGCAATTTCTGCAATAAATATGCAATAATGGTACTCAAAAAGAGAGATGGGATATAGAGCATTGTATCAGATAAAAGAGGACCAAGGGAAAGGAATGATGGTATAGAAATGATTAAAAGCATTGAAAGAAGGAAGAAGCCAATTGATTTTGATTTTCTCAATACGAAAACTGAAAGGAGGAATAAGATAACTAATGCAACAGCTGTAATAATTGCAGAAAAAGAGATTGCTGTTGGAACAGTAACAGTGTAATCAGGATTCAATGTCCAAGGCATTATGTAATGGAATAATGATAAGATAATGAGTTTTGATCTAACAACAAGATATAGACCAAATTGTGTTATGAGAATCTGCTTGAATAAGGCGGCTTGTTTTACTATTACAACTAGTAATGTAATTATGAAGGCTGAAGTCCAGAAAATTATTGTAGTAATGTATTTATGCGATTTGCTAACATATTTCTCATACAAAAGAATTGTCAAAGGTAATGCAAATGTTAAAGGATGGAGAGCGAAGGCTGCGAAATATAATGCAATTGATCCAAGTAATGTGTAGGGAATATATCTTACTTTTAATGAACCTTGTTTCAAGTACAAGAGCAAGGATAAAAGAAGGCAAAAGGTGGCTAAAAGCAAGGACGTGCCTGTTGGAACTGGAAGCACTGATGAAACTAAAGGATGAAGCATGAATAATAAAGAGGAAGCGACTGAGACAAACAGATTTGAAGTAATAATTGTGAGAATGATGAATAATAAGATTGTGTTTATTGTATGAAGAATTGTGTTTGGGAAATGAGGAAGGATGATTTCTGATGAGCCTAACCAGTTTGAAGCAGTAATATTGTATTTTTCTACAGATGAAATTTGCGATGAAGGAATAATTGTTGAGTTAAAGACAATAGTTGGTGAGCCTAATGAGAAAGATTGAAGATGGGATGAATAAGCCTGCATCAGAATACCTAGAACTATGAACAGAATAAGGTAATACCATTTATTTGATTGCATTGAATCTTTACTGCAGGATTTTATATAAAAAAATATGTTTGTACTTGAGAAGGACAAATAGACTAGGTCCAAAAAAGGGAAGGCTAAACTTATTAAGAGTAAAAACCTCACATAATAGAAAGAAAAGACATATAAGTAAGAAAATTCTTACTTGTGTCTATGACAATCACAATGGTTACAGTTTCGGAAAAAGGACAAATTGCAATACCTAATTCAATCAGAAGTAAAATTGGCATTAAAAAAGGAGATAAATTACTTTTAGTTCAAATAGATGATAAAATAATACTTGAGAAATCCAAACATATAGAAGATAAGATGAAAGATAGCATGAAAGACATTTTATCATTAAGCGAAAAATCACTCAAGGAAGTTTGGGATAATGAAGAAGACGAGATTTGGAGCCAATATCTAAAATGAATGTCAAACAAAAAGAACTAGTTTTGCTGCGGTTTCCTTTTTCTAATTTGGAAGGAGGCAAAGTGAGACCTGCACTAGTTGTTTCAAATAACTTATTCAATAACAAATCTGATGATTGCATCATGATTCCACTTACAAGTGTGATTAAAGATGAACCATATTCAAGACTAATCAAACAAGAAGATTTGGAAATCGGCAAATTACTCAAAACCAGCAGAGTGAGGACTGACAAAATATTCGCAGTTGAGAAAAATCTTATTGAAATGAAAATTGGAATATTACATAACGACTGTTTTAATAGCATTAGAAAACAAATATCCAGCATATTTGAATAAAAATAAAATATGGAACCTGTAGCAACCCAAGATAAGACATTCACATTCTATAATGAGAAGTATCAGGAGCATTATCATCATCCATTCGGAGCTGCGACTGAGGCTATTAAAAAGTTTGTAGAGCCAAGTTTGCCCCATATTAAAGATAAACAAAAGATTGTTGTTTATGATGTATGCTTTGGGCTGGGATATAATGCAGCGGCTTTGCTTGATGCAATTGCAGGAACAGATAAGACTGTATTAGTGTATGGATTTGAGATTGATGAAGAAGTGTTGGGGCAATTGAAACAATTAGAAACTCCGTTTCAATCGTTTCATAAGATTCTAGAAGCTATTGAGAAAGGAGAGTATAAAGATAAGAATGTTACAATAAAGATGGTTATCG
Source organism: uncultured Methanosarcinales archaeon (assembly GCA_964576505.1). Lineage (GTDB taxonomy): Archaea > Nanobdellota > Nanobdellia > Woesearchaeales > WJKV01 > CAZNVD01. The sequence continues at coordinate 50,352 of CAZNVD010000004.1, forward strand.
GGGATGTGAGGTCAACATTGAAAGGTATTGAGAAGGCAGATGTTGTGTTTCATGATCCGTTTTCAGTGTCAAAGTGTCCTGAATTGTGGACACCTGAATTCTTTGCGTTATTGTATAAGAATATGAATAAAGGCGGAATGTTGACAACATATTCATGTGCGCGGAAAGTACGGGATGCAATGAGAAGTGCAGGGTTTATTGTTTCTGATGGACCAATTGTTGGAAGAAGGGGGCCGGCGACGGTGGCTGTGAAGGAGTAAATTTATGCTGCTATTGAATTTTCTTCTTCTAATGACTTTAATTTTTCTATAACCAGATCATCATACAATTCTATCAATTGCTTCGCAGCAATATTATTTTGATTGATTTTATATAATGTTGCTCTTCCAATTTTTCTGGTAATTGTAATAACACCGAGATGTAAAAGCTTAGGAATTTCTGTATTTAATGTTCCCCAGCTTACACCTGCGTTAATTAAATCAGTCAAGGTGTAATCTAACTCTCTTCCTTCTATAAAGAACTGAAGAATTCTCATCCTAGGATTGTCTCCAACATAATCTAGGAAAATTGATTCAGATTTCATATATCTAAGTAAAAATAAAGAATATAGAGTATTTAATTAATTTAATTCCGAAAAGTTTATATATTATATCAGAGTATAACTAAAGTATAACTATGGCAAGCGAAGTTGTTTTGAGGAAATGGGGAAATTCATTGGGAGTAGTTCTACCAAAAGAACTTGTTGAAAACAAAGGACTCCATGAAAAAGAAGTAATTTTAATCGAAGTTGTAAAGGAAGCTAACCTGAAGGATGTATTTGGAAGTCTTAAGAGAAAAATGTCAGGTCAGGAATTTAAGGATCTAGTTAAGCAAGGGTGGGAATGAAAACCTTCTTTTTTGACACTTATGCTTTCTTTGAGATAATAGAAGGAAATCCTTCATACAATAAATATTCTGAACATGTTGCAATTGTTACCACCAAACTTCAACTCATGGAATTGTATTATGGATTACTCAAGTTATATGGTAAGCATGAAGCTGAATTTATGTACGATCGATTTGTGGGCTCCGCAGTTGAGATATCTAATGAAGAAATTAAAGCTGCGATGGATTTCAGACACAGGCATTCTAAAAAGAAATTCTCGTACATTGATTGCACAGGGTATGTATCAGCACAAAGACGGGGGATTATGTTTCTCACAGGAGACAAAGCATTCGATGGTATTCCAGGAGTAGAATTTGTGAAATAAATTTGACTGATCAAATCATTATTACTTTCAAATTAACTTACTTATGTTTTGAATGATACTTATTCCACAAAGTTTTGAATTCTTTTGAAGTTTTCATCAATTCTTTTTGAGTGCCTGAGGCTATTAGTTTTCCTTTACTAAACATTAAAATGCGATCAAAGGCTGGAAGTAGGTGTAATCTGTGCATGGCTGAGATAATTGTTTTGTTCCTGAACTTTTTCATGATTTCTGAATATATCAAGAGTTCATTTTGTGCATCTACACTACTTGTTGGTTCGTCTAACAATAGAATGGGCTTGTCCATGGCTGCTAATAATCCACGGGCTAATGCAAGTCTCTGCTTTTCTCCGCCACTCAGATTGACACCTTTTTCTACTATGGATGATTTTAATCCTTTTGGTAAACGTTTCACAACTTTTGTAAATTGAGCCATATCGATGACTTTCTTTATGGTTTGTTTGTCATAGTTAATGCCCAAGGTAATATTTTCTTCAATTGTTGTTTCAAATATTTCAGGATCTTGCGGAATTAATGTAATATGAGATTCTATTCCATGTAAACCACCTTTTACATGAGTATTGTCAACTAATACTTCAACGTGAGAGGGATCATACAAAGCCCTTAGTAGTTTGAGGAAGGTTGATTTACCGCTTCCACTTTCTCCGATTAATGCGATTCGTTCGCCATTCTTGATGTCGAGATTTATGTTGCTTAAATGAAGTCTTTCTTTATGAGTTAAATATGAGAAAGACAGATTGTTGATAGAGATATGTTTCCAGTTAGTAAGATTTGCTTGCTTGATCTTCTTTTTGTCAGCGAATTGTTTGGTGATTTCTCCTACATTTTCCAGAGCTGCGCTCAGAACTGTAAGGTCCTGCCAGTTTTCAGCAGCATCCCTGAATACGGCATTAAGTCTATTGATGTAACTGAACAAGGCACTTACATAACCAATTAAGATTACGTTTCCTGCGCGGTAATTTGTATAAATATAAGTTGCCACAACTACAAAAGAGATAAGTCCGGCAACAGTATCAACAACAAACCATCTAAACTCATTTAGTCTTGAGCGTTTCATGAAGGCCGAATAGGTGCTTCTTAATGCAGTAGTAATTTCTCTGAATACTTGATTCTCGAGGCGCAGAGTGATGACTGTTGAAATATTTGTTATGATGTCGTAAAGTTTTGCGGCAATTCTATTTTTAATTTGCAAAATTTGTTTAGTATGCTCTTTTAACTTTCTGTCAAGCTGAAGTAGTAGTGGTACCCAGATTACAATAAGCACTACTGCAAGATAGCTTGCCTGCAGATTAAAGAAAAATATTGCGCCAAGAGACATGACAAAATTCAGAATGAAATCAACATATTTGTATGATCGGTCCGCAAAACCATACAATCCCCCGGCTGCAGCATTTATGCGTTCAAGAGTGTCGCCTGAATGATGATAAGTATGCCAACCTAATGGAAGAAGAATTGTTCCTTCCATAAGATATTTTCGATAGTTAATATCCATGGCAAACGCATTCTTTCTTTCCAGAATTCTAGCTGGTCCATGAAGACACCAGAACAATATCGATATTGTCGGTAATAAAGCTAGAATGCCAATGAGTTTCATTATGTTTGTCTGGTTTACACCCTCAAATTGAATTGTATTGAGAAACCAGGCAGTTACAAGAGGTTCGGCAAATCTTAGTACGCGGGCTAGTAACCGGATAAGCAAATTGATAATTACCAGATGCCTAGTTCCTTTGGAGAATCTCCAGTATGTTGAGACAATCAGAGATATAGGGTTTCTACCAGAAGACATTATCGGGTTAAATCAAGACGAATTTAAAAAAGTAATTATTTAATTTGAACTAACTTTCTCTTTAACAAACAAGTTTGACAGATTTCTTTTGTTGTGGGAGCGCCGCATTGTTTGCATTCAAGTACTTCAGTCATGTCATTCTTGAATTTCTTTTGCAACTCAGGAATCATTTGCAACAATCGTTCCATGAGTTTCATCTTTACACCAGATTCTCTCATTTCCCATTCGTTTAATGCGTCTCGGACTTGGGCTCGGAATGATTGGACTGCGTAAGGACATTCATTGAATTCTACTGGAAGTTTTTGTATCAAGCAATATGCCATGATTTCTCTCTCTTGACACATATAGAGTGGTTTGATTCTTGGCAGAAAATGTTCGTCCTGAATAATGCCGGAGCGGGGTCCTTGCCTCGCGATGAGGAAGGGTTGATTCTTCAATAAATTCATCATGAAAGACTGGACTTCGTCATCTAAGTTATGACCGGTTGCTATCAGGTCTACACCTTTGATACTATTGAGAAGAGTTCTTCTGAATGTTCCACAATATGAACAAGGTTTGAAACTTGGATGCTTTTTTACCAATGTGTCCATGGTCATTCCAATCTTGTCTGAGTATGAACTGATTTGCAATGGAATATTACGTTCTTTACAGAATTCAGTAAGATTATGTAATGTTTTATCTCTATAACCTTGGATTCCTTCGTCAACTGCGAAAGCATGTATTTTGTATTTTTTTGACAAAATGTGGAGTAGAACGGTGCTGTCTTTGCCTCCGCTTGCAGCAACTCCTACTTCGTCTGTCTTTTTTATTAATTTGAAGCGTTTAATGCAGTCAAATACCTTTTTTTCAAATTGTTCTGAAAAGTGAGCACTACATAATTTGTTGTGGACACTCTTTTTCCGGCAGATAGTACAAAGAGCCATTTATCCTCCAGAGACTACTGAGAAAATTGTTACTTCGTCTTTGTCTGTGAGTTTTTCATCTAATTCAACTATTGCGCCGTTTTTTGCAACCAATACTTCAACCGGATTTATATTTAATTTGCTTAATAGCTGTGTAACTGTGCCTGAGAATTTTAGGTTCTTTGTTTCAGTTCCTTGTCTTTTGATTTCTATTTTCATGTTGTAATTTTGTCAATCTTCTTTTTCATTTCTTTTGGAAGAGCGATGATTGGTCTAAAAGTAGGACGAACTAATTCTTCTCTTAGATCAGGGAAGGTTTCAGCTGTGACCAGGGCAGAAGCCTGACGACGAATCATGAATTCTGCAATTTCATTGTCTTTGACTGAATGGACTACAAGTGGAAATGGTGAGAATGGTTCTAGCCTTTTACATATTTCATCTGCTATTTTTCTGTTTGATTCATCCAGAATAATTGGAAGAACACGGCATCCTCGCTTGAGCATTAAATACATGGAATATAATGCGTCTGGTTCTGCAATTAAGACTGCAACAGTTCCTTCGATTCCGACTGGTAAACCTCCAGGTCCTTGGAATACTTGGGTGAATATAGTAGCTTTATCATGGATCTCGATTCCAATGGTGCAATCAGGTTTTGTGCAATCAACTTTCAGATGATAGGTATCTGCAATGTGGGCACCTACAATAGTACAGATTTCCTGAGATGGAATAAGGTTTTTTACCAGCCTGCGACAGGCAACTTTGAATGATTTTACTTTTCTTAATTTTAATTCGGCTTCCATTGTTTGACTTGCGCATTTAATGATGTGATCCATTGCACATTCTGTTTCAACACCTGGTGAGCATGATGATACGCCGCAAGTTTTTGTTATTGCTGCGATTACTGATTCAGATGGTTCATCTGATTCTATGTATAATCTTCCGCGTCGTCTCATGACTTTGCCTTTTACTTTTTTTCTAAGGTTTTCAACTAGCTGAATCTCGAAGTCTGCCCGGTTTGCTCCTTTGGTTCCTATCTCTCCGTAACGGATTATGTATTTCATGGTATTTTTAAGCTGTCAGAGAGAAAACGTTTTTAAATGCTTTCCCTCTAAATGGGATTATGGAGCTCCAAAATGCAAAAGGGGTGCGGGATTTTGGGCCTGCTGAAAAGAAGGTCAGGCAGCATATTACTTCTCTTATTCAGGAAACATTTGAAGAGTTTGGATACTTACCACTTGAAACTCCAGTAATCGAACGGAAGGATGTACTTATTTCTAAGTATACAGGTGGGGAAGAGATTACTAAAGAAATGTATGTTTTTACAGATCAGGGTGGAAGGGAGCTTGCTCTTCGTTATGATTTAACGGTTCCTTTTGCACGATTTGTGGGAATGAATAAAGAGTTGAAAATGCCTTTCAAAAGGTATCATATTGACCGGGTTTTCAGAGATGGGCCTATGAAGACTGGACGGTACCGTGAGTTCTGGCAGTGTGATGGGGATATTGTCGGATGCAAAGATGTAACAGCGGAAGCTGAGCTTCTGTCTCTGGCTCAACGCGTGTTTGAGAAACTTGGAGTTGAATATTCTATTGAGATTAACAGTAGGAAAATTCTTACAGGAATTATGGAGCAGGCTGGTATTAGAGCAGATAGACAGAATAGCATGATTTTAGTAATTGACAAATTTGAGAAAGTAGGAGAAGCGGGAGTAAAGAAAGAACTTGTTGAAAAGGGATTCAGTGATAGAGAAATTACTGATGTTTTCTTTTTCGTTAAGATTAGCGGGACAAATAAAGGGAAAATCGAATTCTTGAAAGAAAAAATTGAGAATGAGATCGGAAAAGCTGGAATTCAGGAAGTTGAAAAGGTGCTCGGGCTTTTGGAACATGTGAATCATGTTATATTTTCACCGTTCCTTGCACGTGGACTTGCATATTATACTGGATTGATTTATGAATTCTTTTTGGCTGATCGCAAAGAGTTTGGGTCATCAATTGGAGCTGGTGGAAGATACGATAAAATGATTGGAGATCTGCTTGAAAGCAAGCAAGAATATCCTGCTGTTGGTGTTAGCTTCGGGTTAGATGTGTTAAGCGACATAATTATGAAGAAACAAAAGATTCAGTATGCGGCAGATGTTTTTGTGGTACCTATTCAGAAGTTTAAGGAAGGTTTCAGATTAGCGCAGTTTCTCCGGAAAGATGGAGTCAAGGTTGATATGGATCTTATGGAACGGGGAATTACCAAGAATTTAAAGTATGCAGACAGTTTAGGAATTCCATATGTGATTATAGTTGGTGAAGAAGAAATGAAAGCTGGTAAATTCACATTTAAAGATATGAAGAGTGGAGTTGAAGACAGGCTAACATTTGAAGAGATTGTTGAACGGGTGAGAAGAAAAAAATAATTATTCGCTTGTCAATCTAATTGCTTTTTTGTCTTTAATCAAGAATGTGTGTTCATGCTGGCTTACTAAACCACCTGCTTTTTCTACTAAAGGTCGATAGAAGATACATGAATTATTGTTCAGGATTTCTTTTAAGCCTAATTCCAAACCAAGTTGAGGAAGCCAGCGTTTTGCAAATGGGAGACCATTGTATTGCTGGCAATGTTGAATGATATTTCTGGCAAATGGTGTACGAGCTTTTGCTGTTTTCTCCAGGCAAAAGATTTGTGGATGGGATGCTTCTAAAACTTCGCCTAATCCAGTGGTTGCAAAAGGTTCGACTGCTAAATAAGTGCCGGCTTCTAAATAGCGGTCGTCGCCAGTATCTATATTTGGAATTGTGATCCCTGCGTGCAATTCATAAGGTTCGAGAGAATGTCCAGACAAATTCTTAATTGGGATGAAGCCTGCGTCCTGAATGATTGACTCTATAGCGTGCCCAATTTCTCCGATGGTGACTCCCGCTTTCAGAATTTTTTCCACAGCTGCGACTGCGTCCATGGATGCTTTTACAAGTTTTGCATTATTTCCAGAGAGATCAATTGTTAATGCGTTGTCGCCTATTGCGCCGTTAACACTGACTCCCACGTCAAGTTTTACGACTTCGGTGCCTGCGAATGTTTGAGGATCGTTGAATTTTGGACTAAAATGTGCGGCTCCAGAGTCTAAAGAAATGTTAACAGGGAATGCAGGGTGGCCGCCTAATTGTTTTATTTTTTCTTCAATCTGGTGGGCTACTGAAAGAAGGGTTACACCAGGCTTAACTAATTTTTTACCAAATAGTAAACTTTGCTGTGCAATATTCCCTGCTTTTTCCCAGTCCTTGTCAGTTGCCATATTAGAAAAATGATAATAAAAAAATCATTTATTTATTTAGACAATGCTGCTTTTTTCATGCAACACTGAGTTTGCTGATCAGTACATTTGTATTCTGCTCTAACTTCTTCATCATCTGCACCAAATCCATCCTGACACAAGCTTGGCAAAACGCATCGTCCGCCTTTTGCGCCACAGCTGTCTGCTTCCTGGGTAAATTTACCGATTCTTCCGGTGAAAATTACTGCAAGAACTACAAGTACAAGTATAGATAGTGCTGCAATAACGATTGTTGTTAAAGAAAGACCTTGTCCCCTTTTTTGGCTCATATTAATAACCTCAGTTTTCGGGAAAGAATTTTGCTATATAAATATTATTGTTTTGCAGCACATACAACTTGGCTGCTTTTATATGTTGGATACTTTGTCATTGGTAGTTGTTCCCAGAAAACCAAGATGGCTGCCTTGAATTCCCAATATGTGATGACTTATGATTGCAAGTGAGTGAGATAGATAAATCTCAGCTGGATTTTGTTTACCGTGTTCAGCGAGACGTGTTTTCAAATCATCATAAGCTGATGAGATTTCAAGAGCTTTTTCAGGAGTCATTTGATAGATGAAATTATAACAGGAAGAAAATAAGGAGGATACTTCATTGCAGAGGGTGCCAAAATCAGGGGAAAGAGAAGATGTTTTTGCGGCGGCAGAGTACAATACTTTAAACTGATCGCTTATTTCTTCCAGACGATGAATGGTGAGATACATACTGTAGGATCTTTGTGTGTTTGGAGCAAATCCATTTTTTGAAATCTGGCGCAGGCAGGTGTGGGTGAGTTTGTTGATTTCTTTATCCTTTGCGGCAAGTTGTTGAAGAGTTTTAAGGTCATGTTTTGCGAGAGCTGAGCTTCCATCTTCAATCAGAGTTTTTATTTGCAGAAACAGGCGACGCAAAAGATTGCTGAATTCTTTTGGGGCAGTTCCAGTCACATCTTTCATGACAATTGTGGAAGCAGACTGATCAGTGATTTCAAATCCAAGAAGTTCATCTAAAATGCGAGTTGATTCAGGATTGTTCAGATCAGAAATTTTTGAAACTTCAATTGCATCAAAACCTAAATGGTATGCATTAATAACACTTCGATTGACCAGCCTGCCAAGAGCATGAGCATCAAATGAAGTTGATGGTCCAGTTACAGGGTTTGTTGTTCTTATGATAAGTTCCGAGCCTCTATCTTCTATGTCAATTTCCTGGTCTCCAGATAGATTAAATCTATGTGTCCATGCACTTGGCAAAGAAATGGTTAAAGTCGATGCACCTTGTTTGACTATCTTGCGTCTCATGAAAAATTATAAAGGAACATGAGCTATTAAAAATTATCGATTATATTTCGGTTTAGATAATTTTTAACGCCTCTCAATCGCTGCATTTGGTATCTAAATTTAACTGGAGAGCGATTGCGAGTTATTTAATTATTTACTTTTTTTCTTTACTGCTTTCTTTGCTTTGTTAGAAATGGAGGGAGTGTGGTCTCTCATGAAGGACAAGAAGAGGTCACGATCTTTAGATTGAACTGTTGCACCGCATGCATGTGGATGACCACCACCGCTGGCATTAAGTTTTTGAACTACTGGTTCAAGGATTGAAAGTAAATCTCCATGATATCTTAAACTCATCTTCAACTGACCGTCTTTTTTCCTTGCAACCATGACAAGTGAATCTGGATTGTGATAGAATAATTCATTGCAAAGATCAGAAGTTACAGTAAGTGTATTATTTTCATACTCGAAATAAATTAAAGTGCGATCTTCAAGTTGTCTGATCTGGGATTCTGCACTTTTTTTCAATTCAAGATATACTTTTTCAAACATATCATATGATTGATATACAACATCCATGGATGGATTATGTCTATCCAGGATTTCACGAGGATCTTTTAATCTGGCGAAAACAGGAATTATTTTCTTGATACGACTGACTGCATCTTTCATGAAAAATGAAACAATAGTTATGACTAAACCAAAACGAGTGTTATAACGGAAATCTTCCATTGATTTATTCAAGTCAGGTATTAAATCAGGATATTCTTTTGCGACTTTGTCCAGAAATGGAGGGACGTAGGCATCTGAAATGCTTCCCAAGGCGCCAAGCCAATAATCCTGGCCAACTGCTTCGCAGCAAATTGCTGAGACTGGAACATAGGCATTGTGATCTTTCAAACAAGGATTGATTGTGACATGAACAGGAAGTTTTGGATTGTGTTGATGGTGATCGATCCATACAATAGGAGCAGTAGATTGTTTAACAAATGATTCATCCAATCTTGGAATGTCGAGAATGAATATTTTGTCGGGAGCGTACTCGATTACTTTTGGAATGAAGTATGAATCTAAGGGTTTCTTTTTTACAACAATTCCATGTCCTTCTTTTTTGTATCTGTATAATAGCATGAAACTGCAGAATCCATCAGGATCATCATCAAATAAAAAAAGAGGGCGGGTGCAGCTATCTAATTCTGATCTTATTTTGTCTAAATCTTTTTGAGTAATTCCAGGAAGCATGATTGTGGTTTGTAGAAAGTCATTTATAAATTGGTTGGTTGTTGATTTGGGTCTGATTGAGTAGAAGGTTGAGATTCAATTGTTTCTTTTGTTTCAATAATTTCAGTTGCTTCAACTGATTCTGATAGCTTTGTTTTTTTGGGTTTCTTTTCTTTTTGGGGTTTGGGTTCTTTCTTAGGTTTAGGTTCCTTTACAGGCTTTTCATTCATTTTTATTGCATGATGTTTCCTTAATGAGTATGCAACCGGGTTTGTGATTTTTCTACAAAGATTATCTGGATGGCAGATGCCAATTCCTTTGTAGTAATCCATGTTGTCGCAATTAGGCGGAAGAATGAGTTCTTTTTTCATGTGGTAGGAGATATGATTTAGTATGTCTGCGTCTCTTAATGGTTTAGGGTTGTTGCGGTTCCAGGCTAGCAGATAATCTTCTATTTGCTTTTGGGGCCATGACATGTGCTTAAGGAAGTTGACTGCGGCAAATAAGGCCCGCTTCTTTCCATCTTCAATTCCCTTCATCAGATGGTGCATGCAGGGAGGAAACAAGGTTTCAGGAATAAATTCTGTGGATTGAATGTGGGGGCGTTCAGATTGTTTTGACTGGCGCTGCTGGTCTTCCAGAGTTTTAATGCTGGTGGCGTGGTCCATGGCAGCGATGAAAAGAGATCTCGTGGTTCCTTGTTTATTTTCCAAGAAACGGAATGGAGCGATGGTGAAACGATCAGGGTGAGCCTGGTCTTTCTCAAATGATGGTATATCTGATGGTTTTAATGGTAAAGAGATAAGACCCGATTTTTCGTTTAATGAGTATGGCATTCTGAATAAATGTCTTGATGAAATGAGAACTGTGTCTATTTTGAGGAGGGTGAATGGATTGAGTTGATTGTTTTCTAATAGTTCTTCTTGAAGACGGTTTGTTATTTTTGAAATATCTTCTATGGTGTATTGTTTGAGGAATGCTGTTGCTAATGGATTTTTTATTGAGTGGGTGAGGTAGGCAGCAATTTTTCTTGCTGCATCAGGGAACATATGTTCGATAGGTTTGGAATTTATTGTTTCAGGGAATGTTTCAAAGGCAACACCCAAATGAAATCCAGATGAACCCGAGAATTTGACTGAGAATGGAACGTCGTAGGATTCTAAAGTATTAGAGAGAACTGTTGCACAGATTTTGCTGAGCTCAAAATATGGACAGTCTATATCAAGAATTAAGTCCCAGCCTTTTCTGTTGGAGTCGAGTTCTTTTGCGGTTAATCCTGGCTTCAGAGACAGAGGATCGTGCCAGCGTTCTTCAGATGCATGAAATGATGAGGCTCCTTGTTTTGCCAGTGCAAGAATTTCATCAGGATATTGGATAATATCAGGACGTTTTCCATAGTTGCCGGTTGCGTAGCGGATTGAGACTTCACGGGATTCAGCTAATGCGAGGATTTCCTCCTGGACATCTCTACGCTTGTAATGGTTTAAAATGTCAGATGTTGTGAGAGACATAGAACTTTTGAGGATTTGTTTCTATAAAAAGGTTTGGGAGAGAACTAAAGTATTACATGAGTATGCAAGTTTATAAATTAAAACCAGTTATCTAACTCATGGAAAAGTGGGAAATTGCACTTCAAAAATTTCTTAAAAAGTGGGAAAACAAAAAGGAAGTAGTAGGTGCGCTTGTGTGTGGAAGCTATATAACTGGAAATCCCAGCAAACATTCAGATATTGATGTTCATTTGATTTTAAATTCTAAAACAAAGTGGAGACAAAGAGGTAATGAGATTATAGATGGAATTCTTATTGAATATTTTGCAAACCCTGCAAGAACACATTTTGAATATTCTGAAAGTGACTACAAACAAAGAAGAAAGAGCAATGCACACATGTTTTGTAGTGGCAAGATTTTGTTTGACAAAACAGGAGAGCTGAAGAAACTTATTCAGGATTCCAAAAAGAATCTTGTGCGGAAATTCCCTAAACAAAACAGGATTAGCGTTGAAATTTCAAAATATGGCTTATGGGATATGATGGACAATCTGGAAGAGATATTTGAATCTAATGGAGATGAGTTTGTATTTGTTTACAATGTATTTCTTTACAAGTTATTTGACCAGTATTCTGCATTTCTGAGGTTTGATTCAATCCTTGTAAATAAACTGAAACGATTTTTAACAAATGAACAAGATAAGAAAAAATATCATATTGCTCATTTTCCAGATCAGACTTTTGTGCGCATTTTTGTGAAAGCGATGGAAACAAAAGACAAGAAAAACATGATGAGTGAATACAAAAAACTGACTAATCACGTCCTTGTTAAAATGGGTGGATTTGAAATTGATGGCTGGAAAATAAGAAGTCCTGCTGAATAAGTAAAATCACAATAATTCAAAGAATTCTTCTCTTGTGAGATTAGCTTGTTTTATTATTGACAATAATGTTTTCTTCCAGATCTCTGGATGATTTGGAATTGTAAGTCTTAGATGAGGCGGATCTTTATGACGGAGAATTATATGGCTTCCAGACTGATGGTCCAATTCATAGCCATGCTTTATGAAAATATTAACGAGTTCTTTACCCGAGAGAACTGGAAGCTTAGGCATATATCTCAATCATTTCTTCCTCTATAGAAGGTATTGATTCATTATGTTTTTTTAGACTTTTTATGTAGCCTTCAATCGCATCCTTAAGATTAGTTACTGCTTCATTTCGCGTATTTCCCTGAGATATGCATCCTGGCAGAGAAGGACATTCTGCTACAAAATGACCTTCTTCATCCTTTTCAATGAATACTCTGAATTTCATGTTGTTCATGATGAATATAGACATTGTTTACTTAAATAGTTTGTGTTAGAAAGTTGGAAATGTCTTTTATTAAGTATATATAAAATATGTAACATATGAAGAAGGTTCAATTAGTAATCTGGCATCCATCTGGACATGCTAAACAAACACGATACCCGGCTGATTTCCCTGCTGCGACAAACAGGGGGAAAAAATATTTTTGATTATTTGAAACACCATGGATTGAAGAAATCTACAAGTTATGAAAAAATAAAAAATCACAGTGGACTTGTTAAGCAAGTTACTACTGTGTTAGATTATGAGAAACTTGGATATGAATATCGTGTTCTGTTTATCTTTCATGGGGTTCAATGCAATTCTCAGCTGCTTAGTGAACTACCTAATAATGAATGTGTGAATTATTGTGCAGTAAGCAATAAAAGAGATGTTGTAGTAGAAGGATTGTTTAAGGAACTTCAAGATATTCCAAGGTTCAAAGAGCATGCTTTTGAGCTATTAGAGTATTCAAGCAGTACAGTAATTCCATTGAGCCAGATTGTGTGTGAAGAACATTTTCTGTGTGGAGGCTAGTGCTGAAGATTTCTTTTTGCCTTTCGATTTTTGCCAGTTTGTATAAATAGTTCCATAAATGTGAGCAATTCCTGAAAAGAGAGAGGATTAGTCTTAATTTTACATTTATTTTTTCTTATTGCGGCAAAAATTGAATCTATGGCTGGTTTTGCGTCTATATTTGTATAGTTGCGATCAAGCTGGTCCAGACGATGACAATCTGAATTTGCAATCAATGGTTTTTTCAGGATGAATGATGCAAGTCTTGCAAAAATGTTGAGATTGAAAAATCTGGTGTAAAAAAAGCTGTACTCTATTGCGTCAATTGCTTTGTGCCACCATAACAATTTGAAACCCATTGAATGCGCAATAAATCCAGGATGGGCGGCGATAGTCAGAAGATTGTGAGTTTTTTTGTATTGAATGAGTTGAGCAAAGGTGTGGACTTTCATAATGCCCGAGACATCTCCAAGGCATAAGACGTGACACCCCTGAATTGTTCGCTCGGTGCCGGGAATGACGAGCACATTGTATTTTTTCCCCCAGTGTATGGCATTTTTAATTGGATCTATGCTATCGTGATTTGTTACTGCAACGACATTGTAGCCCAGCTTTGAGGCGGTCTTTACAAATAGTTCTTCATCGTAGACAGTTTCAAATGGTTCAGAAGCGTGAGCGTGGAAGTCGCATTTGAGCATTTTATTATTAGACAGGCGTATCTTTTAAGGATTGTGGAAGCCTAATTAGAATTAATGCTGGACAAGTTGCATGATGGCTTGATGAGCAGGGACTGTGTCTTCGTTTTTTACATATAAGAATACTTCGGGTGGACAAATAATAAGTTCATGAATGTTTATTGTGCTGAGAGCAATCTCACCTGTGATCCTGGCAACAACACCTGGAGTAGGAATAGCATCTCTTTTCATTAAAATCCCGACCTCACTTAGATTTTCTTCAATGTGGAGAATATTCGCTTTGCCCACAATGTCTATTACTGCTGGAAGGCTTACAGTCTGAGCTATGATTTTGACTTCATTTCTTCCAGTAATAATTCTTGGAAGATCACGGGTGACAATGGCTTTATTTTTGAACAAAACGGGAATATCTTTTTTTGCTTTGTCTGAACAGGTGATTGAAACAAGATTGTTTCTTGTAACAATGGTGGCATTCTGGAAAATTTCTCTTACTGTTAGTTCGTGTTCATCTAATGTCTTCTCAGATTCATAACGTCTAATTGCAGAAATAACTGCGTCAACGCTTGCAGATAGATTGTACTTTCTTATGAAGTACTTTGCAAGGCCTCTTGAATTTACAGCTCCTCGCATGAGGTTCTTTTGAATGCTTACGTCCAGGTCTATATAACGCCAGATTTGCCTATTTATTGAAGTCATAAGGGTGTTTATAAGGGGTATTTTTTAAAGTTTGTCATTTTTGATGTAAATTTGTCAAAAAGGTATAAATATTTGAGTAAGAATGAATTTAATTAAAAAAGTTTAAAAATGATTTTCTTTCGAGACTGTTTATGAAGCGCGTTTATTTTGAAACACAGGGATGCAGCACGAATTTTTCTGAAAGTGAGATGATGGCTGGTTTACTTGCCAGAGATGGGTATGAAACTAGTCTACAAGCAGAAGATGCTGACCTTATTGTTGTTAATGTGTGCACAGTTAAGGGGACTAAGACTGCTGCTAAAGAGATTAAGAAACAATACAAGTTCGCTGTTGATCATGGAAAGAAGCTTGTTGTTTCTGGTTGCATTCCAAGGCTTGCTTTTCCGCAGTTTAAGAAAATAGCGCCAGAGGCGTCGTTTGTTTCAACACACAATATTACAAAGATTGGATCGGCTGCACAAGCTGTTTTTTCAGGAGAGCAGGTTGCATATATAGATCGGGCTCATGAAGATAAATCAGCCAATCCACGGGTTCGATTGAATCCACATGTTTCAATTCTTCAGATCAATAATTCTTGTAGTGGGGCATGCACATTCTGTTCTACTGTGCTGATTAAAGGAAAACTGAAGAGTTATGATGAAGTTAATTTATTGCATCAATTCAGCAGTGCGGTGAAGGAAGGAGTGGGGGAGTTCTGGCTGACTTCAATGGATACTGCAAGTTATGGGATTGATGAAACTGGAGAATCTAAGCTGCCACAGCTTGTTAAAAAAATCTGTGAGATTGGCGGAGATTTTAGAATGCGAGTTGGAATGCTGAATCCAGATACAATTGCACCAGTTGTGGATGAAATGATAAGTGCAATGAAATCTGAAAAGGTGTATAAGTTTCTTCATATTCCAATTCAAGCGGGAAATAATAGAATATTGAAACTTATGAACAGGAAATATACAAGAGAAGAATATTTTGAGATTGTGAAACGATTTAGAGAAGAGATTCCAGATATTGTGATTGCAACAGACATAATTTGCGGATTTCCAGGAGAAACCAGGGAGGAGTTCATGGAAAGCTGTGATGCTGTTGAAAAATTGAATATTGATGTTGTAAATATTTCACGATTCCAGGGCAGAGAAGGAACGGCTGCTTCAGTAATGGATGGACAGATTGATGGCGGTGAATTGAAGAAGCGGTCGAGAGTATTAAGTTCACTGTTCCGAAAAGTTAGTTTGCAACAAAATAAAAAAATGGCTGGATGGAAAGGATGGTGCTATGTTGCTGAGAAAAGGAAAGATTATATTGCAAGAACTTCTAATTACAAACAAGTTGTTATTGAGAGTGATCAAGACATTCTTGGAAAATGGGTTTATGTTGAGGTAAAAACTGCTACACAATTTGTTTTGCAGGGAGAAATTCTTGAAACAAAAGAAGCAGAGTTGCACGGGATCAGTCGATAGGTACATCTGTTCCTAAGCCAAAGGCTTCTTTGTCTGTTACAGTTCCAGGCAGTAAATAATCTGGAGGACGGATTGCAGTTCCCATGTATGCGCGGTTGAGTTGGTTCCAGTAAACAGGACCAGAATCTGAGTGATAAATTGTTTTTCCTCCTTCTCCACCTTGTGACCAGGATTCTAAAAGTTGTCGTTCAGGACCTTCAAGCCATCCTTCTGATGTCATTGGGACATCAATTCCTTTTTCTCTTAGTGCTAATAATGCGTCTGAGATTAAATGCTGGCCCTGACCCATTGGAAGGTGGACGTGAGCCCGGCCCATGCCATCTACTATATGCAAGTTACCTATGTAGTCACCTTTTGCAGCTAAAGTATTGACCTGTTCTAAATACCATTTATCGAATTGATGCTTTCTTGCTCCTTCGTAGTCTCCTTGTTTGAGCAATTTCTTTTCATCGTCATCTAAATTCTCTTTGTCTAATACGAAATGTTTCTGCCACATTCCTAAATGCTGGAAGTCTAAGGTTGTTTTGATATGCTTTTTTGCGATTTCAAGAGCCTTCTTTTTTCCTTCTTCTCCCGCAAATGATTTATCGTAATATGGATTTCTTATTTTGCCTTCCTGAGCTCCAGTTGGATCTGGAATTTCTTTTTCACTCAAACGATCCACGAATGCCTGTCTTGCTTTATCTAGAATGTCCATGACATCTTCAACTTTGCCACCATACATGTTTGCGGCTAAATTTTCTGCGGTGATTGTGAGAGGACGATCAAGTTTATGAGCCTGGGTTTGCTGCATTGCGTAAATGCCTAATTTTGCAAGATTGTCTGCAGAACGGGTGAGAGCGACTTCTGAAATTGGGACGATGTTATCCATCGCTTCTTCTGTGTCCTTTTTTTTCTTGAGCTGGGCAGCGATTGCAAGATTTTCTGCGGCCATTCTATCCTGATACATTTTTCTTGCATTTTCCATTTTATTGAATGCTCTGTCAATTTCATCTTGATTTGGAGCTGGTTCCCTTGAGCGTACCCTTTCTGCAGTAATTTCTGCGGCAACATTGTCTTTTGTTTTATCTTTTAATTCGTTGTATCCACTTTTGTATTCATCCCTGCGGCCTATGTGTTGCTCAATTTCTGCATTAAGATCTTCAATACCGCTCTTAAAATAATCTTTAAAGAGAGCCCGGGCAATTATGTCGCCGGTCAAGGGTTTGTTTGCTTGCAGTTCTTCTTCAAAATATTTATTTTTGAATGCATCAGGGTTTCTATCAAATTCAGTCTTGTAATTGTACCAGGTAACTTCTTCAATTATTGGAATGCCGTTATCATCAAGCTTAATTTCGCCTTGATGTCCTTCATCATCCCTTCGAGCGACACGTTTTACTTTATAGTCCCGGGGAAGCTGCTGGACTTTACCTGATTTTTTGTCAGCGAAATATGCAGCCTGGCCGTATGCGGAACCTTCGTAATCTTCGAAACCTTTAATTTGATCTACAGGACGAGGAAATTCTCCAAGGTGGACGACGACTGAGCCACCATGGGTAACATCGGCTGCAAAATCGATTGCAGATTTAATTTCATCTACTGTTCCAGCAGCTTGCTCTTCATTAAATTGTCCTTGTCTGGCGTCCCAACCTGAGAATCCAGTTAAATAAGAAGGGGCGTGAACAGACTGAATGTCAACTTCATTGACTTCAGCCATTCGTTTAATTTCATCTCTTACTTCTTTACCGTGAGTTTCAGCACCACTGTCTGCAGCATTTCTTCCACCAAGCTGAATCTCCATGCTTTTGGCACCAAGCTTCATCTTCTGGTCCATGACCTGCTTGATTTTTCCTTCTATTTCTGCAACGCCTACACCAATATCCTTGCGAAACATCTTGTTTTTTTCAGTATGTCTCAGAGGACCCCAACTGTAATCCATTGCAGTCGGGTAATCTCCCCACATTTGGTCTGCCATTTTGGTTTTTGATAGTTGTTTGAATTTAGTAATTTGAGTTTTGGGTTATTTGTATTTAGTTTGAAGTATTTAGTTTGAATTTTTGTTTTTAGTTATTGGTGTTTAGTTATTAGTTTGAGTATTAGTTAATGAATTGTATAGTCTCTTTGCTCTTTATCTTTTTTTGCACTTAATTTATCTTTTGTTAAACTATCGTATAATTCCTCGCCTTTTGTTTTTGGTCTGGAATCATACTGATGCTGAGGAAGGTTTCCTTCCAGACCTTTGTTAGCATCATACTTGTTATCGGAATTTGATGGTTTAGCCAGGTAGTCTTGAGGCTTTTGATATAGTGAGCCGTTGTCATCCTGCTTTTTTTGATATTGATCATAATTCGCTTTGAATTTATATAGATTATCGTTGCCTGGTTGAGGGGCTGCAATTTGAGCTGGAGCATCTTCCTTTTTTTCTGTTAATTGTTCTACCAGATTTGTGATAGATTTGGAGTCATCAGATTCCTTTTCAGATTCATTCTTTTCAGGTTTACCATCTTTTTCTTCTTTTTTCTGCGACTGTAAAGGTTGCAATGATTGAATCATTTCTGCAAGCTTGCTGTCGTTTGGCACAGGAGTTTTTGCAGACGGACTGGTGAGAAGAACCTTAATTTTGCTTAAGGCTTCTTCCAGAATCTTAAGGTTAGCAAGATCTTTTTCGCTCCATACATCCCGCTTTTTTTCATGCTCAATCTTGGTTTCTAAAAGCGAGGCTAGCTTAGTTAAAGCCAAATTCTTAGTTTTTGGAGTTTTCTCCTCAAGTGAAGCCATTTATAAATTTCAAGAATCTACTATTTAAATTGTTTATGCTGAAAATAGTGTACAAACAAATCTAAAAATACAAATAGTAGCAGGGTTGCGGCATGACGGACATTTTGCGTGCAAAATGTCCTACGCGTGACCCCGTAGGGGGCATCCCCCCACGCGTCATGCGCAACATATACTATTCTCGCCAGCCTCCACGATCACAAACATTTAAAAACAATTTGTGCCTTTCACGGGGTAGTTATGGCGAAAAAAAAGGGGCAAGTGAGTGTTTATGTAGTCGTCGGATTATTACTTCTTATCGCAAGTATAATTCTTTTTACTGTCAGACGTGAGGGAGATGTTCCAACAGCTGAAGAAGAACTTCAAAGAGTGCCATCTCAATTCCATCCAATTTTTCTTTTTGTAGATGATTGTGTGCAAAGGGTAAGTCGTGAAGGATTAGAGCTTTTAGGAAGGCAGGCGGGTTATATTAGTGTTACAGATAAAGAATTGGCTGGCAGAGAATTCAAATTTGGGGGAGAACCAACTGAAAGTGATGGGGTAGTGCTTGGGGAAAATGTTGCGGTTCCGTACTGGCATATGCTTAAGAGCAGAAATACATGCAGAGAATGTAGTTTTGAACAGAGAGTGCCAACATCTGACCAAATTCGACAAGGATTGCAGACATATATTCAAAAAGAACTTCCAGTATGCATAGATAATTTTAATCAATTCAAAACTCAAGGATATTCTTTTGAAGTTACAGGAGAGCCGAAGGCAACAGTACTTGTGCGGGCTGAAGATGTAGTGGTGAGAGTTGATTATTCATTTGATGCGACAATTGGTGAGGAGAAGTTTTCATTCCTGTCTTTCGGGGCTATGCATGATGTCAGTCTATCAAGAGTTATTGATTTTGGTAAGCTTGTGCTTAAGCAGCAGGTTGATAATGCGTTCCTTGAATATAATACTATGAGCTTTGTTTCTGCATACGGAGCGGTTAAACAAGACAAATTGCCACCGATTGCTGCTGAGACAGTAGGGCCACAAAAGGTGTATTGGACGGTGCCACAGGTTAGAAATAGAATTCAAGAGATACTTCTTACTTATATTCCTGCAATAAGTGTGATGGGAACTAATAATTTCTTTCCATTTGTTGTTGATGCGGATGCTGGACTTGGAGGACAGCTGAGGCAAGGAATGTATAATTCGCTTGTGTTTAATTTGGGGGAAGATAAATTAGTCAAATATGATGATTTGGATGTTTCATTTGCTTATCTTGACTGGCCTATTTACTTTGATATTACTCCAAGGGATGGTCAAATTGTGAGACCTGAGGAATTGCAGCAGAATTTCCCATCAGTGTTCAATCTTTTTGCCCAGTCATATAATTTCTATTATGATATTTCTTATCCTGTACTTGTCGAGATCAGACAGCAAGATGCATTTAATGGTGAAGGATATAGTTTCTGGTATGCGCTTGAATCTAATGTTAGAAATAATAAACCTTTGAAGACGAGTATTGATGAAATTGGTGAATTTAATCAAGGCGGTGCATCGTTATTTGGAAGTGAGGTGCAAAGAATAAGTGCGCCGGTAACTGCTACTGCTTATAATGATTTATTACAGCCGGTTTCTGAGGCTCATGTCTATTACGATTGCGGAGATGATTCTGCTTATATTGGCGAGACTGGTGCAGATGGAGTGCTGACTGCTCAATATCCTTTGTGCAGAGGTGGATTTGTTGTATTTTCAAAGGATGAATATGCTGGAGATAGAAAACCACTTGATACTACACAAAGTAAAGCTGAATCTGTTTATGGGGTGCTGAGGGAACTTCACAGGAAAAATGTGAGCCTATACATTAGAGATGAACTTACTTTGTCTCGGGTTAAAGCAGGACTTGAAAGTGAAGGCGGGCTTGCGAGCCAGACAAAACTCATTTCTGGAGAGGATAGCGCATATATTACGTTGAATCAAATTGGACAGGATGGTCAGATTATTCATACGCAAGTGGCTGCTTTTGATGGGAATCAACCGATTGCTGAAATTTCGGTTGCACCGGGAGTATATGAAGTGTCTGGACAGTTTGTTTCTTCTGCGGGAATATATATTCCTGCAAGAAAAGTAACAGTTGGAAAACAAAGTGTTGAATTGCCAGAGATTGAAGTTAAGCCTGCGACACTAGGTGGAGTGGTGCTTTCAAGGCAAACTCAGATGTGGACAGCAGATAGAGTGTTTATTGAAGATCCTGCAAAGCAATTAGATATTTTCATGATTCGTGCGACTCCTCCGAAGAGTCATGAGCAACTTGGGGCGGCGCTGGATAGTGCTCTTATATTGTCAAAGAATTATACTAAATACATTATACCTAGATGGAGATAAAATAAAAAGATGAATGTAAATACATCAAAACTGAAAAGTAATGCGTTGATAATGATTTATCTAGTTTTGAGTTTGTCATTTTTTGCAACACCAGCGATTGCGACAAGATCTTCTGAATTTGCAGGAATTATTAAGAGCATCCAGGTTTATGATTCATTAGAAATACACCAGGTTGCAAGACTAAATAGTCAGGTGATTACGGTTACAGTGAGAATAAAAAGCGATGATGTGCAGCCTGAGGATGTAACAGTTAATGGACAGGTGTTTGAAAGTTGTGATGTGGAGGGAGAATTTTCACTTTGTACTGTTGTTGTTTCTGTGTCTTTGAATGAAGGAGAAACACCAATTATTGTCAGGTATGGAACTGCGACTCAACTTGTTCCACTTGTTGTTGATAATACTGCTCCTGAGATTACATCATTTGTAGTTAATAGTCAATATGTTTCTGCAGGACAACAGGCATCTGCAACATTGCAAGTTCGGGATAGCGCAGATAATACTGATAAATGTTCTGGTATCAGGACTATTGAGATTAGTCGTGATCCTTTGTTCACCCAACTTGTTGCAGTGCAGAATTTTGAATCTTTGAGTGTGACTGATTGCAGCAAAAGCCAAATTGTATTCTTTAATATGACTGGGCAGACTTCTAAAGTTACTTTGTATGCACGGGCGACTGACCAGGCACTTAATGTTATGAGTGGGTATGTGCAGTCTCAACAAGTTACATATGATGGGAGTGCTCCAGTAATTGTTCAGGCTAACTTTATCTATAGAGGGCAAAGAGTTGTGTCGTTGCCAGTAGGTGTACATCAAATTCAATTTGAAGCGCTGATTCAAGAGGATACTGATTTAGTTTCTGCAAGTCTGCAGCTTACTGGTTATACACAAGGCATCCAACAAGGCTCATGTGTTAAGGAAGGCGGTCAATATAGATGTACATGGACAGGAAGTGTGACAATTAATGAAGATACGGTTTTGAGTGGATCGCTACAGGCTAAAGATGCAGGCGGCAATGTTGGTCAACAGAGTCTTTCAATTTCCGTAGGAATTGATGCGAGTGGACCGATTATTGATATTCAAGTTGGTGAGCATGATGTTCTTGGAAGCAACATAAGTAATAATGTGATTGTTGCGGCTATTACTGATGAAGATAGTGAAGTTGATTTTGGGTCAGTGGTCGCAGATCTTAGTTTGATTGGAGCCGGACA